>JACPPP010000239.1 GCA_016190935.1 Armatimonadota bacterium | reverse complement strand
TTCCTTTCGTGGTTTCGTGATAAAAAGCTGTGCGTTTTGCGCGCAATTTCAGTGAGAAGCGCCTACCGCTGTTCCCACCAGATCAATAAGAACCGTGTTCCCTGACCAATTCAATGGCATACTTGTAGTTGTCAAAGCTGACGTAGGGAGGCACTGAGTGGTCAGAATGGTATATATAGCCGCCGTTCTCCTTGGCTGCGTGGATCTTGCTCTTGATCTCCTGCTCCATGTCCTTCTTGCTCCCGGCCAGTGCGCCCACGTCGATATTGCCCACGAAGACGGCCCTGTCTCCGTAGATCTTTTTCAGATCCCTGACGTCGTTTCCAGCCTTCACTTCCAGAGGCTGTATGGCTGTGATCTCTGCTTCCAGAAGCAGCGGCAGTACCTCCCTGAGATTGCCGTCGGAGTGAAAAGTGACGGTTAAGCCCTGCTCTCTGAAGAAGGAGCATATCCGCTGGTAGCAGGGAAGTAGCAACTGGCGACACACGCCTGGGGAAATCAGCATACCATTCTTATAAGCAAGATCGTCGGCAAGGAAGATGCCGTCTACCTCCACCCCGGCCGCCTTCAGAAGCAGGAATGATTCGATGATCAAATCAGTCACTGTGTGAAAAATGTCCTGAAACAGCTCAGGCGACTCCACGATCCCGACACACAGGTCTTCTGTTGAAAAACAGTTGCCGGCCGACTCGAACGGGCCGACGGTGAACAGGAACATGAACTTATCACTCTTGCGAGCCTGATGGTATCTCGCTAGCGTACCTTCCCATATAGAAAACTGCTCTTCTGCGTCTTCTGCTCGATCCCCTGGCAAGGAATAGTCTCCCCACAGCTTACACGTGAACCTGTTTAGGTCTGCCTGAAGCGACGGCTTATGCTTTAGCCAGTCCTGCTCTGACTTTACAGGATAGTCCAGAACCAGCGGCGTTCCGGTCTTTGACCGCCAGCACTTCTTCACCGCTCCCCAGTCATCTGAATAAACTATTGACTCTCCGTCGTCTGCCAATGTCTTTACCGGAAGCATGAACGAAGTATTAAGATAGAGGCAGTGAGCCACGTCGAAATCAAAGAACTCGTGTGGAGAGACCGACGCCGGAAGTCCCTCCTGATGCCACCGGGTAATCGTTTCAGGCCAAGGAGCATCCAGTATGCCGACACGGTCCGGGATTCCCAGGTTCAATGTGGTCGTGATTCTCTCGCGTGAAGTCATGCCGCTCCTGTCGGCCCCCTTCTGACTCCAAGACTCTCCAGATCAATCGTGATCCCACCGCTTGCCGTCGAGCTATGCAGAACCGCCTGAACTGGATGATCGGAATAATTGATTGCCACATAACTCTCCTCACCCTGCTCCTTAAAGAGAACCAGTTGCAGAAATCCTTCGCCATCCAGGAACGGCAAACTGCCCGATGTGAACGGCAGGAGATTCTGCAGCAACACATCCCGATGAAATCTGTCGCCCAGCCTGAAATTGATCTCGCTCAGGTCGAACGGCAGGATAAGAAGCATCCCATCGTGCACGGCGACCGAGGCGATCCCAATACCGATGTCCTCATCGCTCGCATCCCGGAACCTGGTCAGTGCCCTGACGTTTTTCCCGACAACCACTGCTGCCGTGTCAGCCGGGAAGCCGGGCACTGAGTGACTTATCTCTCCATCGGAAACTCGGACCTCCGAATGCGGCCTGTTGACCATCGGTTCCAGCGAAAAGCCGAACGATTCCGGCAGGTAAGCGCAGAGCTTACCGGCAGCCGGGAGATCGACTATCAGTGTCCGGCCCTCGCGCAGCCATTGCGCGGCGCGTTTAGCCACAGTTCTCGGCTGCGGCCCAAAGAGGCAGATCGTATCGTCTTCTGGACGGGCCTCCCAGTCCAATCGCATCGGCAATCCCATCAGCGAAAGTGTCTGATAACCCCTGATGATTCCATCCTTCATAAGCTCATCCAGCGACAATTCGTGCGCTAATCCTGTTTGGACAAATACCGGAATACCCCCGTACCGCCGGTCGTTGTTCCGTGGAATGACCAGGCCTGGCCATTGCCGCCCGCGGATCAGCCCATCCCATAGATGCAGAGAATCGAACTCCTCCGTCCAGGCCCATAGAACCGGGACGATGCTGAGGCTTTCGGCGATTTGACCTTCTTGAGATAACTGCGATGAAGTCTTTGGGGGATATGGAGCAGATCCCACGGCTGTAGTCTCCCAGCATCGCTCATAGGTATGGGGCAAAACAGAGTCGAAGTAAGTCTGGTAGCCCAGGCTGCAAGCCATGTCCAGTGCTGTCGGACTATAATGCTCCCCGGGCAACCTGGCAAACGAAGGCGCCTCCGGTGTATCCAGTATCTTCAAGATGTCCCCACATGCGATTCCTGTCAACTCCTGAAATCGCCGTGCTGGCAGGCAGGTACCGATCCGCAACTGTGGATTGACTCCATGCGCCTCCTGCTCGATCTCCTTCACTACAGTAAACAATCTCTTCCGGCAAAACCCTATATACTGCAGCCTTAGTTCGACGGAAGACTCAGACCCGGTTGTATCGGTAAATGCATGAGCCAGTTCATCTCGAGATATCTTCCTGCCGAGCGCCTCTGAGAAGCCATCGATATGAAGTGGGCAGAAGCAAAGTGCATCTTTGAGATCGTCATCCATAAGGATTCGGCGGAATCCGGAGAGGGCAACCCGACGCAGACGCTCCAGCAGATTCTTGACATAATTCTCATCTCGCAGACAAACAAAGCCTTCGCGCAAATTACCGTCGATGTCGATCTGGTTCTGGTAGGCCGTTGGCACTTTTGTCTGGCCCTCTGGATGAGAGGATGAATAGCTCAGAAAATGCACCTGCAGGTCGGCATACTTGGCTTCCGTCTCAGCCTTCTTGTCCTTAAGTTCTTGCAGCCTGCGGATGAAAGTTTCTTCATTGCAGAACCAGTCAGCGGTGCTTTGACCTGGGAAGACATAAACATGACGTACTCCCAGGGCATATAGTTTGTCAGGGTCGAAGCCCATTCTGCTTTGAGACCAGTGCAATATTTTCCTCCTTATATCAATTGCTCATGGAGCGAGCAGTTTCGCATCCTGAGCCATGCTGAGCATCCTGAGCTTGTCGAAGGACGAAGCACGAAGGGTGCGGAACTGCGAGCGGCGGCCGCAAGGGCAATCGGTATTATGCATAATCTTCCGGGTTTTCGCTGAACGGCGCAACCAGGTATCTCGATAGGAAATAGAAACCGACCGACGCGCAAGCCAGCAGCCCGAATACTGTCCTGTATGGCAATATATCACAGACGATCCCAACCAGGACCGGGCCAGCGGCTGTTGCTCCCCACTGGAGCATCAACTGTACTGTAAAATGCCCTGCTCGGTTCTCAGGAGCAGGTATCCCATACGTAAGCGCGGCCAGCGCCGAGCATGACCCCATGAAATACAACTGAGACAAGCCCATGCTGATGAACACGGCGATGGCGTTGTGCCACACAAGTAGTGGTGCAAGAACCACTGAGGCAAACAAAGCCCAGAAGGGGAGCACTCGTTTTGGTCGCAGTCTGTCCGTGCTCTGGCCGATCGGTGTAGCAGTGATCATCTTGACTACCTGCATACACATCGCCAAGCCGGCAGCGGCGACTGTGGGCATCTTGAGTTCGCGAAAACCGTATATCGGCACAAACGTGATGAACGTCGCGCTGAACAGCATGGTGTGCAGCACCTGAATGACCATCAACCGCATATACTTCTTGTCATCCCATGCCGCCTTTATCATCTTCCTGGACCACGGTTTGGGCGATTTTTCGACCGGCGTCGGGCGCTCCCTGCCGAACAGCGAAAATACGTATGCAAACTGACAGAAACCCCATATCAGCAGGAAAGTGTACCCGAAAGACATAGGTTTGGGCACGATCTTAAGAATGACGCCAGCGAGGGCTGCCGAACCCAGCGATGCCAGTCCTCCGATGGTCTGCGCGTACCCGCCGCATCGCCCACGGTGGCTCATCGGGATGCACGCAGCGATATACTCCTGGTGTGGAAGAGCAACGAACCCGCCGAAGAAGTTTCCGGCTATCAGCATGGCTACAACAAACGTAAGCAGCCATTCATTTGACACGCCAAGCCGCATTGAGAGCGCCAGAACGAGGCCGATCACACCCCATGCCCCGATATATGGTAGGTGCGAGACGAACAGATACCATTTCTTGAACCTGAACCTGCGAGTGATGAACGGTGACAGGACTGTCCCGATCAACATGATCGACACCGTGCCGCCAACCAGCCCGACCAGGGTATTCGAAGCCTTGAAGAAAACCCACATCGGCGACATTACCAGGTTCAGGTCCACGACACCCATCGTGAACACGGCGTCCAGCAGCACCACAAATATCAAATTATGCCGCACGTCGGCTGCTGAGATTGTTGGATACTTGCCGGTTCCAGTTTGCGGCTCCCGCGCGGTCTCTGATGTTTTGGAGTGAGGTTCACGAATAGCCTGGTTGGTTCTATCTTTGTAACTCATTTGTTTTCTAATAAGACCTAATCATCTCATCGGAAGTTCCTAACCCGAATTATGCATCAGCAGTTGCTTCGGACTGCTTTATCTGCATTGACAGGTCTGCACATTTGTATCAGTGCGGTAGTATATCTCTACGAAGGTACTCTCTACCTCACTTCACAATACAGAAAAACCGAAGCCTGCTGATGCTGGTGAATAGGTCGGGCTAAGAGTGTTCGGCATTAAATGACGATGCTGCTGGTCAATACTTATAGTAGACTCCGTATTCAGGCTGAACTTCCACTATGTGCAAGTCACTTCCGCATGTATAGTTCAACGTGACTGGTGAAGATTCCTGCTAGGTCGAAGAAATTCTTTTCGAAAATAGCATTCAGAAACCGGAAGTCAGAAGTCAGATCAACTTTTTTGCCCCTTTTGACTTACATCAAGGTCTCAGCAGGCCCTCTGAGATATAATAATGGTGGATAGAGAATAAACCGAGAATCAAGAGCGAGGAATCAAAATGGCAGAAGTGCTGAGACAGGTAATCAAGATCGACGAGGAGCTTTGCAACGGATGTGGGGACTGCGTGCCGGCTTGCGCCGAAGGCGCGATCCAGATCATAGACGGCAAGGCGAAGCTCGTAGCGGATAAGTACTGCGACGGCCTTGGGGCATGCCTTGGAGATTGTCCGACCGGGGCCATCAGTTTCGAGGAGCGCGAGGCAGAGGAGTTCGACGAGGCAGCGGTGATGGAGCATCTCGACAGACTCGGAAGGGATTACGATCCGCATGCCCACGATCATCTGGGAGATAAACCAGCTCACCCGGCCCATGCTATCCATGCGGGAGGAGGCTGCCCATCGGCCAGAACGCTCGACTTCAGGAGCGATGCCAGGCAGACGTCAGACAACGCCCCTGCGCCGCAGATTGGTAGCGAACTGAGGCAGTGGCCGGTCAAGCTCTACCTTGTAAATCCGGGCGCGCCTTATTTCCAGGACGCGGACCTGCTCGTTGCGGCGGATTGCGTTCCCTTTGCCTACCCCTCACTGCATCCGGATTTCCTGCGGGGCAAGGCGCTCGTGATCGGCTGTCCAAAGTTCGACGACCTCGATCTTTACTTGAACAAGCTCACCGCCATCGTGTCAGGCAACAACATCAGGAGCATAACGGTGCTGCATATGGAGGTTCCGTGTTGTTTCGGTTTGATGCAGGTTGCGCGGGAGGCAGTCGCGGCGGCGGGCAAGGACATTCCAGTCCAGGCGAAGGTAGTCACTCTACGCGGGGAGATACAGGATCCTCTCGGTTTGGCAAGTTTGTTCTAAGTAGCGTCCGCTCCTAATAGCGGGCTGACATGGTGTAGTGGCCGGGCTCCGTCCTTGACGGTACCATTGATGTAGTGGCCGGGATCCTCCTGAGCTTGTCGAAGGGCTCAGAATGACATTCAATCTACAATCTGCAATCTCATGCTGGGGAGGGATTTGAAATCCCTCCCCATCCGCGTGAGTGATCAGAAGTCGATCACAATAGTCTGGTTGAACGTGCAGGTGTTTGTGTCAAATCCGACGGTCTTTGTGCTTGGCTTACCTGTGCCACCGAGTCTAACGGTAGCGGTCACCTGGTAAGACCCCGGAAGCAGTTGGATCGGGTTCGACACCGTGCCGTATTCCTTGTGATACTGGAACGGCAGACAAGGCGGGCTCGGCACAACCGCAACCAGCGGCAGATTCCTCGACACGTCAACGGTGTCAAGCTGAGGCCGGTTCCGGTTCGCGTTTATCCGCTGAATCTGCAGTTTTTCCACTGTCGTCACAGGCACGCCACCCGCTGTCACGAGCACCCTCGCTCCGGTCATGACACCTTCACCACAGAGCGCCCTCACCACATCCGTCGTCGCCCCTGTAATGGGGTCTGAGACGTATGTGACAGTCAGCGTGGCCTCAAGGTCGCGGTCCAGTAGGTCGGGAGCGAAGGCCACGTTCAGGTCGCCTTCACCCACTATGTGTCCCGGTTCCAGAATGATCGGGAACGAGGGCAGACCATCCAGAGAGTAGAAACTCGCATCAGGCCCACCAATCGTTATGGCAGTGATCTTCAGGGGGCAAGTCCCCGTATTCGAGATAGGGAACGGTAGAAGCGATACACATGGACCTATCCTCTGGATCACTGTAGGAGGAAATGCCAGGTCTGGCGGCACATCGATGAGCGGCGCCGGAGTGTTGCCCGTAACCAGAAGTTCGATAACCGGTGTATCCGGATCATCACTTCTGATAACCAGAGTGCACGACTTCGGTCCGACAAACGTCGGCGTGAACCGGATAACAACATCCACGCAGGAGTCCGGGCTGATAACAGCCGGGAACGGGTTATTAACGAGCGTGAAGTCCAGGCAGGGCGGTTCGAATGCAACGCTGGTTACAGTCAGATTGCACTTACCGACGTTGCAGATCGAGATCGTCTTCTCCGCTAAAACCCCGGGGCAGACGTCACCGAAGTCCGTTGAGCCGGTAACCCTGATGTCTCCCGGAGGAGTGTTGCCATTAACATCCACAACCTTAACGGGCGTCAACGGATCGTCGCTCGTGATAGTAATCGTCGCCGCCTTAGCGCCCAGACTTGTCGGTTGAAGCCTGATCGGCACCGCCAGCGAGTCGCCAGCGTGAATGACGACAGGCAGAGAAATGATCCCTGCCACCTGGAATTCAGCAGAAGAGGATAAGATGCTGATCACGGTCAGATCGCACCCACCGCTGTTGACTATGGTGAGATCCAAGTCCTTGAATGTACCAAGGCAGACGTCTCCGAAGTTACCGTTGTTGGCTATCATCGTGTCTATCTGCGGGCTGCCGCCGAATCCTGTCATCTCGATGTCAAGCACTCCCTGGTCTTCGTCGTTGGACTCGATCCGAAGGGTACCCGTCTTGGGACCAGGAGAACTCGGCTCGAACCTGACAGTAACATCGACGTGAGCGCCCGGCTGTACGATGAATGGCTGGGCAGGATCTGGCAGCACCCAGAAGTCGGCTCCGCCGGATACCACGGAGACGCTATTGACGAGCAGGTCTGCGCCGCCGATGTTGAAAATGGAGACCTGAATGTCCTGCTTGTCTCCAGGACAGACCTCGTCGAAGTCGAGCGGAGCGTTAACGCGTATGTCCGGCTCGTCAGGAAGCGAGAAGGAGGCGTTCGAAACGAGCGCGTAGTTCTGCGGGCCCGCCGGCACAGAAGTGCCTTTTACGCGCACCTTCCAGAAGCCCTGCACAGGATTTGCCACTACCTGCTCGACCGTGTCGATTGAGTTGGGGCCTGTGGCAGTCGCATTGTTCGTGAAGTTGACCGTTCCGGGACCCGTAAACGGGAAGATCACCGTGTCGTCCGGCTGAACTACCTCCAGGTCGAGATTGTTCACTATGTCGGGGTCGCCACTATCGGTGGTACCTTCGGGGTCGATCCAGTTCAGCGTGACCCTGAGCTGACCCGCTCCAGGACCGACGGCCACAAGAAATTCATCCGTCTGCCCGTTGTCCACGGCGTCGGTGATAATGCGAACGCCGCCGACGTCTATCGTATCGACAGCCTCCAGTGCGTCCACAAGTCCGTAGCCGAATAGGTAGTCGGGACCGGGCCGCCCCAGGTCAACGGCAGTATTCACAAGCAGCGCCTTGATTATATCCGGCGTTGGATTTGCGTTTGCATAGTGCTGGCGGTAGCGCTGCACCAGCAGTGCGCAGATTCCTGAAACTGTCGGGCATGACATCGAAGTGCCGCTCTTGCTGCAGTAGTCGGAGTTGCTGGCCTCGCATGTTGACGTCAGGCCGGCTCCATTGGCGACAACATCAGGCTTGATGCGTCCATCGTTGGCTGGGCCTGACGAACTGAAGCCTGTGATCGTCGTGCCGTTGTCATTGATCGCGCCGACGGTAATGACGTTCTTGGCGACGCCACGGTCTGGTATGGTGTCGTACCGCTGCCCATCCGCACCGAGCGTGCCATCGCAGTCGTTCGGGTCCCCAGGATTACAGTCGTCCCGGTCGTTCCCGGCTGATCTACAGACGATCAAACCGGTATCCCTGACCAGAGTGTCGTAGTCCGCGCACTCGCCCTCGTAGAGGCCGAACTGGCCGGTATTGCCTGTGTCGTTCCAGTTGGTCCCGTCGAAGTCCCAGCCAATAATACTGCCCCAGGAGTGGTTGGATATGCGGATTGCATGGTCCGTGACTGCGTCCGACTGCTCGTCAGTGGTGTCATCATCAAAGTCGTAGCCGAAGACAGTGGCGTTCAATGCCATCCCCATGGCGTTGGCGTTGTTCGCGCCACTGCTGATCATAGTGCCGCAGACGTGCGTCGAGTGCGAGCTGATCGCGTTGTCGGCCTCGACGTTGGTCACGCGGGGTGTCAAGTCCTGGTGGGTAGTGAGAATCTGCCCGCCATCCCACTCACCTATCCGGACATCGGTACCATCCAGGTTAAACGGAGCGACCTGAAGGATGTCAACGTTGGAGAGTTGGGCCGCTACGGCGTTGTCCTCCTTCGGCGGCGGAGGAAGCTCGCGGATCGACTGGACTGCCTGGTCCTCGGCCAGTGACAGCACCTGCGACTGTATGGCATTGACGAGGAGGCGATTGTTGAATAGGAAGCGCCCCGGAGCCTCGGGTTTGATGCCCTGAGCGTGCAGTGCTTTAATAGCATGGCCCAACTTCACATCCTCAAAGAACCGAACATAGACGGCCCAGGAGCCGTCTGCATTGACCGCGTAGGCCGGAACGTGGCCCGTATACAGAGCCTTAGTGAGCTTGTCGGCGGGCAGGACGGGCTCTATGCCACGGATCAGGGGATTCGCGTTCAGAGCCTGAACACCGCTCGGCTTGGCCTTCACCAGGTAAGTGTTAGACGAAACGGCGCGATAGAACCTCACGCCTTTCCCCTTGAGTTGACCTCTCTCAGAAGCTTTGAGTGGACGCTGGAACTGCACGTACACAAGCGTCCGGCCTCCTTTGTAATTCAGGGGTTTGCCCAGAACGGGCCCAATTACTCTGGATCCAACATCAACTAGATAACCCTTGTCCTGGGGTGCTGCTTGCGCCTTGACCGCCTGCTTCTCCTGTTCGTTGAAGTAGGGCGCATTCGCCGCGCAGGCAACGCTGACCACCAATAGAACGGTCAGAATTGTTGCAATTAGCACGCTAACTTGCGGAATCCTAGTACACATAGTGATGTTTCCTTTCTTCATACGCTGGTTTGGGGGTGGACGATGGGAAGGCGGACGTTGGCGTCTGCTTGTCTGCTTGATCGCTCCCCTTCTTCTTGTGAAATACGAATTTCTCTGACCCGGATTATCCACGAAAAGATATAGTGGCCGGGCGCTGTCCCGGCCTTGATCTGCTCGTGAATAATGCAGGCTAACTTCAATACGGTTCACTTAAGCAAGATTTCGGTTCATTTAGATCGAAGCCTGAGCGTGACGGCCAGCTTGCTCGCCTTGATTTTGGACGTTAAGTGAACCGTATTGAGGCTAACTTGCGTATACGAGCCGGACATCGGTCTTGTTACGCGACTCATAGATCGGGTGCACAATCTCTCACCGGCATCACTCCTGTCTTGCTCCCCCACCAGCTCGAGCATTGTCACACATAGCACTGGAGCGGATAATACCCGTCAGCTTGATACTTTAAACCTGGTCTTGTTGTTCACAATAAGTGCACTTACGTCGCTAACACGACGGGGCGCAGACCGACGCCACGAACAGAAACACAATCCACATGCTTGGAAGGGGAGCGCTGTGGATACAGAATTTCTCTACAAGGACAATGGTTTGGTCGATACCATCATCTATCCGAATGGCACGAAGACCATTTTCAGCTACAACAGTCGGAACTGGCTCACGACTATCAGCAACCAGAACTCGGATGGAACGATAATAATCGCAGAGTCCACCTATACCTATGACCCCACATACTGGGGCAAGAATGGCACAAGGACTCAGGTTGTGCAGAACATCCTCAAGCCCAATGGCAGTCGCATCAATGCTCAGGTGGATTATGAGTATGACGATTTCTACAGGCTGGTTCATGAGAAGCGTTCACACTACGGAGGCGGAGACGCGGGTGTTATCTACAATTACCAATACGATTACGACGCCGCCGGAAACAGGATCGGGCTAAAGACCATGGACCAGAGTGGGAAACAGTTGACTTACACCAGCTATTCCTACGATGACGCCAACAAGATGACCGGGACAGGCATTACCTATGATGACAAGGGGAATCTACTTACTTATGGCGCGACTACCTACACCTGGGACTACCTGAATCGATTGACTCGTTGGGAGCAGATTGGTGCGACGACACAGGACTACATCTACAACGCCGATGGCATACGCGTAAGAAAGACGCCGCAGGGGGGAACGGCGACAGACTTCCTGTTGGACGGAGCGGAAGTAGTTGAGGCGGTGACCGGGAGCAGCGTCACATCGTATGTCGGTCCAGGGGTCATCAGTGAAATATCCGGCACCACACAAACAGTCTGCCATTCCGATGGTGCCGGGAGCAGTCTGGCAATCACCAATAGCAGCGGAGCAGTGCAAGAGGCGGCTCTCTATAAGGTGACATTTTCCAATTGCAGACCATGCCGTTTGTTATGGGTCTGTCTGGTTCATAGAGACGATAATGACATTTGGAGGTTCAACGCACTGTGCACACGGAAGCTTCGTTCAAAAGTGTAAATGAAGAAGATGTTCCGCAATTGGAGTTCTTGATTGCCAGTTGTGTGGATGTGAACGCCACCGATGACGAGGGAACTACGGCTTTAATGATAGCTTGCATCCGAGGCAATGCAGAGATCGCCAGGATGCTGATAGCGAACGGTGCGGATATTGACCAGAAGGATCACGATGGGTTATCTCCTATTGAGGCGGCTATATATAACGAGCAATTTACCGTGGCACGGTTGCTGATCGCGAGCGGGTGTAATCTTTCAGTTGAGCAAGAAGGCTTCGGCCTGATGCATGCGGCTGCTGCAAGGGGAAGCGTACGCATAGGCCGTATGTTACAAAAGAGAGGACTCTCGCTAGAGGCAACAGATGACGGCGGCTACGCCCCTCTACACTGGGCGGCTCAGGAGGGTCAGACTCGCTTCGCCCGATGGCTTGTTGAAAACGGCGTGCAACTGAATATTGAGGAAGAGTCTGGACTCATTCCGCTGTTTATCGCTGCCAGTGAAGGTCACCGTGGATTTGTGAAGTTGTTGCTGGAGGCTGGCCAGGATGTGAATTACGCTAATGCTTTGGGAACCGCCCTGCACTCAGCGTTCGCATGGGACAAAATGGCGATAGTTGACATCTTGGACAGATACGGTGCGAGATTTGACGTGAAAGATGAGGACGGGCGTTACCCCATCTGGTATGCAGTGAACTACGGGTACAAAACTCTGGTGAAAAGGTATGCCGCCAGGTATAGAGACATACTGTCAAGGGCAGAAAAGACTAGGCCCATATTTCGCGGTTCAGAATTCAGTTCCCTCCGTAGGTGGTGAGCACACTCAGCCATAACTGATATTGCCGACGCCGAGGAGTCGCAGCAGGATAGCCTGTACGGGTTCCAGGGGCGGCAGCTTCATAGTCCTCTGGCC
>JACPPP010000217.1 GCA_016190935.1 Armatimonadota bacterium | reverse complement strand
GGTTAGGGGTTGGGGGTTGGAATCCCAGCCCGAAACGCCAATCCCTATTTTCGTTCATAGTGGTGAAGCCAAAGGCTTCATGTGCAATTCCTCTTACCTTAACCCTTCAATCTAAAATCTAAAATCTAAAATCTAAAATCGCTCGACCCCCGGCCCCTTATTAGTAGGGTACCAGCCCGCCGCAGCAGTTGAGCGCCTGCGCTGCGACATAACTGGCGTCGTCGCTCGCAAGCCATACGATCATGTTAGCAATGTCCTCCGGCTGCTGGATTCGACCTATTGGGATCGAAGCGACGGCGGCAGCCTTGACAGTCCCTTCTTGTAGTCCCTTGATCCGGGCCGTCTCGCGGTCTATCAGATCCCACATCGGCGTATCCACAATACCGGCGCAGACACAGTTTACCAGGATGTTGTCGGCGGCCAACTCGTGACCAAGAGCTTTAGTCAGGCCGATCACCGCGTGTTTGGACATGGCATACACACCCAGCGGTAATGCCTTCCCTGGAGCCATCTTGCCCGCGCCGCTCGCGTTGTTGATAATCCTGCCGCCCCTGCCCTGCTTTAGCATCTGACGGGCCGCCGCCGTTGCACACAGAAAAGTGCCCTTGGCATTCACCGCCATCTGGCGATCATAGCTATCCTCATCCACATCTATCAGCGGAGCGATCTCACCGATGCCTGCGTTGTTCACAATTATATCCAGGCGACCAAATTGCCTCACAGCCCTCTCTATCATCGCTTCAACCTGGTCTTTAGAGGAAATATCTACCTGCTCAAAGCAGACATCGCTGCCCACCCTTTCCGCCAGGACGATCACATTGTCGGACTCGCCCCTGCTAATGTCAGTGAGCATAACCTTGCAGCCCTCTTCCACGAAACGTCTCGCTATAGCAAGTCCTATGCCGCGTCCGGCTCCAGTGACAATAACCGACTTGCCATTCAGTTCCTGATACTTGCCCATCTCAACTCTCCTTCTTCCGGTATTCCGTCAGCTCCAATATGTAACCGTCCGGGTCCATAAAGAACACGCAGCCGATCTTCCCCTCCGCTTCGAGGTCGAACTCCACAGGAGGACTAACGAACTGTACGCCGGCGGCGCTCAACCTCCTGTAAGCATCATCCAGGTTGCCGACTTCTATGCAGATGTGGCTGTTAGCCACGTCTCCGAGCTTGCTGTCGGACTGCTTGCCCTTCGGCTCGATGTACTGCTGAAGATCGATCTGGACACCTGGTGTTTCTGGACATGTCAGCCGGACGACCTTCATATAGACTTTGTCTTTCCCCGCCATTTGCGAGATTTCCGGCCCTTTCAGGTCATGATCGCTCTGCTCAAGCATTCCAAGCTGGTCTCGATAAAAGCGCAGCGAACGCTCAAGATCGCTTACAGTAATAGCTACGTGATCTAGTCGAACTGCAAACATTTCTCCTCACCTCTCACTTGTTTCTAATGGCCTCGTAAAACGCTCTCACCGCTCCATCAGCCCCGGATTGCAGGTAGGCACAGTCCTGACCGATGGCTACAAGCTGGCTGCCGGTTTCAATAGTCCTAAGCAGACAGTCCGGGCCGCCGAGCGGTATTCCAGTGGGGATGCCGGCCGCCTTCGCGGTCCCGAGGATATTCAATGCAGCTTTCCAGAGATCCGGATGCTCCACGTCGCCGAACACGCCCACACTTGCCGACATATCGTAACGACCAACGAGCACCCAGTCGATGCCGGGAACCTTGACTATACTGTCGATATCTTCCGCGCCGCAGACGTTCTCGATCTGGATCGCGCATATTATAGAGTCGTTGGCTGTTCTGACATACTCTCCTCCGTCCCTGTAGTAGCCTCCCGGCCGCATCGGGCCGAACCCCCGTCTGCCCACCGGCGGATAGCGGCAGGCCTCCACGGCCCTCCGCGCATCCTCAACGGTGTTGGTCTGGGGAGTCACTATGCCCTCGTAGCCCATGTCCAGTGCCTGCTTTATCGTGACCGGGTCGTTCCAGGGTACCCGGATCAATGGTACCGTATCCGAGCCGCGGAAGGCAAGAAGAATGTGCAGAAGCGTTTCGGAGTTGAACGGATTATGCTCGGCGTCCACAATCACCCAGTCAAAACCGGCCTCCGCCATAACCTCCGCCGCCATAGGGGATGCCAGTGCTATCCACGCACCCGGACTCCTCTCCCCGGCCGCCAGTTTCCTTCTGAGCTTTGCCGTTCTCTCGCTCAATAGTTCTTCGTCCTCCTTGGATCAAGTGTGTCGAGCGCTACTCCCTGATGTCCCCAGGAGCATCGTTTGTGATCGTATAGGAATCCTTTGCAACGTATCCTGATCCCACTTACTACCGCATCCTGAGCCTGTCGAAGGATGCCGCAACGCACCCTTCGACAGGCTCAGGATGCGTTGCTAAGATAATCTCACGGACAAACGATGCTCCTGCTGATGTTCCACCTGGGTTTGACGTCCCTGTTTACAATCCATCTCGGCATCTGCATCCGGGACATTCTAATGATCTCATCGACTACTGTGGCGAAGATTCCGTCCGGGTAGTCGTGCGGATAACCGCCCATGTGGGGCGTAAGAGTGAGGTTTTCCAGGGAAAGCAGCTCATCACCAGGCGGGTGCTTCGTCAGGACATCGAGGGCTGCAGCTTTGATCCAGCCTTCCTTCAGCGCCTTGACCAAAGATTCTTCATCGACTATGCCCGCCCTGGCGACGTTGACCAGAGCGGCGTCCGGCCGCATCATTCTAAGCTCTCGCTCTCCTACGAGCCCCCTTGTCTCCTCCGTCAGCGGACAAGCTACCAGAACGAACTGCGACTCCTTCAGCAACTCCGCAAGCTCAGCTTTGCTAGCGCCGGCCGCTTCGATGACCTCTGTTTCGATATAAGGGTCATACACCCTGATCTTCATCTGAAACCCGGACAGCTTCCGTATTATCGCCCTGCCGATCCTGCCGAACCCTATAAGTCCCAGGTCGGCGCCTTCAAGCCCGCCCACGGGCAGCGCGTTCTTCGGGTCCCATTTGCCTCGACGCACCAGTCGATCCTGCACGGCAATCTGTCGCGCCGCTGCGAAGAGCATTGCGATGAAATGATCGCTGGTCGGCCCGGTAGGATCATCCGGGGTGTGGGCTACGATGATGCCTCGTCTGGTGCAGGCATCATGGTCGATGTTGTCCGTCCCGCTGCCGCACTTTATCACTACTCCCGCCCTCTTGAAGATGTCCATGTTCTCTTCGACTATAAGCCCTCTGCGGCTGGACATAAGCCAGAGGACATCGGCATCCCCTGCGCACTCCTCCAACTCCTTGGGAGTGTAACAGTTGTGACAGACGTAATCGATTCCCTCCGACGACAGCTTCTCACTCACCCACTCCGGTACCGGGTGGCCGTCGTTTGCGACCAGCACAACCTTGAACATAATTCCTTTCCAGTCCCTCTACAGCTTGAAGATGACCTTTATCGCGCCTTCTTTCCGCTTCTGTGAGGTCTCGAATGCCTCCTCGTAATCCTCCAGGGAGAATCTGTGAGTGATTAGAGACCCTACGTCCATCTTTCCGGCCTCGATCAGACGAAGCGCCGTAGCGAACTGCGAGCCGGTAAAGCCGCAGACCCCCAGATAGCTGACGTGCCTAGCTGTGAAGTCGAAGATGGGCACGGGCCAGCAGGCATCGCATCTGTCGGGCAGCGCCTCTACCACAACCCTGCCATACGGGGCCAGTATTCGGCTGGAAAGCATCCACGTTTCCTCTCCACCGCCGCAGAAGAGCACCACATCGGCACCCTTGCCTCGGGTGATCTCCATAACAGCCTCGCGCGGGTCGCTCCGTCTTACGTTCACTGTATCTGTTGCTCCAAACCTCGAAGCCAGCGTCAGTCGCTCATCTCGCGTTCCGAGCATAATCAATGAGCCAGGCTGTCTCATGGCCGCGGCTTGCAGGGCCAGGAGCCCTATAGGACCGGGACCGATCACGACCACATTCTCTCCCGCGTCGATTCCGCCCCTCTCTGCGGCGGCATAGCCGTTAGCCGCCGGTTCGGTCAGCGCAGCCTCCTCGAAACTTAGAGAATCTGAGATGAGAAAGACCATGCTGGACGGCACGACCAGCATCTCCTGGAATGCGCCGTCTATGTGAAACGGGATGGCGCCTATGTTTTCACACGCGGTGTGGCGGCCGCATCGGCAGGCAAAACACATCCCGCAATATGCGAACCCCATGGCAGTCACGCGGTCTCCCGGCCTCAGATTGGATACACCCTCTCCGCACATCTCGACGACTCCGCTGAACTCGTGGCCGAGCACCGAAGGGAACCTCGCGGCATCGTGCTGCCCGGCCATGGTCACGAAGTCCGTGTGGCAAATAGCGGCAGCGGCCACACGGATCAATACTTCCGTCGGCCCCGGATGCGGCACGGGCCGCTCACATAACGCCAACATGTTGGGCGCTTCGACTACGAGCGATCTCATCGTAGTCTGCTTGACGATGGGAAACTCCATTATGCTTTTCATTGTACTCTTTCCTCTATGGCAATCAGATAACGGTTTCTAGCCCCTGCCTTTGACCTGCTCCAGACGCTCTATCCTTTTCAGATACCCCGCCTTGACGCTCTTGCCAACCTCCAAATCGTTTACCGTCACCTGGATAGACAGCCCCTGTGGTGGGAACTCAGCCAGGACGCGGTCCAGCCACGGCCAGAAACCGTCGTCATACAACCGCCACATCACAAGGGGCTTGCTCGACTGTATGGTCTTACAACCTGCGAACGCACCTTCAACATCGGCGTTCGCAGCCTCAAAGTTTAGCTCTATTACGTCTATCTCGGGAGCCGCTGCCAGATCCTCTATAGCCCACAGCGCGGAGCCGTGCAGATGAAATGCTACGGCGGAGAACTCACTTGCTATGCGCCTGTCGATAGGAAGGAAAAACTCCTTATATAGTTCCGGAGAGAGCAGCGACATGGCGTCCTCCTGGAGCCATACCATCTTCTCCGGCGACCAGATCCGAAAGCCCCTGTCTCCGTCCATGTAACCCTGGTCACTGGCCGGCGCCAACTCAAGTTGGGCCTTCCCGACCTCTACCCATACCTCCGCACACAGCGCGGCTGCCTCCGCTGCCGTATCTGGTGAGTCTAACAGATCGAGCGGCAGCAAAGGAGCGCCTCGCATCGCCGCAAGTATATCGGCCGGACCACGCATCATAGTGGCCGAAACGGGATACCTGCCGCTCGTATGTTCGACCAGAGCGCGCATCAACTCCAGCAGCTTTTCTGCCCAGGGGTTGTCCAACGTTGGCCGCTGCCAGTGCCAGCTACTCCAATCACTGACGCAAGGCTCCGCCCACAGACTGCTCGGCGAGGCATGGACCGGACAGCCCATAATCGCCTCCATCCACGGCACGTATATGAACGGAGATGCAACGAACGGGTAGTCGTCGTCTAGCTCCCGGTGAGATTCATACAGACGCTCGCAGTCATCAAGAAAAAGATCGACACAGATGTCATCCGGGCTGACGGCCCCATCAGCTATATTGCTCATCGTGGCCGGATAACGCTCGCGCACGTAGAAGCCGAGGTTGCATCCGAGCAGAGGGCGTTCGGCCGGCCGCCGCATCCAGAATGCCCGATGCAACTTCAGGTCCCTTCCAAACATCCCTGAGCACGTGTCCATAGCTGCCTCCTCCACAAGTAGCGTCTTAGCCATCCGCCGAACAGCCTGCCGTCTCCTCCTCCGGCATAGTCGGCAGACTATTTGTGCACTTCGTCCACGAACTGGCGATTTCCTCCAGCGTCCTGCCCTTAGTTTCCGGAACCATTCGCCAGCCGAATATGAATGCACAGATACACACGACCGCATAAGCCCAAAATGCCCCGGCTGGCGATCCCGCAACCTTCTCCAGGTATTCGACCAAAGACGGAAAAGCCTGGACCGAGACAAACGCCGATATCCACAGGCTCAGCGACGCCACTGCCATGGCTTTGCCGCGAATACGGGTCGGAAAGATCTCCGACATAATCAACCAGGCTAAAGGCGCCAGACTGACTACATAGGCGCCGACACACAGGAACATCACCAGCAGCAGATACGTCCCTGATAGGTTGAGGTGGAATAAGGCGCCCATCAATATCATCCCAACCCCCATCGCCGCAGTGCCGAACAGCAGAAGAGGCCGCCTCCCCAGACGGTCCACGAGCCAGAGCGCCAGAATAGTGCAGGAGAGGTTCCACACGTTCACGATGATAGTCTGTAGTATAGCATTGGATGCCTGCTCAAATCCCGCCCTCTGAAAGATAATCGGAGTGTAGAAGAGTAACGTGCTGACTCCGGTGATCTGCTGGAAGACGGCAAGGGCAACGGCAATAAGCAGTGCTGTTCTCATCCCTGGCCGCAGTAGCTCGCGCAGGGTGCTGGTCTCTCTGGTAAGAGAGGACGATATCTCCTTCACCTCGAGTTCAGCCCGCTCTCGGTCCTCGATCCTGGCCAGAACATCCAGAGCTTCCGTTAGCCGCTTTCTCTGAACCAGCCATCTCGGGCTCTCCGGGACAATGGCAAGTCCAGCCGCAAACAGCAGCACCGGCGCGCACTCTGATGCAAACATCCATCTCCAACTCTCACTGAACGATAGAAAGTAGGAGACGATGATGGAAGATAACGAGCCTACCACTATCGCCAGTTGGTTTATGGTCACCAGCCGCCCGCGTATTCGAGCAGGGGAAATCTCCGCGATGTACATCGGTGAGACCACTGAAGCCAGGCCCACGCCGACTCCGCCGACAATACGAAAAAGGTCGAACTCGAGTATGTTCCTCGGAAGCGCGGTTCCCACTGCCGAGACCCCAAACAATACGGACGTGAGAACCAATGTCCTTTTTCTACCAAACCGATCGCTCAACCCGCCGCCGAAAAGGGGACCGATTACGCAGCCGATTAATGCGCTGCTCATGGCCAGCCCCATCTGAAAGGAGTTGAGGTCGAATTCTCTTCTCAGAAATATGGCAGCGCCCGAGATGATGGAAAGGTCATACCCGAACAAAAACCCGCCGACAGCAGCTATCGCTGAGACCAGGTAGACATAGACCTTGTTCAACCTTTCTTGAGATCCGATGTAACTCATAATTCACCATCTTATGATAAGTCGGCGCAACAGAGGCTTGTCCTTGCCCAACACGGCATTTCAACAAACAGAGGAGTAAAACTAAGCCGATTAACGTAAACCATTTTACTTTCATTATTCCACCATCTTGTGTGGATTGTCAATGACAGCGGTGTGATTTTCTGTTGATCGATGTGCGATCTGCGGCGCTATCTGGCTTGACTGAAAGCCATAGCTAATCTATTATAGTCTCGGTCGGCCTCGCCACGGTAGACACCGGAGTGGTCATAAGTGCAGATTAGCGCCAGTTATTAGACTTGGAAAAAAGCGGTGAACGATTTGAATTACTCGAATGGGAATGTTATAAGTCTGCAGGACAAGCACATCGTGCTTGAGAGCGACGCTATAAGAGCAGTGATCGATCCTGAGAGTGGCGGAAGAATACGATCATTTCTATCGAAGCGGACCGGGAGGGAGTTCCTCTATCAAGACCCTAGAAAGAAGTTTCGTGGTCTGGGTTTCAGCGATAATGACATATCCGGCTACTGCGAGTGTTTCCCGACAGTTGCGCGGTGCGAATACCCCGATGGGAGTCGGCATGGTATGGATATGGGGGATCACGGTTGGTTGTGGCAGGAGCCGTGGCAGGCCGCGATAGATGGCGATAAGGTGGTAATGTCGAAATCTGTGCAGCAGTTCGATTGCCTCTTTCAGCGGGTCGCCCATCAGGAGTCTAACAATAAACTGCGTTTGGATTATACAATAAGGAACGACGGAGTCGAGCCTTTCAAGTATATCTACTCTGCGCATCCGCTTCTTTACGGCGGCGAGCACACCAGGCTTGAACTACCTGAAGAGATGAAGGAAGCATTTGTCTATGTATCCATTAACGTGCCTGGGCTGGCCGACAAAACCTGGATTAAATGGCCGCAGCCTCATGCGACTACATTGAACGGTCCGTATTCCGGCGACAGGGAATCGGTGGTCAAGTTATTCTCGAACAGGCTCTCCAACGGCAGGGCGGCAGTTTGCCACACAGACGTCGGCGAGTCGATCCGAATAGAGTTCGACATCTCAGCCGTGCCTTACCTGGGCGTCTTAATAAGCCAGGGCTATTATGGAACTCATACAGGTCTCAAGCGATCGGTCTTTCTTGGCCTTGAGCCTACGAACGGTGTTGGTGACGACCTGCCGACCTGCGCGTCCACTAAGACATTGCAGCAAATAGAGCCAGGTCAAGAGCTGACGTTTTGGATTCTACTCGCCATGACTTGATCCAACTCGCCCGATGATCCCGATGGTGTCTATTGGTGGTCGCGAATTTCGCGCTTCTTCGTATGTTTCGCGATTCAAAATGCCGCACCGCATACAATATAAAACCACAACGGAGCCTGCGACTGTGGACGAGGGCAGTCGCAGGCTCCGTTGTTCATGTGAAAGGAACTCTAGTGTCGGTCTATATGGTTACTACCCAAGCGGAATGGAAGCTAAACCGTAGGTTATCAAGGCGGGGGCTAGGGGCTAGGG
>JACPPP010000216.1 GCA_016190935.1 Armatimonadota bacterium | reverse complement strand
GGGGGTTGGTAGGATAGGACCCGATGGCCCGGCCCCTGCTGCCCGCTGATAGCTGACTGCTGACAACTTCACGCCTGCAACCCCATCTCAATCTATTACTAATAGTGCATTCGGCGTGCCAGGCGTCCCGGCAATTATGCCGGTTTTTCCTCCGCTAAATAGTTGACAGATGAGCTTGTTTCGGCCTAAAATGAGTTCAAGAGTGGCCCCGGGAGAAGCTTGGACGCCCCCTCTTGACCTCGCCGCAGGAGCAAGAAGTATTATGGCTGCCAGACCACCATATGGAATGAAACCATTGAGATGGAGGAATGGTTTCATGTCCAACTTAGGTATCTACCTCACAATGCTTGTTCTCAGCTCTAACTTCTCATCGACCACAGTAGCTAAGGATCTGCCCCAGCGAGCCGCCATAGTTCAGGTCGTCGATGAGGAGCAGAGGTTTATCGACCTCGTCAATTATGAACGTCTGTCCAGGGGGCTCAGGATGCTGAGCGTCGATCCACTGCTGGTGGAAGT
Organism: Armatimonadota bacterium; assembly: GCA_016190935.1. Lineage (GTDB taxonomy): Bacteria > Armatimonadota > UBA5829 > UBA5829 > DTLH01 > JACPPP01. The sequence goes on along the minus strand of JACPPP010000216.1, from coordinate 5,093 downwards.
CTCGAGAAAGCACAGTCAGGAGATGACCGAGAGGGATTACTTCGATCACTTGTCTCCGACGCCGGGTCTGCGAACGGCGCTCGATAGATACCTCGCTTCTGTCGCACAGCGGCCAACCTGGGCATATTTGGGAGAAAATCTCTTTTACTGCTCGATAGTCGATGTCAACAGAGGACACACCTGCCTGATGGAAAGCCCAGGGCACCGGGCCAATATCCTGAACCCCAAGTTCGAACGCATCGGCGTGGGCGTCTGCAAGGACGAGGATGGCGAGTTCTGGGTAACGGAGATGTTCCTTGCGGCGATTGATTGACGCAAGTCGCCAAAACTGCTAAGATAGGCGTGATTGGAGCAGGGGGCATCGGCCAGACTGCTCCTTTTTACTGCGCCTATGTTGTTAGCAATCGACGTTGGAAACACCAATACTGCGTTTGCCGTCTTCGAGGGTGAGAAACTAGTCGCCAACTGGCGGGTAGGAACGGTTGCCCGCAGGACGGAGGACGAATACAGCGTACTGCTTTCCGGCCTGTTCGAGCGCGATGGCATTGCGTTCGGACAGATCGACGGCATAGTGATATCCAGCGTTGTGCCGGCAGTTATTTTCCCCCTAGTGAAATTTGCAAAGCGCCAGCTAGGAATAGACGACCCACTTGTGCTCAAGGCCGGTGAAGACGCCGGCATCAAGATCAGGTACTTTCCTGAGTCAGATGTCGGAGCGGACAGGCTTGCGAATGCTGTTGCGGCTCATGCGCTCTACCCTGGCCCCGTTATAGTAGTAGACTTTGGGACGGCGACGACGTTCGACGCTGTCGGCGCGGACGGAACTTATCTCGGAGGGTCGATAGCCCCTGGGATCGAGACGTCCGTGGAGGCGCTGGTGACCAAGGCTGCCCAGCTCAGGCGCGTGCAGTATGTCCGTCCGGCGGCGGCGGTCGCGACTACTACGGTCGAGAGCCTCCAGTCCGGCGTGATCTTCGGCTTTGCCGGCCAGGTGGACGGAATTGTGGCGAAGTTTAGGGAGGAGATCGGCTCGGACGCGCGTGTGATCGCCACAGGTGGCCTGGCAGATCTCATCGCCTCGGAGAGCAAGACCATCCAGGAAGTCAACCCGCTTCTTACACTTCAGGGCCTTCGTCTGGTCTACGAGCGCAGGAAGTCGAGGAGAAGCGGGAAGGGGAAGGCAGAGAGTCAAGTGTCAAGTGCCAAGTGACAAGTGTCAAGTCATGTCATCTTGTCTATTGGTTCTTTGAAACGCGGATTACGCGGATAGAGCAGATTTCGCGGATGGAGGAGGGAGGAGATAGGTGCAAAGATGACAGATCAGTGGTCAATGAAGGGGTACGAATTCGGGGACGTGACCGGGGCAGTTATCGGCGCAACAATCGAGGTGCACAAAGAGCTGGGGCCGGGATTTCAAGAAGTGACATACCAACGGGCACTAGCCAGGGAGTTGGCAGCGCGCGGTCTGGACTTCTCTCGTGAAGTTGATGTACCGATCTACAATAAGGGTGGCAAGATCGACACCCGCAGAGTGGATTTCATTGTAGAGGACTGTCTTGTGGAGATTAAAGCACGTAGTGAGCTTTATCCACAGGATTTCGTACAAGCAGTCAGCTACCTTAAAGCATCCGGCTATCCAGTCGGCTTACTGATCAATTTCGGCGCGAAAAGCGCGGAATTCAAACGATTCGTAAACACGAAACGAAAGAAACATGAACATAGTCCGATTTAGGACATCCGCGAAATCCGTCGAATCCGCGTAATCCGCGTTTCAGAAACCTGACGCCTTGATATGAGTTTGGACCTTAGACTTGTCACTTGTCACTTGCGTGCTAACAATGTTGTCGCTATTGGTTGGAGACCTGAACATATACCCTCCGCTCGTGCTCGCGCCTATGGCGGGGATCACGAACCATGCGTGCAGATGGATGTGCAAGCAGTCGGGCGGCTGCGGACTTGTTGGCACGGAAATGGTGAGCGCCTATGCGCTGCGGCACGGCCACCGCAGGACGCGCGAGATGCTCGACTGGGTGGAGGATGAGCGCCCCGTTTCCGTCCAGATATTCGGTGGATCACCGGAAATCGTTGCTGAGGGCGCGCGGATAGTCGAGGAAGCCGGGGCGGATGTCATCGAGATCAATATGGGCTGTCCGGCTCCGAAGGTTTCCAAGACCGGGGCCGGCGCTGCGCTGCTCAAGGACCTCAACAGTGCCGAGAGCATCATAACCGCGGCCGTTCGGGCGGTCCATACGCCGGTGATGGTGAAGACCCGGAAGGGCTGGGATGAGTCGAACGAGACGGCTGTGGAGCTTGCGAAGATCACCGAGGGAAGCGGCGGCGCTGCGGTAACTGTACACGGGCGCACCGTTGTACAGGGCTATTCCGGGAGCGCGGACTGGGATATCATCCGGCGGGTGAGAGGCGCCGTGAAGATTCCTGTCATCGGGAACGGTGATGTCCGAACCCCGGAGGATGCGCGGCGGATGTTTGACGAGACCGGCTGCGACGGTGTTATGATAGGCAGGGGCGCGCTTGGAAGGCCCTGGATTTTCAAACACGTAAGCGCCTACCTGGAGACCGGAGAGGTTCTGCCGGAGCCGGATTTTGCAGAGCGGATTGAATGGGCGCGGCGGCACGTGAGGCTCCTAGTCGAGTGCGTAGGCGAAGAGAGGGCCGTTCGCGAGATGCGCGGTCACATAGTATGGTACATAAAAGGAATCCCAGGGGCAGCGGGAATAAGAGCGAGTATTATGGACTCTCGTTCCCTGGCGGAGATAGAAGATATTCTCAATGAAGCGCGTGGTCAGTGTGAGCCTGGGATCGCCCAGGGGCGATAAAACCGTTACGGCGAGCTTCCTAGGTGAGAAATTCGAGATATCGAGGGTCGGCACGAACGGCGACATGCGGCGGTATGCGGAGATGCTGCAGGAACTCGATGGCGCTGTAGACGCAATCGGACTTGGGGGCATAGATCGATATCTATTCGCCGGCAGCCGCAGATACACAATCAGGGATGCCGATAAGCTTGCGCGGCTCGTTCGCAAGACTCCTGTAGTCGATGGCAGCGGGATAAAGAACACCCTCGAGCGTGAGACGATTGAATGGCTGCAGCGGGAGCATATCGTCGATTTCGGCACAAAGAACGTGCTGGTAGTCTGCGCCGTGGACCGCTTCGGAATGGGAGAGGTGATCGGAAGGCTCGCAAAAAGCGTTGTCTATGGAGACCTGATGTTTGCCGTCGGCCTGCCCGTCCCGATAAGAAAATGGGCAACTATTAAGTTCCTCGGCTCTCTGCTCCTTCCGATCTTCACGCGGCTGCCCTTCAAATGGGTCTATCCGACGGGCGAGAAGCAGGACCAGATCACGCCGAAGTACGAAAAATACTTCAGATGGGCCGATGTCGTGGCCGGGGACTACAAACTGATTGGACGCTACCTTCCCACGCCTGAGTCCGGCGCGCTGAAGGGAAAGACTGTCATCACAAATACGCTTACCCAAACGGATATAGAGCATCTGAGAGAACGCGGCGCGCAGACTGTGGTGACCTCGACCAAGGAGTTCGACGGACGGACATTTGCAACGAACGTTGTGGAGGGGATAATAGTCACGCTGGTCGGAAAGCGCCCGGATGAGATGTTGCCGGAAGATTATATGGATATGCTTCACAAACTCGATTGGAAGCCGACGGTGAGGCGGTTGGAGTAGAGATTGGAAAAATTCGCATTCATAATGCATCCCCTTGACGCAAAGCGAGATATTGGGAGGAAGTATCCGTTCGTCAAGTACCTGCCGGCAAGCTGGGTAGAGTGGGGGCTGACCAAGAAAAGCCCTATGCTCGTCTCGCACGTGACGGGAGTGAGGTCAAGGACCGGAGCGGAGGCGGAGGGCTGGTTCGTTGGATGCCCGCTCACGCCAAAGCAGATGCTGGAGCTTCCGATCGAGTTTGTATGGTCCAGGATAATAGGCGCGGCCAGGATGGCTCAGGAGTTAGGGGCCGGGATCGTCGGGCTTGGTGCGTTTACGTCCGTTGTCGGGGATGGGGGACGGACTGTGGCCGAGAACGTAGATATAGCCGTGACCACCGGCAACAGTTACACCGTTGCAACTGCGATAGAAGGGGCTGTCAGGGCTGCGCGGATGATGGGGATCGAACCTGAGAGGTCTGCGGTGGCGGTCGTCGGCGCGGCTGGATCAATTGGGAAAACCTGCGCTGAGATAATGTCCCGCCGAGTGGCGCGTATATCGCTCGTGGGGCGGTCCGTAGATTCGCTGGAGCCGGTCGCCGAGATGCTTCGCGAGAAAGGCTCCGCAGAGATCAGCATCTGGAGCGATGTGGAAAAGGGCATCAGGGATGCTGACATAGTTATCACTGTGTCGAGCGCCGTGGACGCAATCATCGAAGCATCATTCATTAAGAGCGGCGCTGTTGTGTGTGATGTAGCAAGGCCGAGGGACGTTTCCCGCCGGGTGGTTGAAGAGAGAGACGATGTGCTGGTAATCGAGGGCGGAGTGGTTGCCGTGCCCGGAGATGTAGATTTCCACTTCAACTTCGGGTTTCCTCCAAGTACCGCGTATGCTTGTATGTCCGAGACTATGGCCCTGGCGCTTGAAGGCCGCTACGAGAGCTTTACGCTGGGCAAGGAAGTGAGCGCAAGCCAGGTCGAGGAGATAACGGCCATCTGTGACAAACACGGATTCGAGCTTGCGGGCTTCCGCAGCTTTGAGCGAGCAGTGACAGAGGAACAGATCGAGCGGATCAGACAAAAGGTTCGAAAGAGCGTGGCGTGAGCGGGAGAAGCTATCAGCCTTTGGCAGGGGTTGGGTGATGGGTGTTGGGTATCGGTAAGGGTTATAGACCTTGGGGGTATAGTATAATAACTCTCAATGAAGAATTCCGACACCACCCAGCCCCTCAAGTCAAGCCCATCTTGCCGTGCCGGGCAGGTGCAAAAAGTTAGCGGATGAGCGAATCATTAGCTAACGGGTTTTGCTAGTTCGCGGATGTTTTAGGGAAGGACAGGCATCGGAATCAATCATTAACAATCGACTTAATGAGGTGATACCGGTGATATCCCATCCTTCCTTGAGCTTAT
>JACPPP010000222.1 GCA_016190935.1 Armatimonadota bacterium | reverse complement strand
GTCTCCAAAACGTTGTTACGACGACCAATGAGGTAGGAGAAGCTACAGCCGAGCTGATTTCGACTACAAATCACGAGACGGCTACAATCACTGTTGAGAGCGGAACAGTCGTCGGCTACGGCTATGCGGAATTTGCGCATCTAGGCGATCCGTATATCCGCATAACCAGCGGTCCAGCGCCAGGATCCAGTGCAAGCGGGACTGTGTTGGTCACTGTTGCGACTGAAGACGCAGCGCTCCAAAGCAAACAGCTTTACGTAGACGATACGTCTCTTGGTAATGTTGTGGTGAATAACCCCGAGCGTCCCACAGCCGTAGACACATCCCTATTCGCGAATGGTACACGCACCTTGGTAGCCAAAGCAACGGACTACGCGGGCAACACAATGCTGTCGCAGAGGATACCAATTACGGTCTACAATCCAATCTCTGAAATACGCATATCGCAGTCAGAACTCTTCCGTGATGAAGTTGATCCAGGTCAGTTTGTTATAAGTGGTGTAATGAACGATCCCGGTACTTGGAATCTACGAATAGAGAACACATCTGGCAATACTGTGTTCACCGACTCAGGCGGGCAGGGAGTTTTCCAGTCAACCTGGGATGGGAAAGTGGCAGGAAACTATGTCGATGACCTGTACCGTATCATAATGGAGGACGGCTCCAATACGTACGACTGGATTATTGCGATTTCACTTGGCAGCACGGCGGAGATGCTCATTTCCGGTGGCTACATTCTCGAAACGCCGTGGGATAAAGAGGCGATGTTTACCGAGATGACCGCGGTTGCAGACGCATGCCGGGCGCAGTATGTACCTTTCACTGTGATTCTCAACCCAGGATGGGAGGACGGTTGGCGGATTCCTTTCGATAATCCCATAAAAGGAATGCGGTACTGGCTTCCACGGAGTTACAGGTATTGGTTCTATGCCGGTCATGGCTCTTTTATAAAGGACAAGACATACAACGTACGACGTCCGGCAGTAGCGTTTGCGGAGAAGGATGTTTATGGCGACAATTATTGGGTGCCATCAGAACAGCGTTTTAACTATCCTGCATTTTCTGACCTCGACCTCTATCCGGGAAAATACCGGGTCGTGATGCTGAACACCTGCAACTCGGCGGGTTCAGCCGTCATCTGGCCGGGTAATGATTATTCGATTGCTCATGCTTTCGGCATCTATGAAAACGAGATAGAAGTTGATAGGGTATTCGTTGGCTGGAACCGAGGATATAATCCCACATTTCCAATGTTCGGAACATTATGGACTCAGGATTTTTGGTGGTATCTGGGCCAGGGCTACTCTGTGGGGCAGGCCCGCGACGGGGCAAACGGCTTAGGTTACCCTATGGGCACATTTAACAGGACCATTGGAGGACCATATGTGACATGGTTCTTACCGTAGGTGGATGATGAGACAAATTCAAGGGCGGACGCTTTACTTTGTGGTCGTCTCGATCTTCGCAGTTGTGCTATTGTTCTTCACCTATCGGTACTATACAAACACGACTGCGCACGAAGTGTACATCAAGGAGAGATTGTACCAGATCAACAAGTTCGGGGCTGCGGAGGTCAAGAAGATTTATATAACCGCAGGCTATCGCAACGGAGAATTGCCTTTCATCTACCAAATCGAACTTGACGGCAAGAAGGACAAGGAGGACATCGATCGACTCTTTGAGTCGATCAAGGCAATACATATTTCCCGCAGGAAAGTCCGTATTCCTGCAGGTCGAGACCGTATTGTCATATACTGGAAATCTGGGGGTGGACTCGAGTTGTGGGGTTGTTTTGACCCTGCCCGCGCTCCTGTCATCTCTCCCGGAATGCGTTCAGACGATTTCAGCCAAATAGTACATGAGATAGCAAAGAGGAAAGGCAAGAAGGTTATCCCTGGGAAGTATAAACCGGAACAATAGTCTCCGTTTAATGCTTCTCCGTCGGTCTCGGGGTCACTTATTGTGATCCGTATTGATAGGATTGATGTGGAGTGGCCGAGCGATTGGCGATATGGCGGAGGCTGGAGTGTGATCAACGGACAGGTCTTTTCTTCACCCGGGATTGCTAATGTAGCCTGGGACACGATGTCGAATGGCTACGACTTCGAGTTCACAAGACAGTGGATTTTCGATCACTATTGGGAACTCCTTACTCCTAACCCTGACCAACTGCGTCGGGGCGACAATATGGTTGCGCCGTTCTACAACTGGAGATTCTGGGGCAATCCGTACGTCTGTCCATTTTAGGAGGTGATAAATGATTTCTCCACTGACGCTTGCATTGGTAGTAGTGCTTGTGGCTTCCGCTCCGAACGTCTCACAAAGTTGCATGGGGATGACCGAGGATGGTGGCGACGTGATTAAGGACGCCGGCATCAGGGTGCTTAAGGGTGCTGGCATTAACCAGCCATCCGACATCGAGTCGGCTGTAGTGGCATTCGGAATCCAGGGTACCTACAAGATAACCTGGAAAGACGATCCAGATCTGATAAGCGGTGTGTATGAGGGGCTTCGAGTTATGGAGGGCTATCCGGAGGCGAAAAGGCCTCTTCTTACGAGTCTCTTGGTTCTTTATCTGAACGCCAATCACGGTCTCCGGATCCGCTTTATGGAATGGCCTCCTCATGCCCCGCGGGGCGTTGCCATTTGGCAGATATACGGTTCTGGCGACTTGTTGTCGGTGTTTCAGAAGATCAAAAGAAACGCCAGGGCCGCCACACGGGACGGCAGAGTGCCGGCTGTCGAACCAGCTTCACTGGAAGTACAGGTCCATAAGGGCGAGCGCGTGGCTATCTCTCTGACCTCTGAGGAGGGACGGGTGCTGCAGGACAAGGCTGTGGCATTGCTTGACTGGATCGACCCGCGAATTATGAACTACAAGACCATCAAACCGGAGGAGTTTGAAGAACTAGGACACAAGTACGGGATCGTCTATCTGAAGTTGGCAAAGCCGGTCTCAATGGTAGTAGACACCACGACAGATCGGGGTTCTCTTTGGCCTGAGTTCCGGACCGACGTAAGCTATGGCACAGTCACCTTTGATGCCTTTGCAGTGCTGGATACTGGGAACGTGCGTATCCCGCAGCTTGCTCTCCACGATAAGCAGTCGAGTAGTTACTATCTGACCCAGGGTTACCTTTACAGGAGAACTCTTGAACATTATGGTGTCGAAATTCTCGGCTTTCCCGGCCACCCTCTGACAGACACAGAATACTACAAGAAACCAGAAATTCTTTATGCCGAGATGGAGGAGTTGGTGAAGAAGGCGGTGGGTAGCCCGGCCAAGTAGAAAAAGAACGTCTACGCTCAACGTACGGCTCCCCTGCTGTCCGATGGCCACCACTGGAGCCGCCTTTATTTCTCCACAACAGGTTATTTGTTCGTTCCGCCGCACCGAACCCGAAACCAAGCTAGTTGTGCCGTTCTTCAACTGGAGATTTTGGGGCAATGCAAACGTCTGTCCATTCTAGGAGGGATGACGTATGCATTCTTTGCTGACAATTTTGTTGGGGGCGGTGGTTGTGGTTTGCGCTTCGAATGTCCCGGAAAGTTGCGCTGGGGCGACTCAAGGTAGCGCTGACGTGACTAAGGACGCCGGGGTTAAGGTTCTCGAGAGTGCTGGCATTAACCACCCGTCTGATATTGAGTCGGTTGTACTGGACTTTAATCGCAGGGATGTTTACAAGATCACCTGGAACGACGAGGCGGAACTGGTAACGGGCCTCTATGAGGGGATACGTACTATGGAGGGGTATTCGGGGGTACCCAGACTGCCCCCTCTAGGCCGGCTTCTTCTGTATGTAAACTCCAGCCGCGGCCTTGAACTCGAATTCCTGGAAATGCCGCTTGATACACCGAGCTATGTTAAGGTTTGGCCTATATACAGTTCCCGCGACCTCGCGCCGGTGTTTCGGAAGATCAAACGAAACGCCAAAGCTGCGGCTCGGGACGGCAGAGTGCCACCGGTCGAGCCGGTTTCGCTGGAGGTCCAAATGCCACAAGGTGAACGCGTGGCTGTGTCTCCCACCTCAGAGGAAAGCAAGGCACTGCTGGCGAAGGCCGTGGTGATGCTCGACTGGTTTGATCCTCGTGAGGTGTACTGCAAGCCTATTAAGCCTGAGGAGTTGGAGAAACTCGGGGGGAAATATGGGCTTGTCTACGTGAATGTGGCGAAGCCGGTCTCGGTGCTAATGAACACTACGACGGTTCCATACGAGCGCTGGCCTGAGTTCCGAACTGACGTGAGCTATGGCACGATTACCTTCGATGCATTCGCGGTTCTGGATACTGGATATGTGTGTATGCCGCAGATTGCTTTACATGATATGCAGTCAGGTAACTATTATCTCACCCAGCATTATCTTTACAGGAGAGAGGGCGAACGGCGCGGCGTTGAGAAGTTCGGCCTGCCGGGCCATCCATTGACTGACGAGGAGTATTATAAGAAGCCGGAGGTATTATATGCGGAGTTGCAGGCGCTGGTAGAAAGGGCGGCCAAGGACAAGTAGAGCAAAAGCTGATGAACCAGACGGGCAAGTGGGTTAATCTGTTCAGCTCGTTCGTTCTGGTGATAATCTCCTGTGAAGCTGTAGCGGACGGTATAATGATACCCGATGCAAAAGCAGCGCGTAGAGCCCTGGAACAGGCGCTTATCAAGGAACCAGAGCAGAAGGCCGTAATATTCTTCAGGAACGGCGTGGAACAACTGATCATCAGTCCCAGCTATGAGGGCGCTACCGACAGATTTGCCTGGGTCGTACCCGTGCCGGCGCGTCCGAAGGTTGAGATTGTGGAGGGAGCCATCTTCCACGAACTGGCAGAGATCACTACTTTCCAGGTCATGTCGATGGGCCCGGCTTCCGGCGAGAAATCGAGCAGGAATGACGCGTCTGTCAGGGTCTTGGAACGAAAGACCGTTGGAAGCTATGATGTATCGGTCCTATCCGCTGGCGATGGCGCGGCTCTTATGAAGTGGCTGTCGGGCAACGGTTACCACTTGCCGCAGAAGGCGGCTAAGCCGGTCAAGATTGGAAATAATCGAAGCTGCTACCACATGGGGAACCGCTATGGTGAGACCAGAGACCTGCAAGTATGATCTCTATTGGGATATCTTAGTGCAGTCGCCACCAAAGCCGCCGTAGCGCAATGATGAGACACATCCGATGGCCGGGGAGATCCCTCCCCGGCCCAGGTGTGGCGGATATTCATCCGCTGACGCGTCTCTCGCTGGGGCCGGGCTGCGGCGTCTTATCCTTCCAACCCCCAGCCCTTAACCCCCAACCCCCTTTTTCGAGCCCTTCCTCCCTTTCGCGTCATCCTGAGCCATCCTGAGCTTGTCGAAGGATGAGTCCGTCGAAGCGCGAAGGACGCGTTTCAGAAATCTGATACTGTGGCGGAGGCAAACACAACCGGCTTTTCAGCTACCGGGAGTCTGGACAGCGGGGCCGCTTGCGAGGAGTTCCGACAGGGTCAGCAGCTTATATCCTCTGGACCTTAGCGCGTCGATCACTTGAGGCAGTAGCCTAATGCTTTCATCCTCGACGCTGCGCATCAGGATGATGCTGCCGGGCATGGTCTCAGAGGCCACCTGTTCGACGACGGCCTGGGCCTCCGTCCCCTCGCTCTTGATGCAGTCTACGGTCCAAAAGACCGATGAGAACCCATACTTCCGGGCCGGTGAGGCAAGATTTTCGTTCTCGTTGCCGCCGGGAGGACGGAAGAACTTCGCCCGCTTGCCGATTATGCGCCTTATGACGACCGCGGCACGTACAAGCTCCTTTTCGATCTCTGCACTGGATAGCATGCTCAGGTCTCTGTGGCTGTAGGGGTGGATTTGGACCTCGTGCCCTTCGGACGCCATCCGCTTCAATGTGTCGGGATTTGCCTCAGCCGTCGATCCGACAACGAAGATTGTCGCTTTAACGTCCTTTTCTTTGAGGACGTCGAGGAGTTTTGCGGTACCTGCGTTCGGGCCGTCGTCGAAGGTCAGGGCGGCGAGCTTCTCTTTACAGTCCACGCGCCATATCTCCCGATAATCTTCCAGCGGCTCATAGTGCCGGACAAGGAGATCTCTGGCGTCCTTATAGTTCGGGTCAATCGCCACAGTGGTCTCTAGTGCAGAGAGTGCGGCGGACTTGTCGTTTAAGGCATCGGAACACTTTGCGATCATATAGTATGGAATCCGGCGCGACGGTTTCAGCTTAAGACACTCCCAGAGCATAGACTCAGCGCGCCTGGCCTCCTCACTGGTGAGCGGACCGACGTTTGTCCTGTTGCTTACCAGCACCCTGAGCGACTTGTCCGAGAGGACTATGCCGTTTGAGTCGTTGCCCTGAATCTTAACGGTGTGAGGAGCGTTAGAATACTTTCTGGTGTCCCACTCGCACGAGAACGGCGCACGGTTCACCATTGCGATCAACTCTCCATCGACGAAGAATAGCACGTAGGCTACGTTCTGTGCCCTGCCCAGGTCGGCCTTGAGAGTGATCGACCCGCTCACTCTCCTCAAGCCCTGTGCGGACTCCAAAGGTGACTTGTAGGGTTTAGAGAGGTCTCCTCCGGTCAGATCGACGGACTCGGCCGGACTGAAAGTCATCACCGCTCCGAATTCTTCTTGGAACCCGCGCCACCCTTCAGTAAGTTGGTAGAGCATACTTCGGGTCTTCTCATAATCCTGACGCCTGTAATGAGTGTAAGCCGAAACTTGCGCAAGAACCGGATCATCAGAGGGTTCAGCGGCATCGGGAAGGGCTGAGAAGACTGACAGGTATGCAAGAGTCGGCGCGACGTTATAAGGACCAGCGGATGCCCTTTCAAAGTAATTCGCTGCAAGGTCGCGCCTGCCGTGCGCGAGATAGTAAATACCGAATCCATAGAGCGCGAGGGGGTGGTCTTTTACCAGAGTATGCGCCGCGGTAAACTCCTTGAAAGCACTGCGAAGTTGGCGTGTGTGAAGGAACACGGTACCGAGCGCAAGGTGGACCAGAGGGTCCCCCGACTGCCGGACAAGAGCGTTGTCGATATCCGCGACGGCTCGATCATAGTCTCCCCGCGCGATATGAGAAGCTGCGGATCTGATATGCTCTATATAGGCGTCACTCGCCTGGGCAGTTGCTGCAGTTGCGGAAAGCAGTGCGGCGAGCAAGAGAAGGCGCACGATGATCCAGCGCAAGAAAACCATCCTTATTTTCGCATCGCTTGACATACCGCGCAACCCGCAGACCAAGCCCGTCGCGAAGATGACCTCTGGTGTCATTGTAAACCAGAGGCTTGCTGAAGTCAATATGCCGATCAAGTTGACAGGCCTCAGGAAGTGGCCTAGACTATAGTTAAGTTAAAGCTGTACCTCAGCAAGTACGGCTACTCTATGATCAGGAGCATCGTTTGTGACCGGCACAAGCCTAAGTCACCACGCATCCTGAGCCTGTCGAAGGATGCCGCAACGCACTCTTCGACAAGCTCAGAATGCGTTGCTAGTGTGAATCCATCAACAAACGATGCTCCTGACTCCATGATTGGTTTTGAGCGCCGAGGATATAGATTGGGCGTCACGGCAAAAGATATAGCGCGGGCGGCGGGCGTCGGGAGATCGACGGTCCAACGAGCACTCTCGAACAAGGGCGAGATAAGCCCCGAGACGAAGGCCAGAATCCTCAAGATCGCTGAGGAGTTGAAGTATCGGCCGAATCATATCGCCCGCAGCCTGGTGCTCGGCCAGTCTAGATTTGTCGGTGTCGTGGCTACCCCCAGCTTTATGCCGGAATTTCCTTCGACCCTCCAGCCTGTCGAGTTCGGATTGAGGCAGGCGGGCTACTCGATGCTGTTTTTCACGTCCACCGGGTATCCTGGAGGCGAACGTTTGTGTCTGGAGCAAATGCTCCAAAATCGCGTCGCCGGAGTCATCGCGGTCCCAAGTTCGAACCCAGCCGACCGCAGCGCCTACCAGGAACTCATAGACAGCGACATAAAGCTGGTTATAATGGGCGGGTGCATAGAGGGGCTTGAGGTTCCACAGGTCCTTGGCAACGACTATCAGGCGGCGCGTCTGGCAACCGAACACCTCATATCGCTTGGGCACAGGGAGATTGTCTATCTCGCAATTCCACAGACCTCTTACTCTGGCAGAGAGCGAGCCAGGGGTTTCAAAGAGGCTATGGCCGATGCCGGGCTTCCAGTGAGACCCTCGTCGATTGTGGAGGTGAAGTTCGGCCAGGAGGCCGGCGCTGAGGCTATGGCTCGAATACTGAAGCGCAAGAACCGTCCGACTGCGTTGGTGGTCCGACACGACATCGTTGCCGTAGGAGCCGTGCGGGCTATCTTTGCTGCCGGGCTGTCGGTGCCGGAAGGTTTTTCGGTCGTCGGCAATACGGACGTGTGGTTTGACGATATGCTCCGTGTGCCTCTTACGTCGGTGCGGCACCCCCGTGAGCAGATGGCGGAATTTGCGACGAAGAACCTCCTGGCGATGCTCGCCAAGAAACCCGTAGAGGCCAAAACTACCATCTTGGACGTGGACCTCGTAGTGAGGTCCTCTACGGCTCCTCCGGCAAAGATGTAAGATGTAGGATGTAGGATGTAGGACGGGTGTCGGGTGTCAGGTACCGGGTGTCGGTAAGGGTCATGGGAAATGCAAAATGCAAAGTGCAAAATGCTGATGGCCCGGCCCGTCTCGCGCCGGGCCTCATGCTGAGCTTGTCGAAGCATGCCGCACGTCCCCGTGCGGCGGTCCCATCAGTCTATCACCTATCACCTATCACCTGTCACCTGTCAGGGGAGGCCCCGGGAATTAATACTCCGGGGCCTTTGTTCTAGATCAAACTATGGAGTAATCGCGATTGTGTTCTTCGGGACCGCGAGGTTCCAGTAGGTAGTTCCCGTGACATCCGTTATGCGGGCAATTCCTGTGTCTGCGGGCATCTGGGCTGACGACATGTTCTTGACGTGCCCGTCAGTGAACAGTATATTGGAACCCTGGCCGTGCAACTGCGCCTTCACGATGTCGGGCGGGTTCATCAGCGAATCCGGGGTTTCGGTTAAGAAACAGTCCCTAATATAGGGAGTCGCCGACGTGGGCGATGTGGGCCTTGGTCTCAGGATGGCGTTAACCAGGCGGTCCATTTCGCGCATCATCATGGTGTTTCCAACCTGCTTGACTATGGACTCCGGCATCTCCACGAGGTTCGCGTTCAAAGCGTAGGTGGCCGTTTCAGTCGTCCCGCCCTGCGTGAAGGGTTTAGCTCTCGTGGATGGACACTTCCAAACGGATGCGTTGTCTCCAGGGTCGCCAACTCGCTCCACATACGGATACAGCGCCTCCACCCAGTTCACTCCATACTTGAACACCATGGGCTGGCCCGTGGAAGGATTTATCTCGTTCGCGGGAGTAATCGGAACCATCTCGGACGGGGCCTGGGCAGGATTCGAGCCGATAGCTCGGTTCGACGGGAAGCAGTCCTCCCAGTCACCCATATAACTCTTCATAGCCTTGCCAAGCTGGTTCATGTTCGACTGGCAAGAACTGGCGCGCGCAGCCTCCCTTGCTTTTGCAAACACAGGGAACAATATTGCCGCCAGAATAGCTATGATCGCAATAACTACCAGCAGCTCGATCAGCGTGAAACCTTTACGTTTTAGCATTTTATGCCTCCTTATCAAATACTGTTAAACAACGTACCAAACATGCACAACAACACCTAAGACTCGACTATTTGATCACCTTCCTTTCGTTCTGCCCGAGAGCGTGATGAACACCGGCTCGCGGTCGAGCCGGTAGTGCTCCGAAGAGGAGATGACGTTTCCCTCCTCATCGTAGGCAAAAACCATCCACATATAGCGCCGGTTGCGCAGAAGACTTTCGGCGCGAGATTCGTCCGTCGTCGGGCCCACTGTGGAGAAGCCTTCCGCCGAAACCTTGACCGAGGTTCCCCTAATTCGCGGCATGGTCCAGCAAGTGTAGCCCTGGCGCGGTCCGAACCCGCCGAAGCCAGACAGACCGGCCTCGGACTGCGATATAACTGAAACCGAGTAGTAGGCCGCGCCCGGATGCTCTCGCCAGACCAGTACCGGGCTTAAATCGGCGCTGACCCCATCCAGAGGACTTAGCGGCTTTATGCTTGAGACAAATCCTATATTAGGTATCCCGACCTTCGGACGATCTACCTTCAGGGCAGGAACCGGGCTCGATATGACCATTCCGGCCGGAATATCGCTTGCGTCGAACCCGACTACAACTTCGTAATTCCCGTATGGCACTTCTTCTACTACAAAGCTGCCGTCCGGGCCGGTCGTGGCGCTATGCCCAAACCAGAGCGGCACAGTTATAGCGCCCGTGAACTCTGTTGAGTTTTCGGAAGATGATGCGTCTACGTGCGGCTGGACCAGCGCGATATGGACTTTCTGCAGCGGAGCCGACTCGGCAACTACGTGCCCGAAGACGGTAGCGCGCCGGACCGGTCTGCGAGTGGAGGGCATGACCCGGCTTGCCCTGTTTTCGGCGTATTGCATGGCGGGTGAAATCCACAGGCCCCGTCTGCTGCCGGTCAGGTTCTCAATATAGTGCGTGTAAAGCCCGAGCGCATCTGCTGGCCGCCCAACGGATTCGTAGGCGTGGCCCACCATCTGAGCCCCATCTTTTGATCGCCAGTGCGTAAAACTCCAATCCTCGGCTCCGAAGTCGGAAGCGACAACGTCAAACCGCCCCATAGCCAGATATGAGTGTGCCAGAAGCAGCGTGCTGGTCCCACGTGATGCCCTGTGCGTGGTTCGAAGCTTCTCGAGAGTCTCCGAAGCTTTGTCGAACCGCCAGGACGCAAACTCACTCTTGGCTTTCAAATATGCCGCTTCAGGGGCATAGATGCTCCTCGGATACTGCCGCAGAAGGCGCTCGCAGAGCAGAATCTTGTCGCCGTCGGCGTGATTCTCGATATTTCTGCTCCAACCGCCGTCAGCGTGGAAATGAATGTACACCCTGGTCTTGTAAGGTCTCTTGTCGAGCGCCGCAAGGTAGAGATCCGAGCCGGCGCGCGCGTCGGTTACATACACCGCGGCGGCTGCAAGGAGAAACGCGATGGCCCCGGCTGCAACTTTATTAGTCCGTCCACTGAACTTTCCCAGCGCGATCCCCGTTCCCGTCGCAACTGCCGCGCCGATTGTAAGTCCGAGAATCACGCTGTACCAGAACGCGATCTGCTCGCTGTAGGCGGACTTCATAATGGCAGTGGCAGTGACGGAATGGGCGGCGAACAGAATGGCCGAAACGTATGAGCCGGCCGCCGCGCCCCAAACGGCACCGTAGATCATCCTGCGGGCCAGGACGATACGAGCCGCTGCTGCCCCGATAAACGCTCCGCCGACCGCGCCACCGACCAGGTCCCGAACCAGAGAGGGAAAGATTCTAAGCTCGGCAGGAGATTCCAACGCAGCAAAGACCCCGAATCCTCCAAAGGAAAAACGCTCGGTCCCGACAGACGCAACCCGAAGGCCGATGACAAACACGGCCCAACCAGCAGCTATCAGCGCTCCTCGCACAGCGCATGCCCGTACATCGCGGCGCGTCGGCGGAAATGCGATATAGAATAGAAGCCCCGCGGACACGGCGAGCGCCAGCGTGAAAGTCGGCAAATAGACCGTGGGAGCGAATGAAAACGGCGCCGAAATTCCGACCGCCGCCCTACAGGCCGCCAATGCGATCGCCGCGGCGACAGCGCTCCGAAGCAATATGGACCCGGGACAGGCGGGACGGATCAGAATCGCAGCCGAATAGGCCGCAACGGTCGTTCCGACCACGATGAGGAGCGCCGGAAACCACAGACTCTGTCTGATAAACCCAAATACCTCAGCCCAGGGTGAACCCGGCATCGAGAGCGTGCGCAGCCATCTTGCCGCTTCCGCGGCCCCGATTCCTGCCCCTGCAAGCATGAGCCCCACATATACTCCGAGCATCCGTCTCATCGCAAGGTCTCACCCCTCGCGCGCCTGATCTGACAGTAGCGGCGCGCATCCACCCCTGCCTCTACGCTGCCATCAGGCCTCGGTTTGATCGTAAAGGTGATTAGATGGCCGGAATAGACTTTGGTGGTTGCCACAGGGGAAGAGTCGATTGCCCGTCCGAAGATCCCAGCCGTTGCCAGGCTCACGGCCAGGAGCGCGGCGGCGATGCCGGCAACCGCTATTCTGCGGCTGCGCGCCAGAACAGCCTGGATATGTGCTACCCGCTCCCAAAGCGAGAAGATCCTGCCGGGCTGTGCAGAGCGCTCTTGGGCAGCCTTCATCGCCACAATCGATGCGAAATTTGCGGGTGGAAATATCTCACCAGCGGCCGTATGGAGCGCATCTTCGAGCATCCGGATAGCTGCTCGGTGGGATTCGAGGAGGTTGGCGCAGGACGGGCAGGACGACAGGTGACTGTGCAGATGCTCGATCTCGTGATCATCGAGCCCGCCATCCGCTGCGTGAGGAATGAGCTTCCTCGCCATCCTGCAATCCATGATCGTCCATCCTTTCTGTGCCCGCCGAGCCGTCCAGAAAACTCTTCTGTAACAGAGAACGAGCCTTAGCAAGCCTCGACTTTACGGTCCCGACCGGCACTCCCTGCACTTCGGCTATTTCGACGTATGACAGGTCTTCGAAGTGACGCAGGACTATCGCCTCCCGATAAGACTCTGGGAGCTCCGCCAGCAGGGACCTTATCTCAAGCGCCCGTTCCCGGGCCACAAGCAGGTCTTCCGGCCTTCCATATCCGGCGAATCGCCTCTCTTCGTGAAGAGGAAGTGTCTCCGGCTGCCTGTTGTCTCTGATCCAGTTGTGCGCGGTGTTGAGCGCAATCCTGTGCAGCCAGGTTGCAAAGCTGGAGCTTCGCCGAAACGAATGGATGCCCCGAAAAGCCCTGATGAAAGACTCCTGGGCCACGTCCTGAGCGTCGTCCACATTTCCGAGCAGAAGGTAAAGCACGCGCACCGTCCGGTCCTGATACTTCCGAACCAGCGCCTCAAACGCAGATATATTGCCGGACTGGCACTCGCTTATCAGCACATCATCGTCGCACATACTGATGGCACCTTCTGTCAGGGGGACAATAGTTAGACACTGATAGGGGGCAAAAAGTTCGCGAGGGAAAAGAAACGGAGGGATATTTTAGTCCGTCTACTCGTGAGATTATCGATGGCCGGTTACCTTCGTAGTTCAGTCGATACCTGTCATCAACAGAGGTTAGTTGTCCGTGACGATAGTCGATTGATATCCGGCTCGGCTGAGCTCACCGGCGAGCGATTCGGCGCGGCTCCGATCTTCGAATACTCCGACCTGCACCGCGTACATCTTCCGGCCGGAGAGTTCCATAGTGCGCACTGTGGCCTCGAACCCCGAACTTCTGAGCTCTCCAGCGAGTGAATTTGCATTCGTCCGGCCCGCAAAAAGGCCCGCTCTAACGCGGAATACCGGCTGAGCCGCAGCAGATTCCG
Organism: Armatimonadota bacterium; assembly: GCA_016190935.1. Taxonomy (GTDB): domain Bacteria; phylum Armatimonadota; class UBA5829; order UBA5829; family DTLH01; genus JACPPP01. The sequence continues at coordinate 8,952 of JACPPP010000222.1, read as the reverse complement.
TCTCGGGTGTCTTACCGGAAGATTGACTGGCCTCGCTGAGAGACTCCTGGGCGGCCGGATCTGAGGCACTGTCAGCGTGCTCCCGGATCGGGGCGGAGGAAGCAGCGTCGGACCTTTCCGTAATAGTCACCTCGGCGGACGGAGGAGGGATAACGGACGCCACCCTCTGAGGTGTCAGTTCGGGAGCGTCCGGTTCGGATACAACCACCGATTCGTAAGGAGTCGGCGCATGTTGCAGCCGGCTGAGCCTTGGACCCACAACAAAACACCCGAGAAGGAACATACCGGCGAGCGACGACACGAAGGCGCTCCAGCGGATAACACGGAAGGCTGTTTCACGGCGGGTGGCGCGCGGAGTGTGGTCCTTCTGTCGATGCGAATCCGACCCTGCTCTCATCTCAGATCGCCCCCAGGAGGCCGAGGATGCGGTTCAAGTCGTCTTCTGAGTAAAACTCTATCTCGATCCTCCCGCGGTCGCGACCTATCCTGATGCTTACCTTCGTGCCCAGGAGTTGGCGCAGCTCCGCCTCGGTTGCAACGATGTTAGGATCCTGACTTACACCCGGCGGTTCCGCGTCCGGCAGTGTTTCACGTGAAACATTACCGCTAGATTCCCTGCACAGCCGCTCCGTCTGCCTTACGGTCAGCCCACCGTCGACCGCTGATCGCCAAACCTTCCTCTGCCTCTCGCCATCGGACACTCCGAGCAGCGCCCTCGCATGTCCCTCACTGATCTCCCCGGAAGACAGGCTCCGCTGGATTTCTTCGGGCAGGTTGAGGAGCCTCAAAGTGTTGGCTATGCTCGGCCGGCTTTTTCCCAGCCGGAACGCGATCTCATCCTGTGTCAGCCCGAACTCATCGACAAGACGCCTATACGCGCCCGCAGCCTCCAGAGGCCCAATATCCTCACGCTGGAGGTTCTCAATCAGGGCTACCTCCAGGCTCTGCTCGTTCGTAAACTCCTTAACGACGGCCGGGATTCTCGTCAGTCCTGCCTTCTCAGCGGCCCTGAGTCTCCTCTCTCCGGCCACGAGTTCATAGCCGTCGGCGCCACTTGAGCGAACAATTATCGGCTGTAGTATCCCGTGCAGGCGCACTGAGCGCACCAATTCCTCGAACTTCCCATCATCAATAGCCTTTCTCGGCTGATACGGATTGGCCGATATCCGCTCGACGGGAAGCTCAACTATGGATCGGTCCTCGCGACCAGCGCCGGGAATAAGGGCGCCCAGCCCTCTACCGAGCCCTTTCTTTTCCAAACGCCATTACCTCCTCGGAAAACCTCCGGTACGCCTCAGCGCCCTTCGACCTGGGATCGTATGCGATTATCGGCAGCCCGTGGCTCGGCGCCTCCGACAATCTTACATTCCTCGGAACAAGCACCTCTGAGACCTGGTCCGAAAAGAACGTCTGGACCTCCTCGACTACCTGCTGCGACAGGTTGGTCCTGTAATCATACATGGTAAGCAGCACCTTCGCCACTTCCAACCTCGGATTGAGGTGCTCTCTGACCAGCTCTATCGTCCTCAGAAGCTGACTTATGCCCTCCAGAGCGTAATATTCGCACTGGATCGGGAGGATCACGTAATCCGCCGCAGTAAGCACGTTTATCGTCAACAACCCGAGCGAAGGAGGGCAGTCGATCACAATCAGCGCGTAACTATCCCTCACCGGATCGAGCGCATGCTTCAGCTTCATCTCTCGGGACATAATCGACATAAGCTCGATCTCCGCGCCAGCGAGGTCCAGCCTTGCCGGCACAAGGTCCAGGTTCGGAGTCCCTGTCGCGATTATAGCAGTGTCAATCGGCACGTCATTGATGAGGACATCGTAGATACAGGTCTCAAGCTCGGACTTCACGACTCCAACTCCGCTCGTGGCGTTTCCCTGCGGATCCGTATCCACGAGAAGCACCGGCTCCCCTGCCGCGGCAGCGCACGCCGCAAGGTTCACCGCCGTCGTCGTCTTGCCGACGCCGCCTTTCTGGTTTACGACAGCATAAGTCTTCTTGCCCATCGCAGCCTCCCTGGCCGTTCAGTCTCATCTACACATTTCTATACAGCGCCCTACAATTCCTTCTGCATGTACAGCAAAAAAGAGAGGCCCCTTGAGACCCCTCATATTCCTGCGTAAAATCGCTAGACTCTACCTTATCCGGTCGGCTGCGCGCCTGCGCATCATCATGTCGGCCACGTCTTCTCCGCTCACATTGTACTCGCCGCTCTCGATTCGGCTGCGCAACTCCTCGACGAGTTCGTCTCTAGTGTCCGGAATCTGCTTTAGCGCTTCCTCAGCGGTGAGTATGCCCTGTTCGAGCGGCGTCAAATGGGCGGCAGGCTTTCCTTTAGACTTCCTCGACGGCATGTCCTTCGGCAGGATCTTTTCCTGTGCCCTTGCCGATTCCCCCGTGCCGGAAGCAGCTTTGTTGCATTCGCTGATCGAAATCTTCAACAGTAAATCCCCTTCTTTCTGCTTCGTAGCTTCGACGATGCCCATAAAACAAAAAAGGCAAACCATCGAAGTAGAAGAACGGCAGCCTGGCCGGCATCTCCCCAAACCAAGGCCAGGGAGGAAGCCCCTTAGGCTTTGCGTCCCCTTCTTTCGAAGAGTTTGCCCTTTCGGTCGTTATTTTCTCTATCCGAGATTATCGGAGAATACTTCTCAGTTCTTTAGGGCTTGTAGCATCTTTTTTTGTTAACCAAGAGTCCAACAACCACAAGGAGTTTACCACCACCTCGGACTGGTGTCAAGCACGCACTCAGTGCTCGTCAGCTTGACTTTCAACCTTCCAGACGGTATAAAATTACTGAATCAGTTGCGGGTTTCTCTAGCCGTACCTGTTCCAGTAAAGCAACATCTTTTCGAGCATGTGAGTTCTGTGCGAGAAGCCGGGTTTTAACTTTGGTATCAGAATCTATCGCAGATAACTTAGAGTGGCTGTCGGCTGTAGCAGAAAGAATCGCCGAGAACAATGAGTCAGCCACTGAGGAGCTCCTTGCATGGTTGGACGAGCGGTCGGACAGCCAGGATATTATCGATATCCGCAGGATTGCAGGCGCTGTGACCAACCTCGTCCGCGCGCTGCGGAACCACGAGCAGGAGTTGCTCGCAAAGAACCAAGAGCTCACGGCTGCATTGTCGTCTGCTCAGGCACGCGAGCGCGAGCTTACCGGTCTTTATGAGGTCGCCAAGGCGATAACTTCGCACCTGGACGGCGATGAGCTAATTCTCGAACTTGAGGAGAAGATAAAATCTCTCCTCGACGCGGACGCATGCTCCCTCGTGGTTCACAGTCCCAGGGGACAGAGGTTGAGCGTCGTGGGACCTGGGCTGCAATTCGGCCGCCGCACAACTGTGCCAGAGCACATTGACTACTGCGAGGCGGAAGCTCTCCTCGTGGCAACATCGGGCTGCACGAGATATGTCAATAACATGGAAAACTGCAAACACTGCCGCTACAAAGACCTCGCAGTAGACAACGGTGTACATCACATGCTCTCCGTGCCGATGCGGTCACAGAAAGGGCTGATCGGCGCCGTAAACGCCTTCAGACTGAATAAACCTGCCTTCGATCCTGCAGATGAGAGGAAGCTTTCAATAATTGCAAGCGCGGCTGCAATTGCCCTTGAGAACGCTGAAGCCTACCGGCGGGAGAGGGATATGGCGGACAAACTCCAGCGCGGAATCCAGCCAGGCTCAAGCTTCGAGCTGCCCAGGTTCTCCGTCGGCTGCGACTATGTTCCGGCGACAGACGGAACGAAGGTCGGAGGCGATTTCTACGATGTGGTGGATATTGGCGGTGGTCGAGTCGGGGTGGTAATGGCGGACATATCGGGCAAGGGAATAGACGCGGCCGTCTATACGGCAATGGCTCGGTTTACACTGCGTGGATTGATGCTTACCGGGCTGGACCCAGCCGCCGTTCTGGAAAAACTGAACCGGGTAGTTTACTCCTTTGTGCCGGACGATATATTTATCACTCTCTTCTATGGGGTGCTCGACATCAACTCACTGGAGATGACCTACACCAACGCGGGGCACGACCAACCGCTGGTGTTTCTCAACCGTCACAAGTGCTGCATAGAATGCGATGTAACGGGGCGCGCTCTTGGAATGGTGCAGGAGAGTTGTTATGCTTCGCGCCGTCTGCAGTTTGAACCCGGCGATATGATAGTCCTATATACGGATGGAATCACTGAGGCTCGCAGGGGAAACGAATTCTTCGGACTGGACAGGCTCCGGGAACTCGTAGTCGAGTTTGCTGGACGCAATGCTGCCGAGATGGTCACAGACATCTTCACCGCTGTGAAGTCTTTCGCGGTTGGCGGACTCCGGGACGACGCGGGATTGCTCGCGCTGAAGGCGCTATCGTCCCCGGACCGCCAGTAAAGGCTTCGGGTAGCTCCGACCAAGGCTGCATCCTAAAACTGCTGTAGAGGCAATCAAGTTTCATGCTGCTCTCAAATCGGCCACAAATGACACCTGTATCGCTTCGCAGAGCTTGGCAGCGGTCCTGCCAGCAAGCGCCTTTCCGCCCCTCCACACCTCCAAATGCAGATGAGGGTCCGAAAGTTTTCGGCCCACCCAGCCGATCAACTCACCCTCGTGCACGCGCATCCCGAACGTAATCCTTTCCCGGATATGGAGATGAGCGTAGACCGTCGTCATCCCCCTGCCTGCCACGTAGACACACGACAGACGGCCTCCACGGTCCGCAATACGGCTGATCCTCCCATCGTGCATTGCAAAGACCGGCTCGCCCGCGGGGACGAAGATGTCAAGCGCGTCGCCGACACCTGGCCTGCTGTACCCGAGAACTACATTGTGCCCCGGCACGTCCTGTCTGCGGTAGATGCTCCGACCGTGCAAAGTCTTGTTGTATCTGCGGCCTGCTATGCCGCCGCGCAGTGGGGATATCATTTTTTCGATCCTCCAGGAGTGGGATTTCAGATTGTAGATTTCAGATTTGAGATTGAAATTCTTGGCAGTGCCTATCTAACGGGTGGTAGGTCTTAGTCAATAGTCCATCCTGAACCGCTGAGACGCTGAAGGAAATGAGACACTGAAGGCTGATGGCTTTCCCTCAGTGCCTCAGTGGTTCAGAAGATATGCGCCTTATCACTGTGGATAAGCCTGCTGCCATGCTGACCCTGACCCCGGACCTGATCCGGGGGGATTCAGGGGAAAAACAACGATCAACCCAACACCTGGGCAGCTATCTTATAGTTTTGCGGCGCTCCCGAGTTGTTGTAGACTCCTACTCTGAAGCTCCATCCTGGGTTTGAGAGCACGGCCAGCCTGACCCACTCCGGATCGAGCTGCTCGACGCTAGTTCCTACTGTCGAGCTTTCGTGCAAGCGGCCCCCAGAGTCGCGAGTCTGGTATACTACATTGCAGGACCCGGTCGTAATCACTCCAAGTATCAGGTAGGAAACCCAGGTCAGGCCATCTATCCACTCGCTCCACGCCGTCTGGCTGGCGGCCAAGGCGGATACGTCCAAGACTACTCCAAGGTCTTCGAATCCCTTCGGCAATCTCTATCACCCCTTTCTCATTTTGGATTGCGGATTGCGGGTTGTGGATTCAGACTCTCCGCTTCCACTGTTGATACACGAACTCGACGAGAAGGTTGGCAATGCTTTCCGGAATGGGAAATCCAAGCTCCTTCTCCGAAAGCCTGATGAGATACGCCGCAGCCTCTCGGCGTCTTTCCTCAGGGGAGAGCTCGCTCAGCCGCGCGGCGTATTCCACCGCCTGCTCCACCTTGTCCTGGCCCAGGCGGTCCATCCAGCGCCTGACCCACTTCGGCAGTCTGCTTCGGCTCTGGATGTAGCCGAATATCAGGCCTGCAAGACCTATAAAAAAGGCCGCCCAATCCACGGGCGGCACAGCCTCAAAGATAACCATTTCTACACCTCTTTCTATTTTGGATTGCGGATTTTGGAATGCGGATTTGGGCCAACCCCAGATGGGGAGGGATTTGATGGAGATTGACTAATTAACAGGGTAAGTATGTTGTGGCATGTTGAAACACGAAACACACGAAGAAGCGCGAAAGACACGAAAGTCTGGTAAGGTGGAGACTTATGGAATCAAGCCGCTATCTTACTTAATTCCACCCTTCGTGGACTTCGTGCTTCTTCGTGGCCTTCGTGTTTCAGCAGACACACTCCTTGCAATACACCCGATCAATTCATCAATCTCAATCAAATCCGGCCCCAACGGGGAAAATCCCAAATCCGAAATCCCAAATCCGCAATGCATATCATCCGCCCAAGACATGCGCGATGAACGCCCCGATCATGCTCGCTGCGAACACCCCCGCCGACCACTGCATCGTCCGCATGTTCCGCTCCAGCACCGTTATCCGCTCGGCATGCTCAACCATCTTGGCCGGAACCATCTCACGGATCGCTGTGACCTCAATCAGCAGGGCTTCAAGCTTGCTCTCAATGACAGCGAGGCGTTCCAGGACGCCGTCGCTCACTCCCTTGGGCGTTCCTCTCATTTGCAGCACCTCAATCACTCTTTCCTCATTGCTCATTGCTCATCGCTCATCGCTTCCTACACCAGCGCCGCGACTTTAACCATCGCTGTTCCGCCAAACCGTTCTACGACAATCTTTTTGATCGTGTAAGTGCGTCCGTCGCGCGCGACTGTATCGTTGATAGCTATCGACGCATCGGAAGATGTGATGACCAGAAGCGCCGGACGGGTAATCGCCGCGATCTCCGTATCGTCGAAGAGGGTATGCATTCTGCCGGAGTCCAGAACACGGAAGAAGCCCTTCTCCGCAGTGGTCCCGTTTACCAGGTAATCCTCGCCGTGTTTTGCGATCAGCCTGTCGATCCGTGAGAGTATGCTCATACTTACCACTCCGCCTCTTCAGTGTCGAACGCAGGTTCGATGCCCTCAGTAGTGCTCTGGACCGCAGACTCGATCATCATCGGCTGAACGCTCTTTAGGAACGGGGCAAGCCGTTCGCTCCCCTGCAGTACGAGCGCTGGACCGCGCTCCTTCATCTCGCCGACCGTGACTCCGCCGACCGAGAACTCCTCCATGTTGCCGAACTCTCGGGCGAGCTGCTGAAGGAACTCTCCCGAGATCACTTCGAGTATTCCTAGCTTGAGCGCGGCCTGAAGGCCAGTGTCGCCGGTGTCGGACAGATAGACGTCGGCAATCGTGTACTCTACCGCCGCCTGCATCTCTGAGATGAGCGAGTCGATGGACGAATCGTAGCCGGTCTCGGACGTTGGGATCATGCACTTCCGCTTCACGTCCGCGCGTGTGATCGTAATAGCCATGAAAAACCTCCGGTTTTCAGGTCATGGGTAATGGGTCATGGGGCATGGTCGGCCAATGCTCTTCCCATGACCCATGCCCCATGACCCATGTCCCATTACCGACCCCTAGCTGACCTGGCTTCCGTAAGCGGTCTGCCAGAGTCCCAGTCCCGCGTTGTAGCGGGCGCGGACGCCGTAGATATACTGGTCTCGCAAGAAGCCGGTCTCGCTCTGGCCCTCGAGCGCCGCGAACTCCACCGGCACACGAGACTGGAAGATCACCGGCCTGACCACCCACTTCGTAGCGAGCAGGAACCAATCGTTTGTGTCCGTCAGATACGGCGAGACAACCATGTCCACCCTGCCCTTCAGTGGGTTTGCGGACAGCTTCTGCTCACCCGCGCCGGCCGCAATCAGGTCCGGGTAGTAGGTCGAATTCAGAAGCTCGAGCGCCGTCCACTGCAGATCGGGCGGAACCACAAGAAGATCGGGGACGATGCCGAGGACCTTACCCCGGTCGTCTTTGAATTTCATCATCGCCGTAATCGCGCTCTGGAGCGATGTGGACGAGAGCGCGGCCGTGCCCTTGTTCGACTGTGCGCCGGACTCGCCTTCGGAATGGTCCGTATCGAAGAAGTACTGGCCGTCGTGACACGTAGTCGTGAAGCCGTCGCCCAACAGCGAGAACACGATCTCATCGACGTGCCTCTTTGCCTCCCTTGCCAGGCCCTGGACGCGGAGCTTGATCTGGCCGTAGAGATCGTCCTCGAGCGCGGCCCGGTCCACTGCGATGGAGGCCTCCCAGGTCTTATTCTTTATGGTGTAGCTCTGTTCGAGCAGTCCGGCGGGAAGCCGTTCGTCCTTGAACTCGCGCATCTTCGGCACGGAGCCGAGCCATGCGTAGGTTTCGGTGTCCTGCTCGCTCGGAACCACGGTTGCGATTCGCTCCCAGTCACCGATGGCTGCATCGTAGGCCTCGAAGAACACCGTCTTCAGCCCAGCCTCAAGCAGCTTGGGAATGTCGGATTTAACGAGTGTCATGTGTTTAGTCTCCTTTCTGTGGTTGAGGGTCATGGGTCATGGGTCATGGGAAAACTAGTCCCACCATGCCCCATGTCCCATGCCCCATGACCCCGCCAGCTAGCTGGCATATCTGTCTATGCGAATCCTGACAGTGCTTGCATCAATCGACTCGACGCAGATTCCAGCCTTCAGGTTGTTAGTAGTTGCCGCATCGGTGATGGTCTGGTTGTCCACGATGTTGAACCCGACGCCGATGTCAGTCTGCGCGCCGTTCCCTCCTCCGTCCACAAAGACGAACGTGCCGGTTGTCTCCACGCGGATTTCCTTATCTCCCGCTGAGCCGCCGGAATTATCGACGGTCTCATAGGCGACGCCCGCGAAGGTCTCCCCTGCGGCGTCGGTTGCATTAGTCGCATATCCCGCGGCGTTGATATTCACCAACGCGCCCTTCGGGATATTGACGGCGGCCATCTTATAGGCGATAAGCTCACCGTCCTTCCTTTTCGATTCTCTTGCAGTTGTCGTTGCTGTCATAGTATGCTCCTTTCGTTGGTAATTAGCTGTCAGCGATCAGCTATCAGCCGTCAGCTTGACGGGTGTTGGGTGCTGGGTGTTGGGTGACAGGTCATGGGTCATGGGTCATGGG
>JACPPP010000212.1 GCA_016190935.1 Armatimonadota bacterium | reverse complement strand
GGTTAGGGGTTGGTAAGGGGCACCCGATGGACCGGCCCGTCTTGCGCCGGTCCAAATATGCCGCACGTCCCCGTGGGGCGCCTTGCGTAATCGATAACTGCTGACTGCTGATGGCTGACTGCTGATGGCTTTTCTGCGTTTCAAAATCCGCAATCCAAAATCCAAAATGAAATGTGGCTTTCTATGGAAATCGCTTCAAAATATGAACATGTAATCGCTCCGCCGGGCAGGTTCCCGACGATAAACTGGAGGGAACTATGGGGATACCGTGACCTTTTCCTTGTCCTTGCGTGGCGGGACATCGCCATACGTTACAAACAGACCGCGCTCGGCTTCTTGTGGGCGCTCTTCCAGCCGTTCGTGACTATGGTGGTGTTCACGTTCATATTCAACACCATGGCGGCAATAGACCCCGGCGATGGGACGCCTTACCCGATCTTCGTATACGTTGGGCTTCTCCTCTGGCAGTACTTCTCCAACACGCTGACAAACGCCGCCAACTCTATGGTCCAGAACGCTGGGTTGATACAGAAAGTCTACTTTCCCAGGCTCATAATCCCCGCAACTGCGGCCACCACCGGTCTCGTGGATTTTGCCCTAGCCTCGCTCATCCTGGCCGGGATGACGTTCTACTACAGATGGATGCCGCATCTTATGGGGCTGCTGATGCTTCCGGTTCTCCTTCTCACAGCGGTCCTGGCCGCGCTCGGGTTCGGCCTTTTCACGGCGGCGGTCAACGTGAAATACAGGGACATCCGGCATGCCGTGCCCTTCATCGTCCAGGTTATGATGTTCATCACACCCGTAGTCTACCCGGCCAGCATGCTGGACAAAATTCCGCTCGCGAAGACGCTGATGATCTGGCTGAACCCCGTATCCGGCGTCATCACCAACGCACGGGCGGGAATCCTGGGCGGCTCACCTGTGGACTGGAGTATCCTGGCGACCTCTCTAGCGATGAGCTTCGTTTTCTTTATATTTGGTCTGTATTATTTCCGCAAGGCCGAGAGCTACTTTGCGGACCTGGTGTAGCATAAAATGTCGCAACCAGCTATCAAGATCGAGAATATAGGCAAGAAGTACCGGATCGGCGCGAAGAACGCGCGGAGCACGGATTCTGTGCGCGAGTGTTTCAGATGGTTCTCGCCCCGCGCTCGCCGCGCGCGAGATGAGCGGACGGAGTTCTGGGCGCTCAAAGACGTCAGTTTCGATGTTGAGGAAGGGCAGGTAGTAGGCATCATCGGCAGGAACGGCGCGGGCAAGAGCACGCTGCTTAAAGTCCTGTCGCAGATCACCCCGCCCACGGAGGGAAGGATCACCGTGCGCGGACGCATTGCAAGCCTCCTCGAAGTGGGCACGGGCTTTCACCCAGAACTCACAGGCAGAGAGAACATCTACCTGAATGGCGCGATCCTTGGCATGACACGAAAGCAGATCAGCAGCAAATTTGATGAGATCGTATCCTTTGCGGAGGTCGAAAGGTTCCTGGATACGCCGGTCAAGAGGTATTCGAGCGGGATGTATGTCCGGCTGGCCTTTGCCGTTGCCGCGCATCTCGAGCCGGAAATACTGGTCGTCGACGAGGTCCTCTCCGTTGGAGACGCTGAGTTTCAAGCAAAGTGCCTGGGCAAGATGGGCGAGGTGGCAAGAGGCGGGCGCACTGTGATCTTCGTGAGCCATAACATGACCGCGGTCAGCCACCTGTGCGAAAGAGGCATAGTGCTCGCCGGAGGCCGGGTCGATTTCATGGGCACAGCTCAAGAGGCCGTTATGCATTACACTCCGTCTTCCACCCATGGCGACGGCTACGTGGAACTCTGCGATGACCGATCTTCCTATGAAGAGCAGGTCGCGCAGTTTCGCGGAGCGCGACTGTTAGGCTCGGACGGCGGCAGCCGGAACGTGTTTTTCATCGGCGACGCTATGACGCTGCAGATCGATGTTCTCTTCCACCGGCCCGTAGATTTGGCGAGGCTGAGTTTTGTCATCCGCACTGGCTCGGGTTTGAATGTCTATCACTGTGTCATGCAGGACTCCGGCTTCGAGGCCAGGAACCTCGTAGGCCCGGTTTCGTTCTACGCAACTTTCCCCAGGCTGGCCCTTTATCCCGGCACGTACTATGTTGACGACCTGTGGCTTGCGACGCCGACGAGGACGCTCGACAACATCTCGGGCGACGTGCTCTCGTTCAGTGTTGCCGAGGGAGGCAAGGGAGTGTGCCGGAGGCTGGCGAGCAACATGGCCGTGGTTCACGAAGTCCCGAAATGGACTCTAGCCCGACTTATTCACGAGCATCAGCAGGCTTCGGCAGACAAGCAGTCCGAAGCAACTGCTGATGCATAATCCGGGCTAGAGGTAGGAGAGAAATGCATTTTCTGATCGGTGCGATATTACTGCTTTTGCTGACCGGGTTTGCCGTGGTCTATCCGCCAGCGGTCGCGTGCGCGCACCTACTTTTCGCCGCCCGCGAGACTCCCATGGTCGGGGCGGTTTTCACTCAGTACGCTAGAATCCCAGCGTTTGTTCTTTCGGCGCTTTGCTTCGCCGGGGCATGCTCAGCCTATTATCGACTCTGGCGTACCCGTAATGAATCGCTGCCGGCCCGTCGGATGTTCATTGCAGCCACAGTCGCCATGTCTGCATCAATCTGGGTAGGGCTGTCTACATTCTCGGGTGAGAGTGGCCTGTTTAGAAGCGGCATTGAGGCTGCGATGAGCGGGACCTACGGAGTCGTGTTCATGCTCGCCTACCACCGAAACCGGGCCGCCATGCTGCTCTTCCTCATTCCACTGGCCCTGCATTTGCTGTTGAGCCTGTGCATTGTAACCCTTCCGCACAGTCTGTTCGCGTTGCTGAGGCCGATTGGCGTATCGTCGCTGCCGGAGGCTGGTATCGGCATCTCTGAGGAAGGAATTACGAAAGCAAGCGCCCAGTTCAACAACTATGTCCCGCTTGCTTTCTACGGCGCGGTGGCCGTCATAGTCGGGATATACCTGTTCTTTTACCAGTTCAACAGGCTGTCTCATCTCGCAGGTCTGGTCCTGCTCGGCCTGGGAGCATGGGCATCGTATATCACCGTCCAGCGGGCAATCTGGATCGGGATTCTCATCGGGGCGGTCGTTCTTCTGCGACCGGTGGGCCCCTGTTGGGGCCGGATTTCAAATCCGGCCCCAACAAGAATAAAGGCGGGGGTCGGCGCATACGTAGTTTCATTTCTTCTCGTTCTGTACGCCTTGTTTGCGGACACGCAGAACCAGAGCGTGATCGTCCTGCGCGACTTCTTCCTTTCGGCGAGGCAGGACAGCTACCGCCTGGCAGCCGCAACGAACTCCATAGACGTTTTGCTTGATAGGCCGGTGTTTGGTGTGGCAGGCGAAGTCCTCTCAGCGGTTCAACTTGCCGGGGGTACGCCTCACCAGTCGTTCTACTTCTACGCCATCATGTATGGAATCCCAGTGGGAGTATGCGTGTTCATCCTGACGTGGCTGGCTTTTACAGCCAACTTCAGACGCATCATCACCACAGCAAGAGGCCCCATATTTCCGGAGAATGAGCGACGTCTTGCGGTCGCACTCGGATGGGTGGTGATATCGATGGCGCTTTCCAATAATATGTCCGGAGGGATGATAAGCTGGATGTGCCTGGGATTCGCTTGCTTGCCGTGGGTTTACTCTCCGGCGAGATCACGTGCTGTGTCGTTCGCCAGGCCGATACCTGGTGCCGTGCGGGATCAAAGGCCGAGCACATTATCTAGCAGATCCACTGTACGAACGTTGCGAGGACAGTAAATGATCATTAGCCATCTGAAAGGCGGCTTGGGCAATCAGATGTTCCAGTATGCCTTAGGCCGCAAGCTTGCAATTACGAATGGAACCAGACTTTCGCTCGATATTTCATCGTATCAGGTCAGCGCGCATAGATACAGGCTGGACCACTACAATATCGCGGCAGACATCGTTCCGATCTCAAAACCAAAGAAAGCTGACCAAAGCGTTCCGAAATCCTTTGTCGGACGCGCGCTCCGGCGTGTCGAGAGGAAAATCGTGTCTTCCCTTCCGAACGGGAAAAAAGTGGTTACAGAACGTCATTACAACTTCGACCCGGAGATTCTCTGCCTGCGAGATGGAGCGCGACTTGATGGCTACTGGCAAAGCGAGAGGTATTTTGCCGATATAGCCGACGTGATCCGCAAGGAATTGACTATTAAACATTCCTTTGATCCGGCCAACCAGAAAATGGCGCAGGCCATCAGGGGCTGTGAATCTGTCAGCCTGCATATCCGTCGTGGTGACTATGTGACTGATCCGAACTGCAACAAGCACCACGGCACTTGCCCGATTTCCTATTACCAGGCAGCCGCCAGGGAGATCGCCTCAGTTGTGGACAATCCTTGTTTCTTCGTTTTTTCCGACGACCTGGAGTGGGCACGGCATAACCTCGAACTTACCTTCCCAACCACTTACGTGGGCATCAACGGTTCGGACAAAGACTATGAGGATATGCGGCTGATGAGTCTTTGCAGACATCACGTAATTGCCAACAGCACGTTCAGTTGGTGGGGCGCATGGCTGTGCGACAACACGGACAAGGTGGTGATTGCGCCGAAGAAGTGGTTCAACAACCCTGATTTGAACACTGACGACGTAACACCCCAGTCGTGGTGGAGGATCTAGCCAAGATATGAACACCAATCCCTGTATATCAGTCGTGATGGCTGTGTATAACACTGCCCCGTATCTTGAGGAGGCGGTAAACAGCATCCTGTCGCAAACCCGGGGAGATTTTGAATTCATCATCGTGAACGATGGTTCCGCCGATGGATCGGGCGAGATACTCGACAATTACTCAAATATGGACCACCGGATTCGGGTTGTGCATCAGGAGAACCGGGGTTTACCTGCCTCGCTCAACAGAGGTATCCAATTGGCCAGGGGAAAATACGTAGCTCGCATGGACGGTGATGATATTAGTCTACCTGAAAGGCTTGAGAAGCAGGTCAGCTTTATGGGGAGCAACCCCGACATCGGTCTTTGCGGGACTGCGTGCAGGCTGTTCGGCGATAAGAGCGGGGTCAGTTGGACGATGACAGACCCGGAAGAGATTAGATGCCGGATGCTCTTCTGGCCCTGTGTCACGCATCCAACGGTCATGATGCGCCGGGATCTGATACTCAAACATGATCTGTATTACAGAACGGACTTCAAACAGGCCGAGGACTATGAACTCTGGGTCAGATTCTCTCAGGTCTGCAAGATCACGAACCTGCCGGAGACGCTTTTTCTCTACCGAATCCGTGCGAAGCAGGCCACTGCAGCTTTTGAGGATGATGTAGCAAGATGGTCCGGCAAAATCCAGGCGGGGGCGCTTCGTATGCTCGGTATTGAGCCGTCGGATGAAGAGATGGAGCTTCATCTTGCCCTACATAAATCCAGGTTCGAGAAGTCTCGGGATTTTGTGGAGCGGGTAGAAGGCTGGTTGTGCAAGATAGCTGATGCAAACAAGGTAACCCGGGCTTTTGACGAAGACACTCTAGCCTGGGTGCTTTGTGAACGCTGGGCCGCTGTATGTGCGGGCAGCAACCTTGGTATATGGGCATGGCGGCGGCTTAAAGAGTCGAAGCTTTATGTGCCGGAATGCAACAATTCCTGGCCGATATCGTATTCATCAATCTCCTACGCAGGACGAGTCCTATCGAGCATGCTAGGCAGATCATCGAGCGGCAGGAGCTTCAAACGTGCGATAAGAAGCGCCGTAACGAGATGCGCAGGCGGCCGGGCCTAAGAACGGCTCAGGCAGAATAGAATAGGAGGGAAATCATTTATGCAAGGAAATAGGCCGAGACCCTTAGTAAGCGTTGTGATGCCGGTCTACAATGCCGAGCATTATCTCCGAGAAGCCATGGACAGCGTGCTCGGGCAGACATTCGGGGACCTGGAACTCATAGTTGTAGATGACGGCTCCGCAGATTCTTCACCCAAGATCATTGAGCAGTACCAAAACAGAGACTCCAGAGTGCGTCCAATTCATCAAGAGAACCAGGGTGTAGCAAGTGCCATAAATACCGGATTGAGAACTGCAACAGGCAAGTATATAGCGCGTTTAGACAGCGATGATGTAGCTGTAAAAGACAGACTTGCTAAGCAAGTCGATTATATGGAAAGCCATCCTGAAACCGGGGTTTGCGGTACCCGCTGCAGCTTCTTTGGAGATAGGGGCAACTTTGTAGGCGCGGCTCCGCCGACTGATCATAAAACAATCCAGAGCAGGCTGTTATTCTTGCCTACACTCTCGCACACCTCAGTGATTATGCGGCGTGACCTGATCGTAGAACACAACCTATTCTATAGTACCGACGTTGGCTTGGCTGAGGATTATGATCTTTGGGTTAGATTCTCCCGGCACAGCAAGATAGCCAACTTACCGGATGTATTAACGAATATTAGAACTCATGCAAGTTCGACTACAAGACGAGTTGTTAATCAGGATTATGCTTGCGTAACTCTTGTGCATAAACAGATTCTAACCGATCTAGGTATTGATGCGACACCTGAAGAACTCGACCTGCACCTTGGTATCAGCATTTGTCGTATTGAAAAGTCGAAGGACTACGTTGATCGGGTCGAAGATTGGCTCTGCAAGCTGTTAGATGCCAACGACCGCACAGCATATTGCGATCGGAAGGCCCTTGCGCGCGTGCTGTTTGAACGCTGGTGCACGGTGTGCGCCGCACAGTATGAGCTTGGAACTTGGACTTTAAGAAGGTTGATAAGATCCAGACTCTACCTTGGACACTATCCGTTCACCCGCTACGGCCTGGCGTTTGCTGCCCGGTGTATCCTTAAGAGACAATCGCTTCGCCGTTGGCGAGCTCGTTCGCAGCGCGCCGAGGCAGCATAGAACACGGAGGCTCACCTTACTGATTACTGTAGGAATACCTTTTGTCAATAATGCAGACACGCTCTTGGACGCTATTCGGTCCGTCTTTGCGCAGACATATCAGGACTGGGAGCTGATTCTGATAGACGATGGCTCGACTGATCGGTCGCTTCAAATAGCAAAGATGGCGCATGACCCGCGCGTGCGGGTCTATTCAGATGGTGAGAACGTGGGGCTTGCCGGACGGCTGAATCAGATCGCGCGCCTTGCTGGGGGTGAGTATTTGGCGCGGATGGATGCCGACGATATCATGCATCCTGAGCGGCTTGCAAGACAGGTTGAGATGCTGGAGTCAAACCCGGCTGTGGATGTAGTCGGCGCGGCTACCTACACTGTAGATGCCGGGAATAATGTGACAGGCATTCGATCGACAGGCCCGCTCGACCCGAGCCCGACTGCTGTTCTGACAAAGAGGCTGTTCGTTCATCCGTCGGTAACCGGGCGCACGAGGTGGTTTCTTGACAATCCGTACGACGCGAGCTTCCTCGGATCAGAGGACCAAGAGCTTTGGTGCCGCACGTGCGAGCGCTCGACGTTTGCCAAGCTGGCGCAGCCTTTGCTCTTCTACCGCGAGAACAGCAGGCCGCCGGGAGCGTATTTGAGGCATTATCTTAGAGCGGAGAACTACGATAGGAAGAGGTTTGGGATTTATGGCCCAAGGCTCATCGGCAGGCGGCGGACGATCGATCTGATGCTGAGGTCGCATCTAAAGTGCGCCGTGTATTGCGCCGCAACCGCGCTCTGCCTGCAGCGCCGCATAGTCAGACAGCGAAATTCGCCTCTCGGCGAGAAGGAACTTCTGACAGCCTGCCAGGTGCTCGACTCGGTGCTGACTATGCACATGCCGGGCTTGGAGGGGGTGTGGGTTTAGAAACGCGGATTACGCAGATTGGGCGGATTGCGCGGAAGAGGTTGCTGCTTGAAACGCAAAGGATGCGAAGAAGCGCGAGTGACGCGAAAATGGGTAGGAGGATTTCAGATTGTTGATTGGATACTGTGACAGAGGGAGCAAATCTGCACACTCCGCTGCACCGGGAGGTGCGGCATAACCCGGACCGGCGCGAGACGGGCCGGTCCATCGGCCTATCATCTATCACCTGTTACCTCTTCCATCCGCGCAATTCGTACAATCCGCGTAATCCGCGTTTCAAAAGGCCAGCATCAATATGAAACACACACGACCGAAAATCCTTCACATAACGACCGTTCCGGGCACGCTGTTCTTTTTCCAGGGGCAGATGAGGTTCATAGAGTCGCAGGGGTTCGAGGTCCACGCCCTGTCGTCTCCGGGGGACCGGCTGGAGCGGTTCGGCAGGCTGGAAGGAGTCCCGGTACACGCAGTGAGGATGCACCGGCGAATAACTCCACTCAAAGACCTTGCCGCGCTCTGGCGCATCTGGAGGACTATCCGCCTGCTCAGGCCGGAGATCGTCCAGGCGCACACTCCCAAGGGTGGGCTGCTCGGCATGATCGCCGCCTGGCTCGCCCGCGCGCCGGTCAGGATATATCACATCCACGGTCTGCCTCTCACGACTGCGAGAGGATATAAGCGCCTTATACTTCACGCGACCGAGAAGCTCTCCTGCCTGCTCGCGCACCAAGTCTTCTGTGTGAGCCACTCATTAAGAGAAATCATAGTGGAGAAACGCCTGTGCCCTGCCGATAAAATAAAGGTTCTGATGAGCGGAAGCGCAAACGGCATAGACGCCACGGGCCGGTTCAACCCGGACCTCCTGCCTCCGGGAAGCAGGAGAGAGGTTCGAGAAAGATATGGCATTCCCGACAGCGCATTGGTAATAGGCTTTGTGGGCCGCCTGGTACGAGATAAGGGAATTGCGGAGCTCGCTGCGGCCTGGAAGATACTCCGTGAGAGGCATCCGTCTTTGCATCTTTTGCTCGCCGGGGAGTTTGAAGGCGGTGACCCGGTTCCGCGGAATGCAAAAGATGTGCTTTCACGCGATAGGAGAGTTCATCTGGTCGGAAGAGTAGAAAGAGAGCAGATGCCCGGATTCTATACAGCTATGGATACTCTCGTTCTGCCGACATATCGGGAGGGATTTCCGACAGTCCTTGCGGAGGCGGCGGCGATGAGACTCCCGGTTGTGGCAACGCAGGCGCCGGGGTGCAGAGACGCCGTTTGGGACGGAGCGACAGGCACTCTGGTCCCCGTGCGGGACGCGGAGGCGCTTGCGAACGCGATAGAGAGATATTTAGGGGATCCAGCCATGCGGCGCAGGCACGGGCACACCGCAAGAATGCGGATGCTGAAAGAATTTCGATGCGAAGATATGTGGGCCGCAGTTCATAGCGAGTACCTCCGCCTGCTGCACGAGAGGGGTATAGAACTTCCTTTCGCAAGAGAGACGGACAGTCAATATCTCACGGAAACACGGAAGTACGGAAATTCGGAAAGGCTATAAGATGCAGGATGGGTGTTGGGTGACGGGTGATGGGTGTTGGTAAGGGTCATGGGGCGTGGGAAGACCCACTATCACCTATCACC
>JACPPP010000211.1 GCA_016190935.1 Armatimonadota bacterium | reverse complement strand
TCGTTATCCCGTCTCTTGCCGCAGCATAGACTACTCATGTTGCGTGCAGATTGAACGCAATTTCAGTTGTTAGATACTATCACCTGCTGCGCCGGGTTGGGGGGTTATGGCGGCCGGCCTGCAGGTTGCACGACCGGCAGGCCGACTTCGCGCTTATGCAGCCAACTCCAAGTCGCTGCCGCTATAGACGAGCGACTTCGAGTAGCGATACCTGTCGAAAGATACTGGAGTACCTGTTTCTCCCTCAGGAATACCGGCGCACTTTGTGCACTGCACCTCGGTGCGCGTCTCCTCCAGGTAATCCGGCAGGTGCCTAATCTCCGCGCCGCACTTGCTGCACTTCATAGTAAACACCGCCTTCCCGGCTGACGCTCCGTTAAGTCAGAAACGTCATTTGCCGACTGAACATCCTCTTAGCAAACTGCCTTCGCTAGCTTGCTCGTATTTTATACCCAGGGGGGTATAAGCCTAAACGTGCGCTAGAACGTGCGATCAGGCCTTGCTGGGCTCCAACGGCGCGCGCCGTATGCTATTTGCCCGCTTGATGAGACGGACCGTCATGCCACTACCGTTCTTCAGAAACTCGACGCCGTCCGTCATAGCCCTCATCAGGGGGATTCCGAGACCTCCGGGTTCTGTCGTGGGCCTGGAATGCAGGCCTGTCGGATCAAAGCCACCGCCGCGGTCGGTGACTTCGGCTACTACGGCCCCGGAGATCGTGGAAAACCGGACACTGACGCGATCTTCGATCCCTTGAGGAGATCCGTGTCGGATTGCGTTCGCGCAGGCCTCCGTGATTGCCAGCTTTGTATCGTATTTCTCTTTTGCGCTCATGCCCGCCGAGTCGGCAAGGCGCCCCACTATCCTCCGAAGTCTCGAAAGGTAGTCCGGGTTGCTTGGCATCGATACCTCCGTAATAGTTCCACTGCCGCTAGACATAATTATCCCCATCCTGGCACAGCTAAGGCCGCGCGCCATCCCACGACTAATTGCCCCTTGCCCGGGGCGCGACGATAATTTAGCACAGCAGCAGCCCAATGTCAACGAGAATTCCCGAATATAGGTGGGGAATTTTTCCCGGTGTAAATTAAGCTATCAGCAGACAGGTTTCAGCCATCAGCAGGGGCGTGGGGTCGGGCGGGGCGGGCATGCCTTCGGGAAACCTCATGTAAACTACCGACCCGGACGCATCCAGAGAACTGATTCCGGTCAGGATGATTTTACACACTCCGCGCCAGCGTAAGGACGTGGATTTCTTCCGCACCGGCTGCCCTGAGCGCACGAGCCGCAGAGTCCGCTGTACTGCCGGTCGTGTAGACGTCGTCGATCAGGAGCAATATCCTGCCGCTTACCGCGTCCCGCCTTTTTACCTGAAAGACTCCATGCACGTTCTCCTTGCGGACCTCGACAGGCAGGTCCACCTGCGCACGAGTCGGCTTTGACCGGAGCAGCGCGTCACGCAACACCGGCAGAGACAAGGATTTCCCAATGTGTTCGGCGAGCATCTCCGACTGATTAAACCCCCGCATCCGTAAGCGAGATTTGTGAATGGGTACCGGGACAATAGATGCTGCACGATACTTAAGGTCGCCACGGCTGCGCATGTGCTCCACCAATAGCCCACCGAGCACCGGCCCAAGGACTCTATGCCGCGAGTATTTGAACTGATGAATAGCCTCTCTCAGGACTCCTTCGTAGACGCCGACGGATTCCGCTGAATTGAACTCGAACTCCGCACCCGCACATTCCAGGCAGCGGCCCTCCGTGAGCGGCGCTCCGCACCGCCTGCAAATCGGCGGATCGATATAGACGATTTGTTCGACACACGCGTCACATAAATACTTTGGCTGCATCTTGCCACATACGAGGCACTTAGGTGGGTAAACGAGATCGAGCAGGCCGCACCAGATATCTCTAACCAGACGCAAAGCTCTTCGTCGGTAACTAATCGAAATAAACGGAAACTCAGGCATATATCAAATGTCCTTCAGCCGGGGCCGGAGGGATCTTAGATTTTAGATTTTAGATTTTAGATCGCTCTTACTCGGGTTGGGTATCGATGGCCGGGGAGATTCCTCCCCGGCGCGTGTCTCTCGGACATTCGTCCGGACCCTGGCCCCCGGCTCCCGGCCCCTGGCGAATGCTGACGGCTGATTGCTGATAGCTTCTTCCGCGCAATCCGTACAATCCGCGCAACCTGAGCCTGTCGAAGGACGCGTTTCAACTTCCCCCCAACTCCCTCCGCACAGCTTCCAGGTCGGCCAGCTTATCCACGTCCTCACCTATCTCCGGGTAGTGAGTCACGACAGCCACAACATGGCCTCCAACGAGCTTTGAGGCTACCTGCTCAAGCCTCGAAATTGGTAGGAGGGCCGGCCAAAAGAGCTGCGCTGCAACGGCCCGCACCAAAACGCCCGGACCGAGCATAGCGGCGAGCGCAAGCGGCTTCTTCCTAGCCGCATAGGCCTGAGATATCCTCTCCCTGTTCCGGCGCAGGAACGTGGGGCTGACAAGCAGCATGTTTCCGCCCGTCCAGGACCCCTCACTTGTTCTCAAGAAGGTCCTTTTCAAAGCCGGGTACTTCGCAAGGCAGTCCTCAGCCCGGATGATGGGATAGCACATCTCGGCGCCGGAATCGAGCGCGCGCGTGACGAAGTCGTCCACCGCCTGAGGGCCGATCAGAGGAATATCCGAGCTGAGCACAAGCACGCGCTCATCCGAGCCGCTTGCCTCCACTCCCAGCATCAGGTTCTCGAGGAAAGATGATCCCGGAATGACCGTCGCGTCCAGCGAATCGGCGGCCACATCGCCCACGGCGATGATTCTGTCTATGGACTCTGCGGAGATCAGGGCATCAACCACCCACTGGAGCATCGTCTTCGGCCCAATGCGAAGCATGGCCCGACTGATCGTATTCTCCCCGGGGCACATCTCTGGGTCCGCCGGGGCTCCTGCCAGTATTACCGCGTTAACTTCCATTGCGTTTGTTGGGTGTTGGGTGTTGGGTGTCGGGTGATAGGTCATGGGTCATGGGGCATGGGAAGACCCTCTGTTACCTGTTACCTGTTACCTACCACCTGTCACCTGTTACCTCGTTCCGTCTATCGTAATCGCGCTCGTTGTCGTGCCGACTGCGGCTGAAAAGGGATACTTGTGCTTGAGCGCAGCACAGGCCCGGTGAGCATCGTCCGCCGTATGGAAGACACCAAAGACCGCGGAACCACTTCCGCAAAGCAGACAGGCCTCCGCGCCCAGGCCGGCCATATCGCGCTTTACTTCGGCGACCTCCTGGTGGTCAGCCACTACAATCTCCTGAAAGTCGTTATGAAGGTGTTCTACAACGCTCGATCGATCTCCTCTCATAATTGCGTCTATTATCACTTCGGATGACCCGCTGTGTCTTTTCTGGGACGCCGCAAGACTCTTATAGGCCCAGGCGGTGCTGACCCCAAAAGCAGGCTTCACTACGAGCAGTTGCATTTCGGGAGCGTCCGGCAGCCTCCTGACGATCTCACCCCGGCCGCTCACAACCGCTGTGCCCCCTACCAGAAAGTAGGGAACATCCGAGCCGATTCTCGATGCCAGAACAGCCAAATCCATGTCCGAAAGAGGTGAGCCGAAGAGTGTATTCAGCGCCCGAAGCGCCCCGGCTGCGTCGCTCGACCCGCCCCCCAAGCCCGCCTCCGCCGGAATCCGCTTGGTGATCGACGCTTTGATGCCTGTGGTTAAGCCTGAAGCCTCCCTGAAGAGCCTGGCGGCAGTGTACACAGTGTTTTCCGGGCCACCCGGCACGCCTGTAACGTCTACCATAACCTCAATGTCTGCTCCAGGCGGTGTCTGAACAGTCAGCGCATCCGCAAGGTCTATCGACTGCATGACGCTCTCGATATTATGGTAGCCGTCCGCACGGCGGTCAAGAACATCAAGCGTCAGATTGATCTTTGCACAACATCGCGCGGGTATGATTTGCATACGCTCAAACTTAGATTAAGTACTTGCTCGGGCGGATTTGCAATCCGGCCCGGTCTGGCAGCTTAGGAATCTGTGTTTCCGGGTGTGTAATCTTGCACATCCGGCATCTGGAGATGCCTCATCTGCCCTTCCGGGAGGGATAGCATGTCCCTCCCGAGGCGTGTGTATCCCTCCCGAGTCGCCGTTCCTTTCAATCTGAAATCTGCAATCTGAAATCTGAAATCCCCCGGCCCCTTTTCGCGTTATTCGTGCTTCTTGACCGCCTCCGCCAGACCTGCCTTCGAATCATCGAGCAGCCCGTCGAGGTCCGACTCAGACTCGGTATCGGCCAGACCAGCGGACTCCATCGCCTCGATGTACAGCCCGAACGATTTTCGGCGCTCTAATCTCTCCACCGCGGACCGGAAATGATCCGCCGCCTGCTTGTATTCACCCTTTTCGAGCAATTTCCTCCCGAAGTAGTAATGCGCCCAGGCATAGTCCGGGTTGACGATCTCCGGGACTCCTCTCAACTGCTCAAATGGACTCCCTTCCTCTTTCAAGAGCCGGTGGTACATTTCCTCCGCGTCCCGGCCCGAAAGAAGCCTCGCAAGGGCAAGCATTGCCGGGGTAGCGTGGGGATCCATATCGAGCGCCCGTCGAAAAGCGCGAACCGCGCCCGCAGTGTCGCCGTGTGACTGAAGCAGTCTGGCAAGCGAGATCGCATGCCGCGCTCTGGTCGGCTCGAGCCGGACCCCGCGCCGGACGTACGCGATCCCCTCCCGCCACTGGTCGTCATCCGGGCCTGCAGAGAGCGCAAGAATCTGCCCGTATCGCACCCAATACTCGGCGTTGAGCGGATCGACCATAGCAGCAGAGCGATAAAGCTCCAACGCAGAATATACATCCTGGTTGTCGATTGCCCTTACCGCCGCAGTTGCGCGCTGCTGCCCCAGGCTGAAGAGCGACCATGTGCACGCCATGAGGACGAGCACTGCGGTAAGGCCGAGGCGAAGCGCCGAATGAGGGCCGGCAACTCTGCGACTCGCGGCACGCGAAGACACAAGCCCAGCAAGTGTCCAGAACGTAAAGCCGATGGCAGGGTTGTAGATGTCCGAATCGAGAAGGTTCCTTGCGAGCGAGCCTGCAAGGGCTGCAATTATGCCGATTGTCAGGAGGATTTCACTCCCGGACGGCGAACCCGAATCACTGCGGCTGCGCAGGCCCCGAACTCCCGCAAGGAGCAGCGCGCCGAATGAAACCCCAGCCGCCGCCAGCGCCGGAATCCCGGCCTCCGATGCAAGCTGCAGGTAGCCGTTGTGCGCCATTCTCGTATATCCGGCCACCATGTAACGCGGGAAGACCATCTCGAACGTGCCTGCGCCGGTCCCAAGGATCGGATTTGCCCGGACGATGTTGATCGTGCCCTTAATCGTCGCTATCCGAAACGGTCCGGAGTGAGATTGCTGACCGGCGGCCGGCCCCTTCACACGATAGGTCGTGGGGGCAATGGCAACGGCCGATGCGACAATCGCAAGCGCCAGGATTGTAGCCAGGCGGACGAACTGCCTTCGCTCTAAACACCTTGTCCAGAGTGCCGGTATGAAGAATATTACCAGCGAACCCCCGGCGGCGGCAATAGCCAGCCTCGTCCCCGTAAGGAGAAGCGCGGCGAGTTCGAAACCCCATGCGAGGCCCGTAATCAGCACCACCACCGGTGATGAAGCCGTTAGGAACACCGCGAGAGTTACAGGCAGGGCCATCACCAGATAACCGCCGAAAAAGCCCGGACTGGCAAAGGTCGCAAATACCCTCCATTCCTGTCCGGAGAGGCGGTGCTCTCTTACACCGAGTGCTCCGAGCAGCAGTCCTGCTCCGGCAAGTGCAACCAGTGTTGCCGTGAACCACCGTGTGTCTTTGATGGCCGAAGACGCCGCTATCGCGGCAGCAGCGCACGCGGCAAAGTAAAGCGTTTGCTCGATGGTGGCGCGAAGGCTTGCGGTGACAATAGCAGACGATGCTACAAGCGCAACAAACACCACAAGCGGCAGGACTGCGGTTGGAATAGCAAATTTTCTGGTCCATAGCAGAAGGGCGGCGGCAAAGCAGAGAACAGACAGAGCAGCCGTGCCAGCCAACTCATCCTTACCACCGATGAACGGCGCAGCAAAGAGTACAGCAACAATCAGTGCCGCCGAGAGGCTCTCGAACGTTCGCGAAGTCTTCATGAATCTATCTACCTGTTCAGATTCTATCCGCCAGAGCGCCGCGTGTCAAACTCTTGCTCTGCGGACGCGTTTTATTGGCAGCACAAGCGAGTACAGGTTACGTAAGCAAGCGAAGCGGGTGTCAGACGGATGGAGGGTAACTTATGTTCCGCAGCAAGACGCTCGTTGTTCTCGTAATCATAATTGCCGCAATTACTCCCTCGTTTTCCAACGAGTCCAAGGAGGTGAAGATCGGGCGAGAAAATGCCGAACAGTTCGAAAAAGAGGCCAAGCTGGTCGAAGATCCTGATATCGTGGAACGTGTAAACCGCATCGGCGTAAAGCTCGCACAGGTAGCAAAGGCGCACGAAGTTCCTGCCGAGTATGGTTCATCCGATCTTTCGGATTTCGACTATCGCTTCAAAGTCATAGACAATCAGGACATCAACGCCTTCTCTCTGCCGGGGGGCTTCATCTACGTCTATAGAGGACTGATCGACTTCGTGAAGTCGGACGATGAGCTTGCCGGGGTGCTCGGCCACGAGATAGCCCACGCATCGCACCATCACATGATGTTCTTGATGCGCAAGCAATCGAAGATGGACTCGGTAGTTGCGCTGATCGCCTTGACTGCCGCTCTGAGCAAGATGAACGGCAGGGACCTGACCAACATCCTCTACGGCGCGCAATTCGTGCGGACAGCGCGGTTGACCGGTTACGGCCAAACGGCGGAGTTCGATGCAGACAGCACAGGCGTGATCTACGCGCACAAAGCAGGCTATGACCCGCGCGGCATACTGCAGTTCCTCGAACAGTTGACGGACTATCAGCAGAAACGCGGAGAGGTGCGAAATCTGGGAATATTCCAGACGCACCCGCCAAGTGTTGAGCGTTCGACACGAGTTGCTCAACAATTGGCCGATCTCGGGGTCCAGGTTGACAAGCGGCAAGCCGCTGACCTGGCCGCTGCTGAGATCAGTCTGACTACTGTGAACGGAAGGAACTTGTCCACGGTGAGTCTTGCGGGCAGAAAGGTCTGCACTGTCGCGGATGATAACGGAGTGTCATCCTATCAACGGGCGCAGAAGACGCGGGCCGCAATAAACGAGCTGCTGCGGGAAGGTCTGAGCCCGTTTGAACTGAGAGACAATCCCTCCACGATGCAGCTCTCCGGGCGCAAGCGAGTGATCCTACAGATTACTTCCGCCGATTCCGCTGCCATAGGGCTGCCGCCCACTACGCTGCTTGCCCGTGCGGCGGAGGCCGTTCGCTATGCGCTGTGGAGCGATTGGGTCAAGACAAGTGCAATGACGAGCGATGAGCAATGAGCGACGAGTTTTGAGTTATGAGTTTTGATGGCCCGGCCCGGCGCGAGACGGGCCCAATGTGCCGCACGTCCCCGTGCGGCATCCCATCGATCACGCGCGATCTCCGAATCGCGTGCGAAGCAGAAAGATACAATTGAATTGTACTGGTTTTGAGTTGTAAGCACCGATGGGAGTTTATACGGCGGGAGTGCGCACGTGTCTTATGCGCAGGTTATCCACTACCGATCGGACTCCGGGCAGCCCGCGGACCAGTTCCTCCGCCATAAGTCGCTGGAGTTCTGAATCCACCATACCGATCAGATAGATATCTCCGTCCGAAGCATAGACGTCGATAGTCTGACCGTAGGTTCGCGTGTCTTCCGCGAGCTTGCTCTGAATTGTCATAATAATAGCCTGTTCCCTGAGATTCACTCAGCACACCCCTTTCGCAGAAGCTTTACTAACAACCGGAGTCCGTAATATTAATGCAAAACTGACCAGGCAAATTTAGTATAGCCAAATCCAGCGGAGAGCTAAACCGCGCAGAGTCAGAACTGTGAGAATTTTGACCAATCCAACAAATTTAGCAGGTGGCACGGTCAGGATGCCACCTGCTCGGGGCAATAGAGGACGGTCGTTTTGCCAGGTCGGCACCGTCCCGTAGGCAGAGTCTATATACCCCCCATAGCAAACAGGCTAAACCGGCTCATCAAATAAATTTTCAAGCTCAAGGGTTGACAGACCCGTGTCCTGAGTTTATAATGCTGCATCGGTTGCTATTACAAAGATGAAGATCAGGAGTGACGCGATGTTCGCACTCAATTTCTATTCAGAACTGTACGCAGACATGTTGCGGAAGGGGCGAAAAACCGCAACTATTCGACTGGGAGACAAGTCTGGCAAGTACCAGTCTGGCCAACTTGTCTGGATAACTGTCGGACGCAGGTTCGGACCCCGCCAACGACTTTTCACCGCCATTATCGACGAGGTTATAGTCAAGCAGGTTGGAAGCCTTACGACAAGGGAAGTGGAGAAGGAGAACCCAGAGTTCAGGCTGCCTGAGGAGGTTATGACACTCCTATCCAGAGTTTATGACCGGGTCGTTACGCCGCTGGACACTGTGACTATAGTCTCGTTCTCCCCTGTAAGGGAAGAGCCTAAAGCAGAGATGGAAGACCTGTTCGAGCGCTGGCTGGTATAAAAAAGGCCTGCCGATAAGTGGGGAATCGGCAGGCCGTACCAGTTTGACCGTCCGTCTTACGACTTTCGGTCGTTTCAGAAAGGAGAAAAGAGTCGCAAGCGTTTAACTCTACTTACAATACGCAAATAGAAGTCATTAGGTTCCCGAAGAAAATTCTTGAGGACGAGCAGCCGGACCGTTGATTGGTCACATGCCGGCAAGCCGCTGCGGAACGCTGGCTGCCCGTCCTCTATAGCCGTTTACCCCCCAGCGCCCGCAGGTAAACTAACGATGCTCCTGCGATCAAAGGTTCGCCTGGCAGTCGAGACCCGGCCCCGCAGTCGGATGGATGCGGCTTCCCTCGCGGATGAAGCCGCCGGAAGTGTCGCCGCCGATCAGCAAGTCGGCGTCCAGGTCGTAATAATCAAAGCCTCCTACGGCGCAGGCTGCGTGGAGTGCGGCGGTGATGCCTGCTCGGGGCTCGAGCATACATCCGAGCAAAAGCCCAAGCCCTGCCTCCCGGCAGATGTCGGCTATTTCGAGCGCTCCGATGAATCCGGACTTCATCAGCTTGACGTTGACTCCATTGACGATGCCTGACGCTGCGAGCACGGCAACGTCCTCTGCTGTTTGCGCGCTCTCGTCGGCAAATACCGGAATCCCCGCGCGTTCCGTCACCCAGGCGAGACCACCAAGGTCAAACTTCTCCACCGGCTGCTCGAACACGACGATTCGCGCCCCCAGGTCCAAGAGCTTGTGCGAGAAATCGACGGCTTCATCAGGTCTGAACGCCTGGTTGGCGTCGATAATCAGCCCGGCCTTGGGAACGGCTTGAGAAATTGTCGTCACCCGATCTACGTCCTCTGTTCGGTCCGAGCCGCCGACCTTGATCTTCAGCAGGCGGAACCCCTGCTCGGCCGCCCAAACTGCGCGCTCACCGGCGCTTTTTGGTGGTATTATAGGTATTGTGATATCCGTCTCAGCGGTTATCGGAGTCCCTCCGAAAAGCTGATAAGAGGGGACACCGTGGAGTTTGCCGAGGGCATCGATGAGCGCGATTTCAATACCGGCTCGCGCGCTGGGCGCGCGAGGCAGGATTCCAGCAAGGTCCTCTACAATGGCCGGGAGGTCATCAGCCGCACGACCGGCGAGCAGGGTAGAAGCCTTTCTTACGTCGGATAGGACGGAACGGATCGATTCTCCGGTCACGTACCGAACAGGCGTGGCGGCCCCGATGCCGTTCACGGAGTCTTCGATCCGCGCGTGGACAAAGACTGTTGCGGCGTTATCGGCGCGCCGTTTTGCGACCTCGAAAGGCGTTTTCAACCGTCTGCGCGCCGGTGCCGCGGAGATGCTGGTTATACGACTCATAACTATGAAGATTATACCAGAAGAAAAGCAGAGGTAAAAAGTGAACCCGAACCGACGGACTTTCGTCCTGGCGGTCGTGTTGATCGCCTGTCTTTCAATAAAGTCGCCCGCTTCTGAGCTGAAAGCGGCGATCGATGCTCTTCTTGGCGACCCTGCGCTGAAACGTGGGGTGCAGGGAGTGGTTGTAGAGTCCCTCTCGACAGGCCGCGTGCTCTACGAGAAAAACAGTGATGTCGCACTGATTCCCGCATCCAATTTCAAGCTTATCGTGTCGGCAGCCGCGCTGGACAGGCTGAGGCCAGACCACACATTCGCCACGCATCTCTACACAGCAGGCCGGCTGGACGGACAGGGGGCGCTTCACGGCGACCTGGTGCTGGTCGGCGGCGGAGACCCGGTCTTCTCCACTGCAGATCTTAGGAGCCTGGCAGAGGATGTCCGAAGGACAGGCATCCGCAGAGTCACCGGCGCGGTAATAGCTGATGACACCTTATTTGACGACGTCAGGCTGGGCGAAGGCTGGAGATGGGACAACGAGTCCGATTACTACTCTGCCCAGATCAGCGCCATCTGCCTGGACAGAAATGTGGTCGATGTATACGTCCGCCCCGGCCGGAGGGTCGGGGCAACCGCGAGGGTCACGCTGGACCCGCCGAGCGGCTACTTTACGATACGCAACACGGCAACCACAGGTCCCCCGGATTCTGAGAACACAGTATTCGTCGCGCGGGCGAGGGCGAAGAACGAAATCAGAATAAGCGGCTCGGTTCCGCTCGGCTATTCCTCGTCAAAGCCCACCGAGCCGATAACTATGGAAGAGCCTGCTCTGTATGCTGCTGCGATACTCCAAGGGCTTCTGCGCCGAGCCGGTGTAGTCGTGGAAGGAAGGGCTGCGGCCGGCAATAAACCCGATGATGCAAAGATTCTGGTCGAGCACAGATCTCCTCCGCTGCGGGATATACTGCCACTGCTTCTCAAACCGAGCGACAACCTGATTGCTGAGGTTCTGCTGAAGTCGCTTGGCGCCGAGATAAAGGGCGAGGGAACGGCCGCAGCGGGCATAGATGTCGAGAGAGATTTCCTGGGGCGGGTCGGGCTTGACCTCGATGCAGTCGCGTTTGCGGACGCATCGGGGCTGTCCCGGCTGAATTACATAACCCCCGGCAACCTCATAGTCCTCTTAAGGTACATGTGGAGCCACCAGCATTCCCGCATCTTTATCGATTCGCTTCCGGTCGGCGGGATCGATGGCACTCTGCGGCGGCGGATGAGGGATTCGGAAGCGGGCGGCAACGTGCGCGCAAAAACCGGCCACGTATCCCGTGTAAGCAATCTCTCCGGATATGTCACGACCCGTTCCGGCGAGCCGCTGGTATTCTCGATAATGATGAACAACCATCTTTGTCCGCAGAAGGAGGCAAGGAGGATACAAGATTCCATCTGCGAACTCCTCGCAAGCCTGCTGTGAACGATTGTCAACGTCCATTTAACCCAACCCGGCGTTCCCGCGACACATAAATCGCCGCAATGCGCTTGACAGACGCTAGTAATGTGGTATATTTATAATATAAAGTTAGAAATAGATAACTAGAGGAGGATCTACAATGAGACTGCGCAACCTAAAGTGGCTGACTTTGCTCGCACCGCTGGGATTGCTCGGATGGGCGTTCGACTTTGACGCGTTGTGGGGGCTATTCGGCTTCTCGGTATTCTCCCCATTATTCGGGGCTGATGAGCGCGCCGAGAATAATCTCGGACGTGCTGCTGCCGTAGGCTACACGCTTACTCTCGCCATGCTGGTGTCAACACTTCTGTTAACGGGAATCGGTCAGGCGATGAAATGGGAGGCGGGACAATTCCTTCAGATGTTTGGCATAATGCTTGCCATCACCTACGGGCTTCACGTAACCAGCCTCATGATCGTCTACGCATACTACGAGCATAGAGGAGTTTGAATGGATGAAGACGCGGATGCCTGAGCTTCGCGCGCGTTATGGGATCACGCAGGATGATCTCGCAAAGCGTGTGGGCGCGCGGCGCGAGACCATACTACACTTAGAGCGTGGAAGATACAACC
Source organism: Armatimonadota bacterium (assembly GCA_016190935.1). Lineage (GTDB taxonomy): Bacteria > Armatimonadota > UBA5829 > UBA5829 > DTLH01 > JACPPP01. Next base: position 30,904 of record JACPPP010000211.1, on the reverse strand, counting down.
CTTCGCTTCTGCTGGCTTATCGCATAGCCAAGGCGCTTGACAGCAGCATCGACGAAGTATTCATTTTCGAGGAGGGAGATTAGGACGAGTTATGCCGCCCAAGCCAGATGGCAGACAGATCGTTCTTTCTGTCGCACACGCCTGTGCGACTGCTTGGCTCGCTCATTATACCTTTGCGCATCCTGAGAGTCGTCAGAATGCGAGCGGAGAATGCAAAAGTTTGCTGGGGAAACATTGACAGCGGTGGGGGAGGTAATACCGGGAGCATCGTTTGTTGGCGGATTAACTTTAGCAACGCATTCTAAGCCATCCTGAGCTTGTCGAAGGATGAGCATGTCGAAGCACGAAAGGTGAGGCGCTTCGTAGTCGGCACCCTTCGACAGGCTCAGGATGCCTTGAATATGCTAAAAACGATGCTCCTGTTGCCTCCCTGCCTTTTTGATTTGACCGATGCCGGGCCGGATGGTATAATAACAGTGGACAAAGATTTTTATAACTCGGCGGAAATTGTTTGCGTCGAGGTTAAGTATATTGAGCCGGGCTGAAGAAAGCCCGGACCGAGGAAGTTAAAAAGATTTGGATTTCCGGCTCACCGGGATACGAGACCAGGTGGAGAGTATCCTGCCGAGGGTGAGCAAACCGGCGCGCTACACGGGCGGGGAACTCGGCGAGGTCAAAAAGGACCGCTCTATGGTGGATGTTCTTTTTGCTCTTGCCTTCCCGGACGTGTACGAAGTCGGAATGTCCAACCTCGGGCTAAAGATCCTCTACCACACTCTAAACCGCCGGGACGATACGGCGGCGGAACGTGTCTTTGCGCCAGCCGCGGATATGGAAAACGAGTTGCGGGTGGCGCGTATTCCTTTGTACGCGCTCGAATCGTTCGCACCGGTTCGGGACTTCGATATCATCGGTTTTTCTCTCGCGTACGAGCTAACCTACACCAACGTAATCAATATGCTCGACCTCGCCGGAATCCCAATCCGCTCGGATAATCGAGACGAATCTCATCCGCTGGTCATCGCCGGCGGCCACTGCACAGTCAACCCCGAGCCTATGGCTATGTTCATCGACGCCTTCGTCATCGGAGACGGCGAAGAGGTAGTGCACAGAATCGTCGATGTATATAAAGACCACACAGCCGACCGCAGAGAACTGCTTCGGGCGTTGGCGCGAACAGAGGGGGTCTATGTTCCCTCGTTCTACCGATCTACGGGCAAGACTCTTGAACCAGTTGAGGACGATATTCCGCAGAATGTCAGCAGGACCGTAGTCACCGATTTTGAGACGGCTGACTATCCGGACAGTGTCGTAGTGCCGTTCCTTGAGACAATACACGACCGGGCAGCGGTCGAGATTATGCGGGGATGCACAAGGACGTGTCGGTTCTGTCAGGCGGGGATGATCACGAGACCTGTGAGAGAGAGATCACCGGCCAGACTGGAGGAGCAGGCAGAGACCTTAATCTCAAGCACGGGCTACGACGAGGTTGGCCTGATGTCGCTATCGAGCGCCGACTATTCGGAGATCGGTCGGCTTGTGCACGATCTTGTCCAGAAACACGAGGGCGACAGGGTTGGGGTCTCGCTGCCATCGATCAGGGCGGACGCCGGCTGCGTGCAGTTTGCAGCGGAGATCCAGCGGGTCCGCAAGACCGGGCTTACGTTCGCGCCGGAGGCTGGAACTCAGCGGCTGCGGGATGCGATAAACAAGAATGTGACGGAGGGCGATCTGCTGGAAGCGGTAGACGAGGCGCTCAGATGCGGGTGGAGGAAGATCAAGCTCTACTTTGTGATTGGGCTGCCCACTGAGACCGATGAGGACGTGATCGCCATAGCCGGCCTGGTGCACAAGGTGCTGGAGCTTGCCAGGGCGCGGAAAAGGCCGCTCAAAATAAACGTGGGAGTGTCATCCTTCGTCCCGAAGCCGCACACTCCCTTCCAGTGGAGGGCGCAGGACAGGATAGATGAGCTTGATAGGAAGATCGGTCTGCTTAAGACTCGCCTGCGTGGGCGGGCGGTGTCGCTCTCGTGGCACGATACCGAGATGAGCGAGCTTGAGGCGGTGCTGGCACGAGCGGGCCGGGAGATCGGTCCAGCGATCCTGCGCGCCTGGGAGATTGGCGCTAAATTCGACGGTTGGGACGATCAGTTCGATGCCGAGAGATGGCGCGCGGCATTCCGGGAGACGCAGGTTGGCACCGATTCGATAGCGCATAGAAGAATCGGTTACGACGAGCCGCTGCCGTGGGACCACATCGACTGCGGTGTGACCAAAAGGTGGCTTTCCATTCAGGACAGGCTCGCAGACAGGTCAAAAGAGAACATAGACTGTAGATACGGCACATGTCTGAATTGTGGAATAAAGGAGTTCCTGGCTGGCAAAGTTGATGATCCCTGTCCGCTGAACCTCCAAGAGCCGGTAGAGACGTTCCAGGGTGACCGCGAAGCTGTGGAGGAGGCGCGAAAAACCGCTCCTGTCGAAGATAGTCCGCACCCTGTCGAAAGAGTGTGGTACCGGCTGAGATACGCAAAGGACCGCAGCCTGAGATGGCTCTCCCACATGGACGTGGTCCGCACATTCGAGCGGGCTGTGCGAAGGTCCCGCCTCCCGGTGGCCTACTCCGAAGGGTTTAATCCCAGACCTCGAATGTCGTTCTACAGCCAGCTTTCGGTGGGCACGACTGGCGAAGCCGAGCCGATGACTATAGAGCTTAACAGCAGGGTGGACACAGATGAACTCGTACGCGCGCTTAACTCCGCTCTGCCGGACGGACTTGTTATCAGGGCGGCGGAGGAGGTGGATGGGCGGAGATCGCCCGATATCCGCGGAAGCGAGTATCTGATAGGTGTATGCGGCACGTCGGAAAGCGACCTACATACGGCCGCTCGCGAACTGCTTTCGAAAGCCACTGTTGTGGTCGAAAGGAAGAAGGAGAACGGCAGCAAGAGCATAGACATCCGGCCCGGTATAGAGTCTGTGGAAACGCTCTTCAGAGCGGATCAGGAGGACGAAGCGCCGCTCATCAGGGCCCGCCTCGCAAACGTGAGGCCGAGCGAACTTGTTGATGCGCTGAGGTGTACTGCTCCCGGTCTTGAGCTGCGTTTTGCTCATAGGGTGAAGGTGTACTAGAGATTTTAGATTTTAGATTGCAGATTTTAGATTGAAGGAATAAGTGTTGCTCGGATAACGCGTGATACCAGAACCGGGGAAGCGGGGAAGCGATGGAGACGCGGAATTCCAACCTTCCTTGGCTCGATTGCCTTCCGCGTCTCCGCGGTTCTGGAGGCAAAACAACCGAACCTGGAGCCACTATGCTTTATACGGGCAATACCAAAAAACATGATAGGCGGCGATTCGTAGATAGCCACCCATCGTAAAGACTTCAATCTGCAATCCCTCCAGCACCTGGCCCCTGACACCCGGCCCCCGCCGGAGGCTGATTGCTGATAGCTGACGGCTGACAGCTTTTTAAGGAGCATTTTGCAATGAAAAACAGACAAGAAAGGAGGTGATAGTTGTTGTCGAAAGAAATAATAGTAAACGTCGATACCAGGGAGACCCGGGTCGCGCTGATAGAGGCAGGAAAGCTCGTCGAATTGCATATCGAGCGAGCCGAGCGCGTAGTCGGAAGTATTTACAAGTGTAAAGTTTCCAACGTTCTTCCCGGTATGGATGCGGCGTTTGTGGACATAGGTCTGGAGCGAAACGCGTTTCTTTATGTCGCGGACGTTCTGCCCGAGGCCGACGACGAGCTGCCTTCCGCGCGAAGAGAGGGCAGGCAGGTGCGGATAAGAGACCTCATCAAGGCAGGCCAGGAACTGCTTGTCCAGGTAATAAAAGGGCCGCGTGGGACAAAGGGCTCAAGGGTATCGACCAGAATCTCTCTGCCCGGACGCTACCTTGTGCTGATGCCGGATGCCGATAACATCGGCATTTCAAGAAAGGTAGAAGAAGGCAGCGAGCGCGATAGGCTGAAAAGGATCGCCGACAACATGAAGCCGCTCGGGTTCGGACTGATAGTCCGGACGGAGGCCGAGGGCAAGAGCGAAGGTGATCTGAGGCAGGACCTTGAGTTCCTGCTTAGAATGTGGAACCAGATCCAGGAGAAAGCGCGGAAGATAAGAGCGCCGGGGTTGGTCCACCAGGACCTGTCGCTGATTTACAAGACCATCAGGGACGTCTTCGGATCGGATGTGACGAAGATGCTGATCGACTCGTCGGTGGACTACGAAAAGGCTACCGAGCTGATCGAACTGCTCTCGCCGAAGATGAAGTCTCGAATCCAGCTTTATGAAGAGTCGGAGCCCGTATTCGAGAGGTTCGCGCTGGAAACAGAGATCGAGCGTCTTCTGAGACGAAAGGTGTGGCTGAAATCCGGCGGGCATCTTACGATAGACGAGACAGAGGCGCTCACCACGATTGATGTCAACACGGGCAAGTATATAGGCACTACCAGTCTCTCGGACACGATACTCAAGACGAACCTTGAAGCTGTGACCGAGATCGCAAGGCAGCTCAGGCTGCGCGATATCGGAGGCATCATCATCATCGACTTTATCGATATGGTGAACCCGAAGGACAGGCAGCACGTGGTATCGGCCCTGGAGAAAACGCTCAGAAAAGACCGGTCGAGGACCAAGATCTCACACATCAGCCCGCTCGGGCTGATAGAGATGACAAGAAAGCGGACCGGCGAGACGATCTCTGAGGCGCTGACGGAGCCTTGTCCCTACTGCCAGGGCCGCGGGAGGATAGAATCCCCGGAGACTATCTCGATTGAAGTCGAACGCGAGCTTAAGAAGCTCATGTCTGAAACAGACGAGGAAGCTTTCGTGGTCAGCGTGCATCCGGAGGTGGCCATTCACCTGGTCGGGCCTATGGGAGAGACCATTGACGAGATAGAAAGGCGGCTCCGCAGAGCGGTCTACATCAGGGCAAACGAAGATTTGCATATTGAAAAGTATGAGATCGTGCCTGGAAACCTCCAGGAGATAGAGCGGCAGATGCTGCCTTACAAACCTGCCGAACTCGTAGAATGCCACGTAGTCCGCAACCCGTTCTCTCTGCTGCCGAGGTCTACGGCGTGGCTTGACGGATACCTGATAGACCTCTCAAACGGTGGAAAATACGTCGGGCAGCGAGTGAAAGCGAAGCTTATGGACGTCAAGCGTTCGTATGCGCTTGGAGAAGTCGTAGGTGGAACGAAATCGTGAGTTTCACTGGAGGGATTTCAGATTTGAGATTTTAGATTTCAGATTGAAATCCCTCCGGTTCAATCTACAATCTGCAATCTGAAATCTGAAATCCCTTACCCCCAACTTGATCCGTCTGTCTTTCATGACATTGACATTCCCTCCATCCCCGTGCTAAACTCTTAACGTTTGGGTCAGCGGACCCGCGGCAGAACGTCGAAAGGAGTTTCCACTCTTAATGCTCATAACTGTTAAGGGCAAGAACGTGGAAGTGACGGACGCGCTTAAGCGTTACGCGGAAAAGAAAATCCAGAAGCTGGAGAAGTACTTCGGGGAGATAAAGGAAGCGCAGGTCACTCAGAGCGTTCAGAGGAACTGGCACATTGTTGAGGTCATGCTCGAGGGGGATGGGGTGCTCCTGCGTGGAGAGGAGCGCACCGATGATATGTACGCCTCTATTGATCAAGTGGTTGATAAGCTTGAGAGGCGAGTAAAGAAGTTCAAAGGCAAGCACTACGGTAGAGCTGCTGAGGAAGGCCCGAGAGAGCGGCAGGCTCAGCGTGAGCAGATGCTGGCAGAGGTTGCTGGGGTTGAGTCGCCCGAATTAGCAGCCGAAGAGGAGTTGGCGCCTGAGATAGTAAGAACAAAACGGTTCCCGATCAAGCCTATGGCGCCCGAGGAAGCGGCAAACCAGATGGAACTGCTTCATCACGACTTCTTCGTGTTCCTCAATCAGGACACGGAGGCCGTGAACGTAGTGTATCGTCGCAAAGACGGAAACTACGGCCTGATAGAACCGGAGGCTTAAGACTGGCGGCGGGTTATTCCCGCCGCTTATAACATAACGTAAGTACAAGGAGGCAGCGCGGTGCGGACCCGCGTGACACAGCAGTTATGCCATTAGTGACCAGCAAAGAGTTGCTGCAGCGGGCCCAGGCGGAGGGTTTCGCCATCGGGGCGTTCAATGCCAACAACATGGAGTGCGTTCAAGCGGTCATCGAAACAGCCGAGGAAGAGCAGTCCCCGGTCATCCTGCAGGTCAGCCAGGGAGCGATAGCCTACGCCGGCCTGGAGTTTGCCAGTATGCTCGTTAAGACAGCGGCTGAACTTGCGACTGTCCCGGTAGTGCTCCATCTTGACCATGGCACCGACTTTCTCCAGAACGTAAGGTGCCTGCGGGCGGGGTTCACCAGCCTTATGTTCGATGGTTCAGCCCTCCGGCTCGATGACAACATCAAGACCACCCGTAAGATCACGGAGATTGCCCACTCAATAGGTATCCCTGTCGAGGCCGAGCTTGGCAAGATTCCGAAGATCGAGGACAACCTGACGCCTGAGCAGGTCGAAGACCTGATGGCCGACCCGGAGCAGGCCGAGAAATTCATCGAAGGGACCGAATGCGACTCTCTGGCTGCTGCTATAGGCAGTGTTCACGGTATGAAGGAGAGCATCCAGCCTCTCAACATCGAGCGGCTTGATGACATCCGCCGCCGGACAGGCGTGCCGATTGTGCTGCATGGGGCCTCTGGAGTTCTCTGTACGCGCGAGGACGCCTCAGCAAAACAGGTAAAACTGGCTAACCACGAAGGCACTATTGAAGATGCCATCAAGCATGGAGTCTCCAAGATCAATGTGGCTACAGAACTGAGCATGGCCTTCCTGCGCGGCATGAAGGAAGCTTTCGCCGAGCGACCGAACGAGAAGGATATGCGCAAGGTACTGCTTCCCGGCAAGAATGCCGTAAAAGAAGTCGTGCGCTACTATATAAGGCTTTTCGGATCGAACGGCAAGGCCGCAAAAAACGGCGCCGTCTCCGGAATTCAGGCAAGCGAGATCAAATACCACGAGTAGAGTCATTGTGCATGAAGTGACAAGTGACAAGTGCAAAGTCAAAAGTCCAAAGCCAAAAGTCAAAAAGTCCTGTCATTCTGAGCACAGCGAAGAATCTGTCCTCAAGTGGCAGGAGATCTGCAACCGAGAGTAGATCCAACGCAACGCACAGGATGACAAGTATATACTGCCCAGGATGACATGGTTACTCACAACTCACAACTCACAACTCATAACTCGTAGCTCATCGCTCATATGATCACCACCGTTACGCTTAACCCGACCCTCGACAAGACCATCTACGTCAAGAGTATCGTCCTCGGTGATACCAACCGGATCGATAGGACGGAACTCGACGCAGGCGGAGAGGGAGTCAATACGGAGGTCTATCGCGAGCTTATAGAAATAGCCCAGGCCGTGGGGACGCGCGCGATCCTTGATGCTGACGGCGAACCGCTCAAGCTGGGAATGCCTGCCTGTCCGATGATGATAAAGCCGAATCTGGACGAAGCCCGGTGACTTTGTAGTGCAGAGCTATCTTCCGTTGAAGAAGTTGCAGATGCCGCGGAGGAACTCGTGCGGCTTGGGATCGAGATAGCGGTTATCTCAATGGGCAGGCGCGTCCACTGCTATGAGCGATGGCACAGAAATAGGAAAAAAGGAGGACGTCGAGCGGCTGCTGCCGTTGGTGGCACTGAAGCGGCTGAGGTAAGCTGAGGTAACAGGTAACAGGTGACAGGTAACAGGTAACAGGTAACAGGTAACAGAGGGCCTTCCCATGCCCCATGACCCATGTCCCATGACTCTTACCAGCACCCAGCACCCAACACCCAACACCCCGCTGACGGCTGATAGCTGAACGCTGAAAGCTTCCCATGGCGCGACTGAAGGTCAGAGTAACCCCGAGGGGATCAAAAGACGAAATAATCGGCTGGCGGGACGATGTTCTTGCCATAAAGCTCACCGCGCCGCCGGTCGAGGGCGCTGCTAACAAAGCCTGCATAGAGTTCCTGGCCAAGGTCCTGGATGTCAAGCGAGCGCAAATCACTCTCGTCTCCGGTGAAAAGAGCCGGGACAAGACCTTTGAGGTAAAAGGGTTGAGTGACCAGGAAACAAATCAGCGGTTGACAACGTATAGGAACCGGTGACTAAACTATGTCGATTGTGTTGTTTGAGTTCTCCAATATTAGCAAAAGTTTGTGGAATTACGTGCTGAGTGAAATATGTCCGGATCCCCCGCCGAAGGGGAGGAATGCCGCGTGCCCGTGCGGCAGCGGGAAGAAGTACAAGCTGTGCTGCTGGCCTGCGACCGGGGAAGGTCCGATGTGGGACGCAATCCTAGACGAATCCCGCCAACTGAACATCCCTCCACCGAAGTCCGACTTCTGGGACGCAGAACACATGGCCGAGATCAGCACTCATGTTTTCCGTGTAGAGCGCCTTGATGCAATGCTTCGCAACAAGTACCGTGGCCAGCTACTGGATCTGGACCAGGGCTTCTACGACGTCGAGCTTGCGTTCCTTGCCGACAAGGCGCCGCGGCGCGACCGAGACTACGCCCGCCGCGCTCTGGAACTGCTCGGAACAAGCGGTGAGTTCGATCATCTTGTTGACTATCAGGGCCAACTCCTCCAGCTCAGCTATTGGTGCACGAACGAGGCTGATTGGGCTGCTGCGCTCGAGTGCGCCGACAGATTGATCGGGTTAGCATCGGCGGCCGCGGCAATACCTGAGATATTGGCCGGGCTGAGGCGCGAAAAGGGTGATATGCTCATCCGTTCAGGCAACCCCGCCGCCGGCCTCGCGATTCAGCAGGAACTGGCGGCCGAAGAACCCGATGAGATTTACAACTATGAAACCTTTGGTTTTACACTCCTACGTACTGGGGACGAAGAACGCGCTATTCCCTTGCTCCGAAAAGCCTTTGAACTGGCAGTAGAGCTGGGGGATTCGGACCATATTCGATCGATCGCTGACGCGCTTGATGAAGTGGGAGCGCTTCCCGAAGACGAATACGAAGCAGCTATAGACAAGGTGTTGGTCAAAAGTGAGGAAGATGAACATGAAATCGTAGCCGCTGTCTGGGACGAACATCCAGAGTATGCGGAGTGGTTCGGACCCGACGCCGCGAACGCGGCGTCGGAGACCGAGGACGGTGTAAACCCCCGAATGCACGTGTATATGCACGCTGTGGTCGAAAGGCAGATTGCCTCAAACAATCCGCATGAGGCTCGTGATGCTCTAAAAAGATTGATGTCAGAGGGTCTGTCGCGCCACGAAGCAATCCACAGAATCGCAGAAATAATTAGTCGTCACCTTTGGGAAATGCTGCGTTCTCAGAAGAAAATGGATGTTGCCAGATACCGCACGGACCTGCTGAAGCTTGGAAGGTGAGCGTTGGCCGGGCACACTCTCAGGAGTCGGGCGGCTCATCTCTCACGTGCGGCGTCGGAGCGGCCGATCAAGCCAAGGCTGATGCCGATGCTCGACGACATAAACAACATAACTGTGGTCGCCGATAGATAGTTTTCGGTTAAGGACAGAATGAGAAGAAGAATGATATTACTCATTCCTTGTACCGACGCGGTTCTTATGCTCTCATCTTGTGTAATCTTGAAGGCGCGGGAGAGCCGAACATATATAGAGTGCCAGAACCAGAGCAGGAGTCCCAGACCCAAAATACCGGTTTCGGCAAGGAACTGGAGGTAAGAGTTGTGAGCGTGAGAGCTGTCATAGACGGGAGTGGCATTGGTACAAAGCGAAGCCAGGCCGGGAATACCATCCAATAGAGGAGGATCGATGACGGTGAGCGGCGGACAAATATCGTTGTATCTTCCAAATCCGACGCCAATTGCGGGGCTCAGTGTAAACAATAGCCAGGCGTTTTGCCACTTCGTCACTCGGTCAACAATGTTCGTGTCACTCGGATAGTTCACAGCGTGGATCCATCTGACATGCGCACCCGTGAAGATAGCTGCAATGGTGACCGCAGTAATGAGGGATATAAACTGCCTCTTAGCGATGAACCACGGTCCGTAGCGCTTGTAGAAGAGAAAGGCTGCAGCCAAGGCAAAGGATAGAATGCTTCCCCTGCTCTTGGTGATAAGAAGTCCGAGTAAACAGCACAGTAGAGCCAATAGATAATGCCACTTCGTCTTCTGGGTCTTACTTCGGAAAAGCCACGCCGAGAGCGCTACAATGCATGCCGCCGCGTAGACGGAGCCTGTTGCGTTATGCGACTTATTGAGCGCCGAGAAATAAAACTCTCCCTGATAATAACTTGATACGAGACCCGGCTTTCCGAGTGCTATTTCGATCACACCCAGAACCGCCGCAAACGAAAAGGCCAATAATACCAGAGTGTGATAGACCGAGAACAGCGACCTATAGTTGAGATTAGACGCGACAAAGGCAAAGAACATGGCATAGGCAAAGAAGAAATTGCCGTCTTCCTTCAGAAAATCGTAGGACACAAGACCGGAGGCTGGCTGGCCGCTGGCGAAGTAGCTGATGAGCAGATAAGTATACATGCAGCCTAGCAATGCGAAGGGCTTACCACAGATGGAGAGTATCCTGCCGCTCATAAGCCACGCCGAAATGCCTAGGTACACGGTAACCAGAGTGGCAGCTATGGCCAGAGCCGGAATCTTATTAGTAAGCAGCAGCACACCACCGAAGCCCATAATAATGTACAGTGGATCCAGACGCCTAATTGAATTGTATCCTGCTGCCGTTGCCATTAGCGACGCGACTCCTCAAGTCTCGGCGCTTCTCCAACCGAGCATCTGCCTCTGTGTCGTACTTCCATCGCTAGCCTTGCTATCATCCACAATCTTGCCCACCATCGACCCCGGCCGATCCTACGAACCAAGGTAACTAACAGCCCGATATAGACCGTCGGCAGCAGCCAGGGGAAGAACTTTCTGGACAGAGTGAACCTGCTCTTGATGAGGAAGAAATCGGAGGTTAGGCTCTTCTCTTCCTGCTTTGAATTGCTGGCGCCGGTAGCTCTTCCTTCTTTATGGTAGACGATGCTCTCTGGAGCATAGGCCAAAGAGTAGTGTCCTCGTGCCCGCAACGCCCAATCAACCTCTTCATAGTACAGAAAGTAATCCTCGCACATCAGGCCGACGTTTTGCAGGAATGGTTTCGATACCAGCGCGCATGCGCCAAGAATGTAGTCCATCTGACGTTCGACTCGTTCGGGTTCAGCCGGGCAGCCTGTGGGACGGAACGCGCCGATATGGCTGGACAGACCAAGCCACCTATTGTAGACGCCTCCGCCAAGCGCTTGCACCTTCTCCGGCTCGTCATAATAGAGGACTGTGGCACCGCACATTCCAGCGTTAGGACTTTCCTGCATCCGTTTAACCATCAGCCCTAAGGCTTTGGAATGCACAACAGTGTCGTTATTAAGCAGCCATACGTAATCGGAATCATCCCGCGCGAGCGCGTAACGCAGGCCGACGTTGTTTCCTCCTGCGAAGCCCAGGTTAGCGCCAGTCCCGATCAGAACAAGTCTTGCGTCAGCGTGAGTCGAGTCGCCACCCTTCTCCGCAGGAGCTCTGCCGTACTCAATGTAAGAGATGGGCTTAGGAACTGGCGGAAACGAGAGTGAGCGCAGCGAGTTATCTGTCGGCACGAACACGTCCATGCGTCCTTCAGCCCACGCCTTGATATGTTCAAGAGACCCATCTTCTGAGGCATTGTCGCAAACTATCACGCGATAGTTTGGATAATCGATACGGAACACGCTCTCCAGGCACTCGATCGTATCGCGCCAGCCGTTCCAATTTATGATGACGATCCAGACTCGACTGTCCATTGCCGTGTGGTCCGGCTTATCAAAGCCCTCGGTCGCGACGACATCAACCGTACTCCGCAAGCGTGCGTGATGCGATGCATTCATAATCATCCAATATCTTACGACTTACCTCTTCAGAGTCATATTTGTTCAAGAGATACAGCTTCAACGCACTGCTTACATGATAGCTAGCCATCAGCATCGACAGCAGAAAGCCCTGAAACCCGTCCCTGTACCCCTTTCTTACTATGAACCGACCGCCAACTTCACGAATCACTTCATACAGCACCCGAGTCAGAGACAACTGCCTGCCCTGCGCTCTCGCAAGATTAGCCTCTATGGTCGTATAACGATTGAGCTTCTCGATGAATTGTTCAACGTCCACATAATTAAAGTGGATAATAGCACACGATTCATCGTTCAGTGTTCTTACTCGTGCAGTCGGGTCAGGGTGATAGAATCGATGCACCTGCTCTGAAAAACGCATCGCCGGTCTCTTGAAAAACCGCGGCACGACGTCTTGCATCGGTCCCCAGTTGGCTCCTTTCATAGCATGGCCGAAGAAATAGTTCGTGCGCGGGATCAAAACGACGTCCCACTGGTCGCAGGCGGCAATTTCCAGTATGCAATCACGCAGTCTCCGTGGAATCAACTCGTCAGCATCCACCAGCAGAATCCAGTCATTACTGACTTGCTCCAGGGCAAATTGCCGTGCGGGATCAGCATAGCCCATACGTTCGTGGAAGAAAACCTTGTCAGTATACTCCTGTGCGATCTGGACCGTCTTGTCATCGCTGTACATGTCGACCACGACGATCTCATCAGCCCACTTAACGGATTCGAGACAGTTGCGGATATTCCGCTCCTCGTTTAAAGTATTCAGGAGAACAGAAACTTTTGGGTTCACTCCAGCACCTTTGCTATTTGTATACTTCTTATAAACACGAACGCTTCGATACCCAACACGGTACACGCCATACCCATAGGCCCAAATTGACCAGTGGCCGGAATGGAGACTAACACGAAGAGAATAGCTGCCATCATATACATGCGCTGCATGTCGTCATACTTTTTCATAGCCAGAATGAATGGATTGAGCAGAACATTCATAACGATCAGGACTATGATGAATGAGAATACCTTTAAAAGGTCTGGCAGCACGACGGGCGGCCGCCCAGCAACCGCACTCGCGATTGGATGTGAAAACAAGAATAAGACGGATCCAACGGCAAGCCCGATAGCTAGACCTCCTGCAAGAACGCGTTTTCTGCTTCGGTGATATCCGCTGAAGTCCTGCGTGAACAAATGCACCATGTGGGGATAAATCCCCTGCGCCACCGGCTGAACCAGGGCAACCGCTGCACCACCTATCTTTTGAGCAAGCATATAGTAGCCAGCCGCCGTATGACCTGCCAGCAACCCAGTTACCAGAACGGCTCCCTGTCCATACACATTGCCGGAGAGGGTAGCGATGAACACTTGTGAACCCTCACGCATTGTGGAGATCACGTCCTGAAAACGGGAAGGCAAAATCAAACTTATGGAGAAGTCTCGCCAGACGAACCATAACCCCAGTAACCCTGCAAGCACAAACCCCCCGGCCTGGAGGCCCGCCGCCAACAGGAAATCAGCTTGGCTGCGTACGAGCACAAATATCGCCACCGTGGCAATGGCCCTGGCCGCAACATTCACACCTGTAATATACTTCATCCGCTCCATGCCTTGAAAGAACCATACCGGAAAAAGGACGTAGCCCAGCACCGCAAGGTATGTCACGAAATAGATAGGCCAATTGGCGTAGAACTTCGGAACAGCAAAGACGAGCGCGGCCATCGAGAGAAAACCGAACAGCATAAGAACCAACTTTATAGCCAAGACCGAGCAGAAAATCTCGGACAGCCTCTGCGGATTATTCTGACTGACGGCAATCTGGCGTGTGGCGGTGAAGTTGAAGCCATAATCGGTGAGTACAACGAAGTATTGCGTAAGAGCCTGGGCGAACGCGAGAAGACCAAACTTTTCAGCGCCGAGGACGCGAACAAGATAAGGCAAAACGATAACAGGCAGCAGGTAATTCGCTCCCTGGAGCACAACTAATGAAGCAACGTTCTCGACGACAACTCGTTTCTTGCCGGTCGTCGATCCCGCTCCGGCTTCTCGATCAGGATGCGTCTGGCAGTCCGATTGCGCCTCGCCGCTGATCTGCGAGCTTTTTATAACTTCCATTCGACGATCCCTGTTCCTGACCAATGTCCGAAAGAAGTCAGGTCCAACTTAGGCAGCCGAATATCTTGCCAAATTCCTAGCATATTCCACACGCGGATATCGTCGAAAACCAGCAGGGGATTCGTGCGAAACCGGATAAGCCTCAGATTCTCCAGAAACTTCTGCTCCATAATTCCATCTTTTGCCGCGTCAAAGAATATCAATCCCGCTTCTGCCAACTGGTCGCCGTACTCCAGAGCAACTCTGGGATCGCTCAGGTCCGCAACATATTGGACAAATCCTCCGTCGCGGAAATCATCTTCTCGCAAGCATGAGTCAGGGATCGCCTTCCAATCCACAACGTCAAAAGTGACCAATTTCGATCCGTGTGGAAGATATTTACTCATTGCCAGCGCAGACAGTCCCGTATATGTTCCTACCTCAACAACAACACTAGGTTTTAAGGCCAAAACTAGTCCTGCAAGCAACTTGTAGTGTTCTCCCGGCCATATATTCGGGAAGCGTGGCGGGGTTCTTATTCTTGTGCTGATGTCCTCAAGTGATACATTCAGAGCATTTCTTATTGCGTCGAGCGCCACGGATATCAAGTATTGGGATGGTTGAGATACGTCATCCTCCTCTTGTGCAAACACAAGAGAGATTTCGCTGTGTCGCTTCTTAACCGGACTTGGAGCGCACTTACTCAACAGGCGAATCCATTGCCGCGCAAGACAGTGATTCAGACCCATTCTGATCTCCTTAACAGTAATGTTTCCGTGCGAACAGGTGATAATGAGTCCCCGCAGGCGCGACATGAGACACGTTTACCGATCAGCCGAGTAGTGTGTCTGCGCATTGCTGAGTCTTCATGGGCAGTTCAGCCGGAGCCACTGCTTCTTCGCAGTACGGCGCCGGTACCAGCCCAGTATAGCACCGCCGCCGAGCGCGCGTCAACCATTTCTCCAGGGCCACGGAGAATTGCATCTAGTCAGAAAGCCCGTCTGTATGCGATAATCTGTTGGTTATGTTTATCAAGCGCCTAGAAATCCAGGGATTCAAGACATTCGCCGACCGAACTGACCTGGAGTTTACTTCGGGTATCACTGCGGTGGTTGGGCCGAACGGCAGCGGCAAGAGCAACGTCGCCGATGCCGTATCGTGGGTGCTCGGCGAACAGAATGTGCGAAACCTGCGCGCTAACCGGGCTTATGACGTCATTTTTGCCGGCAGTGAGCGGCGCAAGTCCCTTGGTATGGCGGAGGTATCCCTCACCATAGACAACTCATGCGGCTCTCTTCCTCTCGATTTCTCCGAAGTCACCATCACCCGCAGAGTCTTCCGGTCCGGGGAAGGCGAGTATCTGATAAACAAGAGTCCATGCAGGCTGAGAGACATCTACGAACTGTTCCTCGATACCGGCATGGGCCGCGAGGCGTACTCGACGGTGAGCCAGGGGGAGATAGATGCCATTCTCTCCGCGAAGTCCGAAGACCGCCGGTCGCTCATCGAGGAGGCCGCCGGAATCAAGAAATACCGCTTCCGTCGCAAGGAAGCGCAGAAGAAGCTCGAGAATACCGAGACGAACCTGCGAAGAGTGAACGACATCATATCCGAGCTATCGGGCCAGGTGGAACCGCTTGCGGAGCAGGCCGAGACAGCTAAACGACACGACGAGCTTACCACGCGGCTGAGAGAGATCGAGACCGGGTTGCTGATTAACGATCTCAGGCGATGGTCCGAGGAACTCGAACGCGCGCGACAGGCGAAGATCGAGGGCACGGAGCGCGCGTCTGAGCAGGACAAGCGTATATCCGATCTGGAATGGGAGAAGGAAAAGCTCTCCGACCATCTCACCGAACACGACCGGCTGGTGGAGGCGGCGAGGGCCAAGCATCAGGAGACTACCGCCGCCGCTCAGCGGGTCAAGAGCAGGCTCGCTCTTATCGAGGAGCGGCGGCGCGCTGCTGAAGACACTTGCGCCCGGCTTAAGTCCGAGGTGGAACAGCTTGGCCGGAGAATCGAGGAGGCGCGGGAAAGGCTCGAATGTCTGACTGCGGAGGAAAGTGGAGCCGCCGAGCGGGAGGCTCGGCTTATCCAGGACACAGCCTCGTGCTCGGAGGCTATCGAACAACTTCAGGCCGAAATCGAAGCCGCCACCAGAATAGTCGAGGACCGCAAATCCGCCTATATCGAGCTTGCAAAGGAACAGGCAGCCAGGAGGACTGAGATCGAGAGCCTGCGCACGAGAACAGCCGAACTGGAAGCCGCCGCAGGCAAGTACACAGCCGAGCTGGAGTCGCTCAGTCAAAATCGGGAAGAGATCGTAAAGAAGCAAGAGGATTTCGCGGCCCGCGCCGACGAACTGCGGGCAAAGGAAAAGGCCAGAGCAGAGGAGCTTCCGCCACTTCGCGCCCAGCGTGAACAAGCGCGCGAGATCATCGCGTCCGTAACCGAGAATCTTGCTGAGATAAACAGAACTACGGTCGGCAAGGCTTCCCGGCTTGCCACGCTTCAGGAGATGGCTGAGGCTCACGAAGGCTTCTTCGAAGGCGTCCGATCTGTCATGGCCGCTCGCAAGAACAGAAAATTGGGCGGGAACTATGCGGTTGTCGCCGACGTCATCACCGTGCCGCGCGGCTATGAGACTGCCATAGAGGTCGCGCTCGGAAGCGCCGTCCAGGACATCATAACCGATAGCGTTGATGAAGCTAAACAGGCGATCAGGTTTCTAAAGGACAACCGCGCGGGAAGGGCCACTTTCCTGCCGTTAAACGGTGTGCGCCCCTCGGTCTCTGGAACTCTTGGCAGTACGAACAAGCCGGGTGTCCGGGGGTGTGCAAGCGACATCATCTCATACGACAAGAAATACGCTCCGGCGATCAACGTGCTCCTCGGCCGGGTGATCGTCGTGGACAATATCGACAACGCCGTCAAGCTCTCTCGCAGTGCTATGGGGTGGGGAAGGATAGTCACTCTGGACGGCGAGGTGATCGTCCCTACGGGAGCGATGACCGGCGGGATCAGGCCAGGCAAGGGGCCTAACCTGCTCGGGCGAAAACAGGAGATCGACTCTCTGACAAGGGATCTGGCCGAGCTTGACGCTGCGCGGGCCAAACTCGAAAATGACTTGGCCTCGGCGAAAGATTCTCTAGCTGACCTTGACGGCAAGATAGCAAAGCTTGAGCAATGTTCTTCGGAGGACCGGATGGCCCTTGTCGAGGCGGAACGACAACTGGAATTCCTCGCCCAGGAGCGGAAGCGGCTTGAGGGACAGATAGAGGTCGTTACCCTTGAGAAGGAGGACGTTGAATCGGCCTTCAGAAGCGATTTCGAGTCGCTGAAGGCGCTGGAATCCCAGGTTTCCGCCGCTGGGCAGGAGAACATCGACCTGGACGGCCTGGTTGCGGGCGCAGAGAAGCGATTGGAAGAACTAACGGCCAGGCGCAGTTCTCTTTCCGAGCAGTATATGGAGCTTTCGGTCACCCTTGCTTCCGTCAGGGAGCGGCGCTCCGGGCTTCAGCAGTCGGTCCGCCAGACGGAGTCGGCCATACAGGAGTCGGTTTCCGAACTGGAGGCTCACCAGAAGGAGATCGAGCAGCAGGAGGTAGAGATAGCGGTCAACGCGCGGGAGTTGGAGGCGCTTTCGGCGGACGGAGCGTCCGGCGAGGAGACCCTGGGCAGGGCACAAGAGGAGCTGGATGGGTTGGTCACGCGAAGGGCGGAGCTTGCACAGAAGGCCGCCGAAGTCGATGCCGAGCTCAAGTCGCTCCACCGCGCCAGATCGGAGACGGCTGAGCTTGTGAGGGACTGCGATGTGCGGGAGGCTCGCTTGGAGGTGCAGATCAACCAGACTTCAGAGCGGCTGATGGAGGAATACGAGGTCACCTCTCAGGAGGCGCTTGCGCGTGAGGAGCCGGTCGAGGTCGAGAGAGGCACGGCGAGCGAGGTAGCGCGGCTGAGGCGTGAGATCAGAGCTATGGGGCCGGTCAACACCGGGGCGATCCAGGAGTACGAGCGGGTCAGCGAGCGATGGGAATTTCTCACGCTTCAGCGGAACGACCTCGAAGCCGCTCGCGAAAAACTGCTCGATGCGATACGGGAGATAGACGAAAGCACGAGGGAGCTTTTTATGACGACATTCCGTGCGGTCGGCGAGCATTTCGAGAAGATGTTCCTCAAGCTGTTCGGCGGCGGACGGACGGAGTTAGTCCTGACCGACCCGCACAATCTGCTCGAGACCGGGGTCGAGATCATCGTCCAGCCTCCGGGAAAGAAGCTCCAGAACCTACTGCTATTGTCGGGCGGCGAGAGGGCGCTTACGGCCTCGGCGCTGCTTTTCGCGCTGCTCCTGGTCAAACCAAGCCCGTTTGTGCTGTTCGACGAGGTTGACGCCCCTCTCGACGACGCAAATGTGGAGCGGTTTGCGGAGGTGCTGAGAGAGTTCAGCCGGGATTCGCAGTTCATCGTGATAACTCACAACAGGGCCACCATGGAGGCATCCGACACCCTCTACGGCGTCGCGATGCAGGAACCTGGGGTATCGAAGCTGATCTCCGTCCGTCTCACCGACGACACCGAAAGACACAAGATCGGCGCAGAAGTTGTCGCAACCGCCTGAAATGCATCGATTTTATCCAAAATAATTCGAATAATTTAGTCGAAACCCCTTGACAAGCTGAGGCAAGCATGCTATAGATACAGAAGCCTGTGTAGTTTTTGGGCAACTTGATCCGGCAGTAGCCGGAGAAAGGAGCACAGAGATGTGCTGCTTGTCCTGTATGCAATCACTGGCATCTCCATCTTACCGGCCTGGGCTTCTGCCACGCCCTCCGGTAACCTCCCGCCTGCCTGCCCCCCCCGCACGCTCGCCCGCCTCCTTTAGTAATCTGCCTTTTCAACCCAGCGTATGTGCATTATCAGTTAAGGCAAATCAGTGAGGAGGTCAAAAGACAATGAAAAGGATAGCTATATCAGCTTTTTGTGTATGTGTTCTATTCATTCTATGTTCTGCCGCCGCCGCGCAATCTCACGCGGTATACGGCAAGTTTGTAGTTATCGACTGCGCCGTGGAAGGCGCATTAATCCATTACACAACAGACGGGACCGATCCGACACCTGCCTGCCCCGTCTACACTGGCCCGTTCATCATCGGGCATGATACTGCAATCTCGGCCCGAGCCTGGGCCCAAGGCACGGCTTTGGCGCGCGAGGAGTGTGTGGTCACGGCTCAGGACGTGACCTTCGAAGACTATCTGCGGTTGACTTCCGATTCCGACGGGGCCGCTTCGTCCGGAGGGGTTCGTACCCTTTCCACAACTATCATCTACGTAAAGCCGGATGGCAATGATAACAATAACGGGCTATCGTGGGGATACGCGAAACAGACGATAACCGCCGGACTTAATGCTGCCTCGGCTGGAGACGAGGTGTGGGTTGCCGGAGCGACCTACAACGAGCAAATCACGTTGAAAGCTGGCGTAGGTCTTTATGGTGGATTGGCCTACGGTGCGACTTCAAGAGAGGACCGGGATTTCGAGCTCGACGAAACCATCATAGACGCACAAAATCCCGGAGGCGACTACGGCAGCGTGGTGACGGTACCCACCGGAGCAGGCAACGATACGATCATAGACGGCTTCACAATTACTGGTGGCACCGGCACGAAATACTATACTTACTGGTACGGCGGCGGCATCTACTGCCGGCGCGCCGACCCCACTATCAGAAACAACAAGATCATAAACAACAGTGCGAATATCGGAGCCGGCATCAGTTGTTATGGCAGTTCACCGATAATAGAGCGGAACACTATTGTTAACAACACTGGTGTGCAGGCTGGCGGCGCGGTAGGTGTCCACCAGGACGGTGTCTACGGTCGTGCCGCGTCCCCCACAATTCGATTGAACGAGATCAGAGACAATACTGCCTCTAATGGAGGCTGCGCAATCCTGCAGAACACCCCGGAGTATGGCAGCCCGTGGCCGGTGCTGGTGAACAACTGGATAGACGGGAACGGCAGGACTACATGGATGCATGGTGCGATCTATGTCAACTACTCATCGGCTTCGATCATTAGCAACACAGTCACCAACAACAATGTTAACCCCGGTTACAACTTTGGCGGAGGGCTCAGCATAACCGGATCGAGCATTTACGCGGTGGATGTCTATAACAACATCTTTGCCTCCAACGACGCCTGCGGCGTATGGGAACCCGACGGGGCTGTAGTCACAGAAACGCTGAAGAATAACGACTCCTGGGACAACGCCGGTGGCAACTATGTCAACGTTACTCAGACGGAACGAACATAGAGGATGATCCTCTGTTCAGGGGCAGTGGAGACTACCACCTCGGACCGGACTCCCCGTGCATGAACACCGGCGAAAACGATCCTCCCGCTCCTGGCGCCCTTCCTTCGACGGACCTCGACGGGGATGATCGCCTGTTGTATGACACGGTCGATATGGGCGCTGATGAGCTGTACGATCCGTACTCGCCGACCATAACTATCACCGCTCCCGTCGGTGACATCCACAAGCACCCGGACGCTCTTGTGCCTGTTGAGGGAACAGCCACCGACGCATTTAGCGGTATAGCAACGGTAAAAGTCTGGCTGGACGGAACGCCGGATTGGCCGAATGCGCCTGTCGCTGACTACAACTCCACGACAAAGGAATGGACCTATGCAGGCTGGGATATGGCTGCGGGTTCGCACACTATATACGCTCGCGCCTATGACCGGGCAGGCAATTATGCTGACACTAACGTCACAGTCGAGGTCAGCGACATCACCGGACCTGGCGGCGCAGCAGGTATAATATATGTCAAGCCTAGTGGAAGCGATAGCAATAGTGGCCTTAGCTGGGCCAACGCCAAGGCCACCGTCCAGAACGCACTTAACACCGCCTACAACGGCGGAAACATCTATCCTGAAGTATGGGTTGCCGCAGCGGACGTATGCTGGTACAAGTTCTGTACAACTCAAGAATGGAGTAGCGCTATACGGAGGCTTCGCAGGCACAGAAACATATCGGGAGTGAAGAGACTGGGCGGCTAATATTACAGTCTTGGATGGCAGCGGCTATCAGGGCTACAGCGTTGTCAAGGCTGACTCGACCTGCACAAGCTCGGCTACCACGATTGATGGTTTTAAGATACAAGGCGGCCAGGCCACTGGATCAGACGCGTACGGTGGCGGGATTCGGTGCGAGGATTCCTCACCGACGATCTCAAACAACACAGTCACAGGTAATATAGCTAGTCAACAAGGAGGCGGTATCCACAGTTTCGGAGGCGCTCCGCGGATCGTAAACAACACGATTTCTGCAAACAGCACTCAGCTTGGAGCAGGTGGCGGAATCAACGTAACCAATTCGTCTGCGGCTGAGATCCTGAACAACTGGATTACAAAGAATACTGCGGGTTCTGAGGGGGGAGGTATAAGTTGCGACTTCTATTCGTCGCCAAATGTAGCGAACAACACGATCACCGGCAATAGCGCAAGCAACGGCGGCGGCATCTACTGCGGCCTCTACAGCACGACTACGCTCACCAACAACACAATCGCTGGCAACACAGCCAGCGCCAGTGGTGGAGGCATCTACTTCGATTCCGGGATTACCAGTTCGACTACAGTGAACAACATTGTCGCGTCCAATTCCTCAGAGGTATATAACACTGGTAGTGACCCGACGTTTCAGAACAACTGTGTTTGGAATCCTGCGGGTTCCGAATACAACTATTCTGGGTCTGACCCAACGGGACAAAATGGTAATATCTCAGAAGACCCGAAGCTGGTCAGTGTGGCCGAGGAAAACTTCCACATTCAGCCCAACTCGCCGTGCAAGGATGCAGGCAATAACGGGGCAGTCCAGACAGGCTGGGTGGACATGGACGGCGAGGATAGAATACAGAACAGCACTGTGGACATAGGAGCCGATGAGTCGGACGGATGCGGATGGTATTACATTTCCATGTCCGCCGACCCAGAGCTGGGCCAGGTGTCCGGGTCAGTGACAGTTACGGCGACGGTCACGGACTGGAACGGACAGCATCCTTACTATGCGACAGTGTGCTTCTTCGTCACAGGCGGAACGCTCACACACATCAACGGGAGTCAGTTCCCACCGGGAAGCACCTCGGGCTGCGGCTACACCAATATCAACGGGGTAGTTACGGCGACAGTGACCAGACAAACCCCAGGTAAACTGACTGTGACAGCCGTGACTGTACGATCCTGCGGGCTGGGCAGCACAAGCGAGTCCCTGGAGATCTGGTTCTTCGATACCGCGCCTGATGACTGGCCGATGTTCATGCATGATGCACAGCACACGGGTATGAGCAGGACATGGGATGTAACGGATGAGACGCTGACAACAACAGCCTGGACGCCGGTAAGTGTCTCTACGGCACAACAGACACTACGAGCGTCAGAGTCTCAGCCGGTCTGGTCGGTTCAGATCATCGGGCAAACAGTCTACCATCCAAATCCTGCCGGTGGCAATACTTGGATATTTGCCCATCCATATATTGATTCCAGCCCTGTTGTTGTAGGAAGCAAGGTGGTTGTTGGGACCTGGAGCGGAGACTACCTTGATGCTACGGGAAGCGTAAAGGCTTTCAACGCCGCGGACAACGGTGCTACGCTTTGGACAGCGACCGGCACACCTTCAATGGGAGGTGTAGCATCAACTCCATGTATTGTAGACCAAAAGGTTTATGTTGGTTCGAGCAACGGCTACCTGTATTGCCTGAGCTTGAGCGACGGTAGTCAGATATGGTCTCGCCCGACATATGACAGGACAGAGAGCTTGAGCAAAATCATATCCTCCCCTGTCGTGCATAACGGAGTGGTGTATATCACAAACGAAGCGTCGAAGGTATATGCTTTCTCGGCGGATGCAAATGGCACGCGCATCTGGTCAGATGAGCCGAACGAGGCTCACGACTATCTTCCGATCATATTGCCAATAGATGAATCGGGTCATGGTAATGATGGAAACGGGGTTACCGGCTTACAGCAAAAGATATGTGGAACTTCATCCCCAGCGATAGCAACCGTGGGCGAAAACACATATCTTCTTGTAGGTTGCGATGACGGCTATATCTACAGGATTAAGCTCAGCGACAGGTCGGTTGCAGGTATCGATGTGGACGCCTGCGTTGAGTCGTCTCCGACTGTCGTAGGGAATGAAGCGTATGTAGGTGCATCACGTTATCATGGCATCAACGCTTACCGTCTATCCATAGAACCGTTCGAGATATTGGAGGCGCAGGAGGTAAGTTACCTGGGAAGCGCCGAAGAAATTCGTGGAACTATGGCATCCGGTTTCGGTCGCCTCTACGTAGGTATGGATACGGGGATCACTTTCCACGAGCTATTGCCTGATAGTCTGGAGGACGACGATGATGAGTTTGTGGCAACCAACTACTTTGTCGGATCGGCTGCGCTGGCAAGCAATGGACTGGCATACGTCGGGAACGACGATGGTAAGCTCTACGCGCTCAACACGCACAACATAAATGGTATTCTTTCTCAGGAAGCCGCATATACCGGATACCAAAACAGCGGCTTTATTTGCTCAAGTCCAGCCATATCGTATAATGTAACTGGCAATGACAGATGGGTATTCGTCACCACAAGAGCCGATGGTGGAAAACTGTTGGCTTTCAGGACTGATCGGTAACAGATATTGTTGGCACAGCGGGCACTATCCGCTGTGCCAGACCTTTCGGAAGGAGAAATGTAGTATGAAAACATTACTATGCTTTGTGTGCTTAGCTCTTGCAATGCAGCCCGCACTGGCAGTATATCCTATCGTAACTGCGAGCATCAATCAGTCCCAAGGAGCTGTTACGTATATCTACACGCTGGCGAATACATCAGCAACGGCAGAGGTAACCAACTTCTTCATTTACATACCGGAAGCGGTCGTGTCGATGGTTACATCCCTGTCCGGTTCAACAGAAGGATGGGAGGCGTCAATATACGGTCGTGCTGGGGTAGCGGACTCTTGGCACGTAGGATGGCGCGCGACGACTGCGGAATACAGGCTTCAGCCTGGTGGTTCCGGGAGTTTTACACTGGTGACAGAGCCTGGTGTTGCGACCAGTTACGATTATGCGCCCCTGAACGGTTCTAACTGGGGTTGGGGCTACCGAGATGGAACGTCCAAAGAAGATGTAGGCAATACTACCCTTCCTGTCCCCATCCCCGAACCCACCTCCCTCCTCGCCCTCGGCCTTACAGCGTCAGGGCTTGGGGGAGTGATGATGAGAAGAAGGCGCAGGGGCGGGTGAATATCCGCCGAACTTTGGCCGGGGAGTCATCTCCCCGGCCATCGGTGTTCAAGTCCCGCTACTGGCTACAATGTAGATGTTAACCACAACCGATGGGTCTTTATTACAACCAGATCAGATGGAGGGAAACTCTATGCGTTCAAGACGACTAGGTAAGACACAGACAAGGTTACGAGTCGGGGTGACTTTTATCGCCACGCTGCTGCTTGCTGCAATCTGTCCTGCTCAAGCAGTAATATATCCTGGACTTGGCGGTTGGTCAACGGGGGCGTGGTCTACAGGACAGTTCGGCATCAGCATGGGTACCGGAGGACGCGCCCTTGACGGCTTCGACCATTATGACACTCTGGCAACCGTCTCAAGTTCCGGCTGGACGGGCGGTTCATACCATGATGTGGCAGATGGCTGGGATGGTCCCACAGGTTTCTATAACGTGGATGCACGAGCATATATGCTTCCTGGTGAGACAAAGATATGGCTGCTGTATATATGGGCTGTGCCGGGTTCTGCGCCTTCTGATCTTTCCTTGGCGTGGGAGTCACCTGTATACAGCGATCCGTTAGTTCTTGCGCAACTTGAATACATCCAGAAGCCGCAGGGGATAACTAGAGGGCCTGAACTATGGACGGTATGGACAACTCCCCCCAGCTTCGTGCTTCCCTTCTACTCTGCGTCCAATGGGCTGACCGGTTACGGTTTCAAGTTCACACTGACAATGATTCCCGAACCATCCTCCATTCTGGCACTTGCCGGAGGGATTGCCGGACTGGGAGGGCTGGCACTGAGGCGAACGAGGCGCTAGTAGGGCCATACAAATGCGAAGGCCGGGAGCACAATGCTCGGCCTTTGTTTCATCTGCTCAAGTCCCGCTATCGCGTATAACGTGGACGAAGACAACAACAGATGGGTGTTCGTCACTACCAGAGCCGATGGTGGGAAGCTCTTGGCTTTCAAAACTGTACGGTAGACAAAGTTAGAGAGGCACAGCACAATTCGCTGTGCCTCACATTTCGATGAAGGAGTCTCCTATGAGAAAGCTGATGTTGTCGGTTCTTTTTGCATTGTGTGCAACGCATTCTGCACTGGCCGCATATCCCGTTATTACGACGACCATAAATCGGTCTTCAGAAGCCGTGGTTTACATCTACACGCTGACGAATACGTCCCCAACAACGGCGATAAACAGTTTCGTCCTTTTCGTACCCGCTTCAGTGGTGCCATCCCTCACGTCGCTGTCTGGCCCCACAAGCGAATGGCGAACGTATATACAAGGCCGAGGGGACGGGCCGCACGAAGTGAAGTGGTGGGTGTACCCTTCGGCTCACAGAATTCAGCCTGGCAGTTCCGGGGATTTCACCATCGTGACCCACCCGGATGTGCCTACTGGCTATGACTATGCGCCTCGGTATGGCTTCAACTGGGTTTGGACTTACGAGGGTGGCACAGGCTACGTGGGCAATACTATTCTCCCAGTCCCCGTCCCAGAACCCTCCTCCCTCCTCGCCCTCGGCCTAGCAGCCTCAGGGCTTGGGGGAGTGGTGATGAGGAGAAGGAAGAGATAGTCCTGCCCTTGCTGTGGGAACTGGATGCTGAGCGAAGACGAAAGTCAGCCGCAAGGCACCGTTCCCGCAGCATACCAAGGATTGGTTCTGGGGACTGATCTTCAATGCCGTTGGGGGCAGTCATTGGCATCCTGGCTATTTCAATGGCGGGACGGCCCATTGGAGCATATTCGAACCGCTCAACAACTACCTTAGTGACGTAGACTTCCGTGGGATGACGCAGGAGTCTTACTATCCGGTGTCAGATCCTGTGAACCAGAGCCCTCGGATCTCAGTGACCAATAGCGATCCAGATGTTGGTGTGTATGGGATGCTGGGAAAGGGGTCTCAGGATCGGATCAATCGGGCTTACTTGTATGTAAAGAACCTGACGAGCACCTGGTACAACTCTGCCGGCAAGCCGGACCAGCATCCCGACCTGACGTATGTGCCAACACCTACGGACATACCAACGAGCACAAGCATCACGATAACAAACCTTGAGGCGGGAACCTATGTGATAGAGAGGTGGTCAACCAGGCCTGGGGACATCAATGCCAATGACCCACACCTTGGCTTCCTCAAGGGAACACGGACTGTAGGCCCGCTGAACGATGGAGATTCCTTGACGTTCAACCCTAACTGGGATGGGAACGGCGATCCGCTGCCGCTTTACGGAAGTGGCGAATACGACTGGGCTTATAAAATATACAAACAGTAGAAAGAAGTTATACACAATGTTTAATCGACAAACTGCTACACGGTGGAAAGTGCTTATCGTCCTGATCTTGGGACTTCTTGTCCTCCTGCCTGCAACAGCAATGGCTATGTTAAGAGCAAAATGGGACATAACAGTTGCTGATGGAGTTAAGACCTACTCTTATTACTTCATCAATGACATTGAGCCGATATACCCTGTTACGACCATCTCAATTGGTATGAGTGAGGCAGGCCTCAGATCGATTGCCGATGTTGATTTATATGACTGGGAATACGAACTGAATTATGCAAACGAAGAACTGGTATTGATATTTGCTGCAAGTCCTGTTCGGTTTACTACTCTCGCAGACGTACCGACTGACTATGCGCGCGAGGATCGCGTCGGCATGGGCGCTTGGAATTGGTACTATGTCGTTGATGTAAATGGTAACAGTGACTGGGGGTTTGCAGATGCTCCTCTGCCTGTACCGGATCCCAACATCCCCGAACCCTCCTCCCTCCTCGCCCTCGGCCTTGCAGCCTCAGGGCTTGGGGAAGTAGTGATGAGGAGAAGGAGGCGCTGATGCGGGACTTGGAAGTCCTGGGAAACTTGGGCAGGGACAGGGATGTCCCTGCCCATCGGTGTTGCCCGTCCCCGCTCATCTGCTGTCGGACGTTTTACCTGTCAGTTTCTCGGTGCGCCGATTACCAATATCTCACTTGCTACATATCCACTGTTCAGACTGCCGATTGCAGAGACCTTCACTACCTGTCCGATGGCCAGGTTCTGGAACGCCTTCCGCTCGGCTCTGAAGTGGATGAACGTGTTTTCGTCTGCCAGGAACTTCAGGTCTCCCGAGCTTGTGCTCAATCTGAAAGTAAACGATGGATAGTCTATGAACGTTATCCGCCCATTCACAGCTACTGATTTAAGCGGCAAAGCGGAGTCCTGCTTTGCATTTTCTCTTATGATCTCGATCCTATCAGCCTTGATCTTGTTCAGCCCCACAACTTCGCCCCAGACTCTTACCGCATCACCCTGGCCCAAGCGCGCGAGTGGTACGCTTTTGCCGGCCTCCACGATAGTAGCGATCCTGGTGTCTATGACAAACGGTCCCTTCGATGTCACGATAGTGACCAGCCTGTCGGAGTAATTGGTATCGACTACAAACCCCCTGCTTCGCCAGGCGCCAAGCGAGTCCCCGATGGAAGGAAGACGAACATCACCGTCGCCCTCCGCCGGACCAGCGCCGGCGCCAGCAGGCGCAGCATGAGTCGCAGCCGCCTCCGCTTCGGAAAGGAATACCTGGATTAGCGAAGCCTGAAGCCTTTTCGGCTCCAACTGCTTTGCGTGGACTTGCATACGATCGCCTACTCTGAGGCTCATACTGTTCCCCGGAAACCGGTCCAGCATCACTTCTGCGTTATCTGTATCGACCGTATATACCGTGTCCGCGTCTGTTTTCAAGGTAACTGTGCTGCCGTATCTAGCGGTCACGATCCCGGTCACGACCAACATTTCATCTTCGGACGCAGTGGGAGCAGAATCACCGGCTGTGACAGGTCCGACAAACATAGCGGCCAGGCAAACGATTACCAGGCCGGTGACAGTTATTGCGCGGTTCATTAGCTTTAAGCCTCCTTGCGCTCGCATCTTGCCATTGTTCAATCGAAAAACCGCCGTGGCCAGCAAAGCGGTGCTCACCATGGTGGATGTACCCCTGCTAAGATGAGGGCTAAACGAATACGCAAGCCTTGGCGGATCTTTTCACGAGCCCACTTGAGAAAGTCTGAGGAACAGCCGGATGTCCGGAGGCATCGGTATCAATTTGAGCCGCATCGGAATCAGCTTGCCGCCTCGGCAGACCTCGACCGGCGCCATCTCCCACGGCCTCTGCCTGGCTAGCGAGTGCGCCAATTCAGCGGCTGAGGTAACGGGCTTTCCCGCAAAGCTCGCGACAATATCCCCAGCCGCGACACCCCGCCTCTTTGCAGGCGTAGCAGGATAGATCGCAACTATCTTCACGCAATTCTTGCCATCCACTGTCTCATCGCGGACTGTCCATCCGGCCCATGGCGTTTGGTAGGACTTCAGGAATTCGTCAAGATCGAGCCCTGTTGTCCGTCTGAAGGCCCTGGCAAGGCCGAGGCCGTCTGGAGCAGAGTCGTGTGACAGTTCGCTTATCATTGTCGCAATGGCGTCTTCGCCGAATCTGTTTTTTATCTCAAAGACGAGTCCGCATGCCGCGTCGTACCAGTCAGGCTGATGTTTGCAATTGGACCAAGAGGTCAACATATCCCCGACTCGGTTCAACTCCTCGTATACTCGTGCGGGAGGTTTCCCGTGAAAAAGATGCGCGGCGTAGTCCGATACGCCATCCCGAAACCACCTTGTGCCGGTCGGCAGGCAGAACGAGCCGGAAAAGATGTCGTCCAATACAAGCCCGTTACGCGCCTTCGGTGCGATCATGCTCGCCTCGGTGACCTCGTGCGCAACGATTGGAGCCCAGTAGCTTACGGGTCTTTCTCTTATAACCGGCATGGGAAAGACCAACCGCCGGTCCCGGCTGAGCTTGATTGAATAGCGGAAACCGGAGGCTTCGGGATCGACTTGAACGAGCTTGAGCACGAGATCAAAGCTCCAGTTTATGCCGAGTTGTTCTTTTACCACCGGATAGAAAGTGTCAAACTTTTTGGCTAAATCTTCTGCAATACTGGACAATCCTGCGGGGTACTCGACCGTTACCCTGCCAGAGGTGACGCTTCCTGCGTAGGTCTCTTCTTTCATCGCACGTCGCAAGTCGACACTTCCATCCCCGACCGACATCGTCATTACAGTCTTGACGAGCCTCCACTTGATATTGTGGTATTGCAGCCACGCGTGCAGTTCACCGGCCGGTCGGCAGCCTGTGAGCTGGAGAGCGGGCAGCGCAAGCAGCAGGAAAAGACATCTTGACATACTGCAATTGTACAGGCCGCGGATAGTTCGGGCAAGAGCATTTGTGAGTTATGAGTTGTGAGTTTGATCGGCCAACGCGAGATAGGGCACCCCAAAAAGCCGTAATAAAGCCGTAATGTAGCATGAATAGAATAAAAACCAACACAGCCGCGCTTGATAAGCGCGGCTGTGTTGGTTCGAGTGATCGCGGATCAGGCTGGTCATCTACCAAGTGTGCTATCGAGCGAGATCAATCCAAGCCGGGTAGCGCGCCGGAAAGCCTGCACACGATTCGACACCTGTAGCTTGTCATATATGTTGGCCAAATGAAAATCTACAGTCCTCTTGCTCACGTAGAGCGCGTCAGCAACGTCTTTGCTGGAGCGTCCCTCCACCACGAGTGAAAGGACCTCAAGTTCGCGTTTTGTGAGCCGGACTGCTCGATTCTCCTGGACTTCAGGTATACCCATAGCCGCCATATACCTTGGTCTCCTTTCCCGCTGCTCGCCTCTCACCAATATTGTTCCACAACCCCGGCGGGAAATGAGAAGGGAATTGACTTGACAATCGCGGGTGATGCCCTTATAATTATGAATGAACCGGACGGGAGTTATCCCGTCCGGTTCTGTTAGTCAGGCAGGGACGGTAAGGCTCAGTTGAGTGTGCCGGAGGGATATGCCGACGTAGCTCAATTGGCAGAGCAGGGGTTTTGTAAACCTCAGGTTGCGGGTTCGAGTCCCATCGTCGGCTCCAGTCTAGAGGTTAGAGGTTAGAAGTTAGAGGTAAGATGGTATCGGCCTGGCGGAGACCACACCCACAACCTAGGCGCTTAGTCTCTTACTTCTAACATCTAACTTCTAACCTCTAAACACGGGGGGATTCCCGAGTGGCCAAAGGGAGCAGACTGTAAATCTGTTGCGGAACGCTTCGTAGGTTCGAATCCTACTCCCCCCACCAGACTAGAAGTTAGAGGTTAGAAGTTAGAGGCTGGATGTCTAACTTCAAACCTCCAACCTCTAATACGCCCACGTAGCGCAGGGGTAGCGCACCTCTTTGGTAAAGAGGAGGTCATGGGTCCGAATCCCATCGTGGGCTCCAAGAGTTATTTCAGAACGTCCCTGCGGACGTTCTGAAATAACTCTATGTGGTAAACTATTAACGATTCAAAGGACTTGTAACTCAGCATTCAGAACTCATAACTGGAGGAATTAAGATGGCAAAGCAGCGGTTTGAGAGGACGAAGCCGCACGTAAACATTGGGACGATAGGGCATGTGGATCATGGCAAGACGACGTTAACGTCGGTGATAACGCATGTATTAGCGAAGCAGGGGTTAGCGAAGGAGAGGCCGTATGATACGATAGACAAGGCGCCGGAGGAGAGGGAGAGGGGG
>JACPPP010000021.1 GCA_016190935.1 Armatimonadota bacterium | reverse complement strand
CCTGTTACCTGTTACCTGTTACCTGTTACCTTTCCCTTCTGTGTTTCCGTACTTCAGCGTTTCCGTAGCTAAAACTCGGTCGACTACCGGCTCGTCGGATTCGAGAAGCCCGTCCCGAAAACGCAGGATGCGCTTGGTATGTTGGGCTATATCCGGTTCGTGCGTAACGATTACCACCGTCTTGCCCTGGTCGTTCAGATGCTGGAAGATCGCCATGATCTCCTTGCCGGTCGCTGTGTCTAGGTTGCCGGTGGGTTCATCGCCAAATATGATCTGCGGATCGTTGACCAGGGCGCGCGCAATCGCCACCCTCTGCTGTTCGCCGCCGGAAAGCTGCATCGGGGTGTGGTGCATGCGCCCCTGCAGGCCCACCGATTCCAGCGCCTCGACCGCCTTCCGCCGGTGCCTGCGCTCGCCGGAATACATCATGGGCAGTATCACATTCTTCAGGGCCGACATGCGCGGGAGCAGATTGAAACTCTGGAAAACGAAGCCGATCTTCCTGTTCCGTACAGCAGCCCGCTCGCCGTCGCTCAGCCTGCTTGCATCGAGACCGTCCAGTATGTATTTGCCCGACGTAGGCCGGTCGAGGCAGCCGATAATGTTCATCAAAGTTGTCTTCCCAGAACCGGAGGGGCCCATAATCGCTATGAACTCACCGCATTCCACACCGAAAGTGACCCCGCGCACGGCCGGAACCTCCACACTTCCGAGCCTGTAGGTCTTCTTCAAGTCCTTAACCTCTATCAGAGCCACCTTACGAATACCTCAACGCCTCTATCGGGTCCACCATCGCCGCCCTGACGGCAGGATACAGCCCGAAGATGATCCCTACCATCGCGGAAACGCCAAACGAGATGACAATGGCCTGCACGGAGACCAACGTCCGCCAGCCTGCGTATACCGATATGGCCTTGGCGCCGCCAACACCAAGCGCAATGCCTATAAGTCCACCGAGACACGTGATAACCAGCGCTTCGAGCATAAACTGCCTGATGATGTCCCACCTCGTCGCCCCGACGCACCGCCGAGTGCCGATCTCCCGGGTCCGCTGTGTGACTGTCGCCAGCATGATGTTCATGATCCCAATCCCGCCGACGAGGAGCGAGATACCCGCTATGGCCGCCATGACTATGTTGAATATCCTCTGGGTCTGTTGGCTCTGCCGGAGCAGTTCCGCCGGGATTACGATCTCGTAGTCGCGGATACCACGATGCTGTCGGTTCAACACCGAACGGACCAAGGACGCTGTGGGAACGGTCGCATCGTCGTTCTCTACCTGGACGATTACCTCTGTGATGGGGCTGTTGCCGAGCGCGGGGCGTTCCCGCATCTTCCGTACCATCTCTCTGAGCGTTACAGCGTTCGCCGGGACGGCCTGCTGAGAGTAAATCTGGAAGTCCGAGATCGAGAGCGTAATGGGAATGTAAAGATCTGAGTTCAGATCCCGGAGCGCAGCAAAGGCCTTCGCGGAGCCGACCTCTTTGGGCTCCATAAGTCCCACAACACGGAACAGCCTACTACCCACCTTTACGCTCCGGCCTATGGGGTCCTCAAAACCGAACAGTTCCCGTTTTGCCGCCGCGCCGAGGACGCAGATGGGATACCGCTCCCGCACGTCCTCATCTCTCAGGAAACGGCCTCGCTCCAGCGTTGCTCTCGCAACCCCCGCGTATGCCGGGGTGGTACCTACAACCTTCACGGGAACGGGCTTCCCCTGAACCTCGACGTCTGCGAACACCTGTCTGAGCGGCACAACCCGCCGGGCGTAGCCGCATACCTGTTCTATGCTATCGGCGTCCGACAGTTTCAGACCATAGGGCGAGCGCTCCTGCGCCTTTTCCAGGAGTTCTCCTACGATCACCGCCCGCTTGACGTGCACCACGTCGATGCCCATCAATCGGATCTGGTCCAACGCCTCCTGTTTTGCCCCCTCGCCTATGGACACCATCGCAATGACCGCTGCAACGCCGAATATAACTCCGAGCATCGTCAGCGCCGACCGCAGCTTGTGCGATAGAAGCTCAGACAGTCCCGTTTGTATTGCGTCGAGAATACTCATTAGTTACGAGTTATGAGTTGTGAGTTGCGAGTTGTGATCGGGCGCGATATCACCATCGCTGTTGATAGGGCGCGATATCCTCATCGCGCCCGAAACAGAATCCCCGAAAGCCATGGTATCACGGCGCGCAGAAAATGGGAAGCGGGATGTTCCGTTGTTACGGGGAACCCATTCCCCGAAACTAAGTCCTTTTTCGGGCTGGATTTACACTCCGGCCCACAGTGGCAGAGAAGGGATATCCTGATCATCGAGAAATACCTGAAACCCCTCCTACGGTGCGCGCGTCTTCCCATTTGAAGCAAGCAGTAGCTTTGGACAGGGCCCTCCGATCCTTCGAAGTAGACCTCTTGATCGAGTGCTCTTAAACCTGTGGTCAGCCAGGCTACTTCTCGTCGTGTTCATAAACCGAGATGCCAGATTTGCTGCATCTCCCACAATAAGGAGAAGTGGAGGTGATGCCGATGGAGCATGACGTTTTCTTTCGACAGGGACACGGACCGGTGCTCACGCCGGACGACCTTCCTTGCAAAGCCAACGCTGTTCTCAACCCAGGCGTAATCGAACTGAACGGTGAGGTCTTGCTGTTACTGCGGATCGAGGATAGACGCGGAGTCTCCCAGATCAGGGTGGCAAGAAGCACAAACGGGGTAAACGTCTGGCGCATCGCGGACCGACCACTCCTCGAGCCGGACCTGCCCGATCATCCGTACGAGGAATGGGGTTGTGAGGATCCAAGAGTAACGCAGATTGGACAGAATCTTTGGCTTATTGCCTATACCGCCTACTCTCGCTATGGTCCAGCCGTGGCTCTGGCCACTACGGAGAACTTTGAGACTGCTGAGCGCGTCGGAGTTGTTCTTTCTCCGACGAATAAGGATGCAGTGGTTCTTCCTCAGCAGGACGACGGGCGCTGGATCATGCTGCACCGTCCTGTGACAGGTGGGCAGGAGCATATCTGGTACGCCTGTGCCACACATGATTTCACACATTGGAGTCTGCCCGGAGTGCTGCTGCCGGAGCGAGGCGGGCCCTGGTGGGACGGCCTCAGGATAGGAGTCGGCGCACCCCCCATACCGACAGAAGAAGGATGGCTGCTGATATACCACGGCGTGAAGGAGATGGGCAACCATCCGGTTTACCGGTTAGGCCTTGCGCTGCTCGACCTGGACGACCCAAGGAAGGTGTTGGCAAGAGCATCGGAGTGGGTCTTCGCTCCTGAAACAGATTATGAGCAACGTGGACTGGTGCCGAACGTAGTTTACACGTGCGGTGCGATCCGGCGGGAAGATGAGATCTGGATGTACTATGGAGCGGCGGACACGGTTATTGGCCTGGCCACAGCCAAGGTCAATGACTTGCTCAGATTTGTCTTCGAACACGACTATCTGCATCAAGTGGGACGTGAGAAAGGGATGGCGGCGTAAACGCTGCAGAAGGTGCGCTACGCGCGGACTCAAGATGCTAATCGAGGTTCTGAACCAGCCAGGCGACCCAGTGCAGATTGAAGTGACAGGGGCCAACAAATCAGTATCACGCGCACTCTCGCTTACGCGAGGCGATTACGGGGTATTTAGATTGAACACAGTTCGTGAAAGCCGAACAAGGGTAAGGTCGAGGTTGTGAAGATTGCCGTCCGGCGGCTGTTTAGCGGTACTCTAGATGGCTTCCAGAAGGGTTCAATGATCGTGGCCCTGATGCCCATGGTCGGACGAATGATCGGAGTCGTGGTGTTCTTCCCCTTGAGCAGCGCCCTTGCCATCTACTCGGTCTTCCGCTCGATCAACAGTGCCTGGCGCTGGCAGAGACTCGACGTGGGGCACAGCCTCCGAGTGCTCATCATGCGAATGTCCACCGTGTGCGATCTGTCCTCCCAGCCACCCTGTCCCAATCGCAAAGCCCGCGCCGACAAGCAGCAACAGAAGGTAGGCTGCGGTCGCTCCTCCAGCAAGAGACTTTCTGGCGGAAATCCTCCAGATTGATAGAACGACGGCAACCCCGACAACAGTGAGACCAAGAGCTTTGTGCAGAGCCAACGTCTGTGCGATTTCCGGATCCTGCACCTGCTTGGCCGCAAGCAAGCCGGTACCCGCAGTCGCAATTCCGATTACAGCCGCGCTGATGATAACATAGTGCGCGGATGCACTGAGAGTATCACGCTTCAGTGTCCGAGCAAGTACCTCGAAAACTGCTCCTATAACGAGTAGTGCGATTGGAAAGTGAACCAAACCGGAATGAAGCTCCATATTGTCCTCCGTATATTCTTAAAGACGCGCGAACAACGTCTGAGGTTCCCATCGACCGGGCGCGATATTGTCATTGTCGCGCACAATAGAATCCGAACGCACTATCTGCTGCGGAAACTCGACTCCCTGGAAACCCAATCACTTTACCGTACGTGCCGTTCCGCAGCATAAAAAAGATTAGACGGAAAAAACTTGAAACCCACAGTCATCACACTGCGTCTTTCAGCTTGGACGGTGGTAGCAGAATCATTACGAAGGAGGTATTGCAATGGCGCGAGGAAGGATGATTCTGACAGGACCATCCGGGTTCGTCTGCTTTAAGGTCGTGGGGCCGCTCGACGCATCTGGAGCGATAAGGCTCAAACCCAGGCTACTCCATGCGGTCGAGGACGGATACAGGCATCTGGTTCTCGATTCGGAGTTTGTGCCGTATATCGATAGTGAGGGTTTGAAAATGCTCATCGAAGTAATGAGCCGGCCTGGGGAGCCTGTTCAGATTGAGATGGTTGGCGCTAACCGGTCGGTATCACGGGTGTTCTCTCTCACAAGGCTTGGCGATTATTTTCCAGTCTCCGTGCGGCCATAGCACGGTTTGCGCCGGCCGGGTTTGGTGTTGGATTCTTCGTCCGGGCAACATTCCCGGCCGGCTGAATCTAAGAGCGCAGAGCCTCTTGATCCCCTCTGGCCAGAGCCGGATAGAATTTTGCGTCGATACAACAGCTTCGGCTGTCAGGCAGCCGAAACATAAGAGCCTTCGGCTCTATAAGTTATGTACGAGGATAGAGGCCAGTCGAATCTTTGACCTCTGACCTCGCAACTCAATTCTCGATGGAGGTTAGACAAGTGAAACACCTAAAAAGAAGATTGTTTTACGTAGGGGCCATCTTGTTGTCAGGGCTGGTGATGGCTGTGCTAATGGTGAACTGGGGTATCGGCACAGCAGAGGCGATGTGCGGTATGGAAGGCTGCACATCGCATGAAAGCAGCGGCTCACACAGCGGGCACAGCGGGGATGCAGATGCAGTGCACAGTGGGCATAATCCTGCTTCTGAGTCCCAAAAGTTTGGGGATGTTACTCTGACAGGAATGGTAGCCGGTATCGACAAAGCCAAAGGAATGATATCTATACGGCTTGATCTTCCCTTGCAGGCTGGCGCAGGCCAAGCTTTGTCAGGGATCAAAAGCGGAGACATAGTTGCCGCCACTCTGAGGTTGGACAAGTCCGGCAGAGCTGTAGTCGCGAGCCTGTCACAAGCAGGCGGAACGGCTGTGCTCAAACTCACCGGAATACAGTGCCCCGCCTGCGCTAGCCGATTGGAGAAGGCATTGAAAGTAGCACCGGGTGTAAACCAGGTTACGGTGACAGCGGACCCACCACAAGCAACGCTTTCCTACAATCCTACTAAGACGAACGTCGATGCGCTGAAGGAAGTTATCCGCGACACTGAGCCGATCCATGCCGGCACTCCGTTCGGCGTGGAAGATTAATCCTCATACCTGCGCTGTGTATCGTGGATTTCAATCATCCTCGCACTAGCGAGGTGTCGGGAAGACATAGACCGGCAAGCACTGCCGTCCGAATGCCGCTCCCACCGTCTATGTCTTCCCGGATCTCAGCTTATCAATGGTGATCAAGTAGTGCGCAGAAATCGGAAAACCGTATATTCGCGTCAGAAATACCCGATAATATCTTGCATGCTTCGCTGGCTGGTAGGCTAATGCCTACGTCTGTCTCCGCCATTACAAATGGCAGAGTTCTTGGCGTGCGCGATTGCAAATCAGTACCGTCGAAAGTTCGATATCTACCACCTGAAACGCGTCCTTCGACAGTAATGATTGCAAATTGCGCACGATCGACTTAGGAGGTTGCTATGCCAGTCTCACAACCAGTTCCAGAAATCCAAAATCCAAAACCCAAAATTAGAAAAGTGGAATCTACCACTTTCGTAATCCCTCATCCCTCATCGCTCGTCGCTCCCCCCGCGTTTGGGATTGGCGCGGTTTTCTTCTCTGAAGTCTTTTCCTCGGGTTCCTCCGAGCCGCCGGTTCCGGCCTCTTGCTCTTCAAGAGGCTTCGTCGGGTCCCGCAGAGCAACTACCTGGCCGGCCTTCAAGCCCTTGGTTATACATACGAAATTGTCGTTGTGCTTGCCGATCTCGACCTCGGTGCGGGTGTAACGTCCGCCCTCTTTGACGAACACGTACGTCTTGCCCCGCTCCTCTGTCACCGCCTCCATTGGCACGTAGCGGGCTTTATCTAACTGGTCACACAGGAACTCCGCGTCGGCAGTCATTCCCGGCTTCAAAGTCTTCGGGTCCGATTCCTTGACGGCTACCGTCACCTCGAAGTTCTTCCTCCCCGGAGCTTCGCCCTCCCACGGGCTGGCCTGCACGGCAAG
The DNA here is from genome assembly GCA_016190935.1 of Armatimonadota bacterium. Classification (GTDB taxonomy): domain Bacteria; phylum Armatimonadota; class UBA5829; order UBA5829; family DTLH01; genus JACPPP01. The sequence continues at coordinate 10,468 of JACPPP010000021.1, read as the reverse complement.
GCTCGATATGTCCTGGACCTTCCCGTGGAATACCTTCTTCGGCACGGCCTCGAGCCGGATCAGTACCGGCATGTTCAGTTGAACGCGCGGCGCATCGGCCTCGCCGACTTTCACCTTGACCTGCATGTTCGTAAGATCCGGCAGTTCACATATCCTCTGCTGCTGATGGATGCTGTCTCCCTCTTTGATCTGTCTGCGGCCATCCCCACCCCAGAACGTGGAGATGACCACCAGTCCCGATGACGGCGCCCTTATCACAGCCTTGTCCATACGGCTCTGGACCTCGTCCTTTCGGAACCTTGCCATATCGCGCTTGAACTCGACGTTCCGCACATCGGCATCCTTCTGTTCTTCCTTGGACCTTATTTCCTTCTTCTTTAGCTCAAGGTCCATCTCAGCCTTGGTCAGCGCAAGCTCCTTGGACCGCACCTCGAACTCGGCCTTCTCTACGTTCGTGTACGGCACGAGCTTCTCTTTGGCAAGCCGTTTTTCCTTTTCAAGGTCCTTTCTTGCCCTTTCAAGCTCGTTCTCGTCGAACTTGAACTGGGCTTCAGCCTTCGTGAGCTCGGTTCGATTGGACTCTTTCAATATCTCCCGCTCGGAGTGTGCCCGCTTGACCTCCGCCTCAGCGTTTTCGTAGTTAAGGACCTCGTTTCGGATCTCCTTCTCGATATCCGTAGTATCGAGCTGGCAGATGACTTCATTGGCCTTGACGTTCGTGCCGTCGGGGACGAGCTTTATGATCTTGCCGTTGATCTCGGAGATGACCACCCTGGAGTTCTCGGCCTGAAGGGCGCCGATGTCGTGGAAGCTGACCACGAACTTGCCCTCACGTACCTTGGCTGTCGGGATGTACACCGATTTTTTCTTTGGGGTAAAGTGCTCCTTGTAGAAGGGCACACCCCAGTGCTGCGCGCCGAACACCACCAGGACAATGGCAAGAGTCCGCGTGCCCCAAATCTTGATTTGACGTTTCATTACAATCCTACTGAAGTGAGATCCGCCCCCATTGCATGCTTCAGGTTCACACTGGCCAGATAAAACTCTATCTTTGCCTGGAGCACACCCGTTTCCACACGAGTCAACTCCTCCTGTGCTTCGAGCACGTTCCGGTTGTCGGACAGCCCTTCCTCGACCATCTTCTGCGCAAGCCTCAGGTTCTCCGTGGCTACGTCCAGGTTTTGGCCAAGTATCTGAATGGAGGTTTGAGCCGAATCGATGGCGCGGTATGCCTCTCTCACATCCTGCGCAATCTGCTCCATCTCGAACTCGCGAAGCCGTCTCAGAACATCAAGATTCCGAGCAGCCGTTTCGCGCTCCTCGATGATGATGCGCTTGTCCAAAGGCAGGCGAAGTTGGAGTCCCGCCGTAAGTGAACCCGACTCGAACAAAGAAGTCGATATCGCTCCGCTCCTGTTGTTGATCGAGTTAAAGCCTGCAACGACATCGAGCTTGGGACGAAGCTCGTCGGATGTCCTCTCAAGGGCAAGTTCCTGTGTAAATAGCTGTTCGTCATAGATGGCAAGCTCAGACCGGTTCTTTAGCGCCGCCTTCACGGCCTCGGCAAGCTGCGGGATGTCGTCGTAAACAACTTCCGGCACGCTGTCGGTGAGGTCCGGTGTCTGCCCCACACCTTCACCTATCGCGATCATCAGTCTGTCCGTTGCCGCCCGTGCGGACTGCTGCTGCAGGTTCAGTTGGTCGCGCGACTGAGCGGCCCTAATCTCAGCGCGTGTGACCTCAATTGGCGCGATCCTCCCCTCTTCTGCGAGCCTACTGGCGCGCTTGGCCTCGCTGTCGGCGATCTCGAGCGCCCGTTCCTGGACCTTTACCTGCTCCTTGGCCCGAACTGCCCCGAAATACGCGTTGATAACCCCCAGTACTGTGGCCTGTCTGCTCAAGAAGAGCTCCTTGTCCACAACTCTAACGTCGCTCTGCCGCTCCACCAGGGCAAAACCCTTTGACGAGAGACGCCCCTTTCCACTTATCAGCGGATGGCGGAGAGCAAGAGCGAGTGAGCCGCGATTGTTCCCCAAGCCGAACGGCGCCAGCTCGATCGATCCCTGTGTGCCCAGGAAGTTCTCGTACGTGAGACTGCCGAAGAGCCGGCTGGACAGGCTGGAGTCACCCGGCTCCCGGTCTAAGCTCGTGTCACCGCCGATATCCAGCGTGGTCTGAAAACCAGCGATCCTAAGTCTGGAACGTGAGGTTCGGTAGCTCTCCTGAGAGCGCACCAGGTTAGGATTGTTGTCGAGCGCCCTGCCGACGGCATCGGCGAGAGACAGTTGTGTAGGGGGCTGCTCCTGTGCTCGGCCGGGAGACAGCATCGCGAACGCCGCCCACAGCAGTACACCCGTGACGGATACCGCCCGGCAGCGATTTCTGTATTTGCAGTCGGTCATCACATTCTCGCTTGGCAGAGGCTGAAAAAGTGGTTGAGCATTGTTGTCGGCCGCCATAATATAGACGCCCAGAAGTCGGAAATTGTTCGTGGGCGGTCAGTCTGAAACGCGAATGGCGCGAAGAAGCCGTCAGCAGTCAGCTATCAGCCGTCAGCAGGGGCCAGGGGCCGGACTGATAAGCGTCTCAACGCTACCACGGCAGCCCCGGAACGCGTGATAGAGCGTCACCTGCTCATCCTGGTAGTAGTCTCAACGCTACCACGGCAGCCCCGGAACTCGAATTGCTCATGCAGTTCTACTATGTTCGCCAAGTCTCAACGCTACCACGGCAGCCCCGGAACCCCAAGGCCGAGCCTGGCCTTCTAATCCCCCGTGTTGGTCTCAACGCTACCACGGCAGCCCCGGAACTCACCGTACCAGTTTCCGCGAGCCGGAACCATATCGACTGTCTCAACGCTACCACGGCAGCCCCGGAACGTGCTTCGCCGGGAGCGGATGCACGGGTCACCTTGCCGTCTCAACGCTACCACGGCAGCCCCGGAACCCGCACCAGAGGTCATCGTTACCGAACTCCTATGGCAGGGGTTTAGCTCTGCTCTATCGTCGTCGAGCCCCGGTCGTGCACTCCCACGAAGGATTTCGACGACGGTTGAGCCCGTTTTTTTAATGTTCCCGGTTACCATGGCCGACCGCTACAGCGGTCGCTTAAGCTTCAGCCCAGCCTGTACCTAAGCCTCTGACGTGGTCATACGGGCACAGACCAGAGCAGCATATCGACGACATTGAGACCAACGGCCATGTCGTGCTGGCCGCCCCCTGCCGCCGTTTGCCCGAGCCTAGCCCGAGCAAATCTCCCTGGCGAAATCGGGCCAGGATAATCTCGATCCTTGCTTCCGCTGTTCGATGCGGCACTGCGTGAACACCCACTTCCTGGCGATGTTCACTGCTGCTACAGCGTCGGCATCGCCGTCGGAATAGCCGCAGCTGATACACTGAAAGCTCTCCCTGGAAATGCGTCCGCTGATGGGATTATGCTTCAATCTGTTGTTCTTGTCAATACATCCGCACTTGGGGCAGGTTTGCGATGTTTGACCCGGGTGGACAAACACCACCTCTATGCCCTGAATCCTCGCCTTGTACTCCAGCGCCTCCCGGATGCTGGCGTAGATGTTGGATTTCCTGCCCTTGTTGAAACTTGACTTGCCCGGAGCCACGTTCGCCTTCATCAGAGATGAAAGGTCCTCGAGTACGATCTTGCTCTTATAGCGCCTGGCCCAGGCTAATATCTCGTTTGCCGTTGTATGCGCCGCCTCCTCATTTGTCCGCCGGTATTTCCGATAGACATACTTGCCTTTCGCCTGTGCCTTTGCAGTCTTGGCCGTTATGTCCCTTACCTTGCTCGCGTGCAGAGTCCGGAAGCTGCGTTTGAAGATTACGTCCTTGCCATCCAGAGTTGTCAGGCCGATCGAAGCGGTCCGGTTCTTGCCGAGGTCTACGCCCATGAGAGTCAGTGCTTCGTGCTGTTCAGCCTCCGGGACATCAACTGGGACATGAAGGTAGAAATCGCCAACCCTATAGACAAGGCGAGCAGGTCTTGGCTTATAATGCTCCAGTTTGCGCAGGACCCATTTGGATGTAGCCAGCGGGAACAAGGCGGCCTTGTTGCTGATCGACTTCTGGATGTGGCCGCTTACAATTTCTCTGAGATCGCCTTTCGTGGGCCGAGATCCCCTGGTGTCGGCAGGAAGAAGATAGAGCAGAGCAAATAGCGTGCCATCTTCAGACTTGAGCAACTTGTAGTTGCGGTGCTTGTTGGCCGAATCGTATCTGCAGAATTCAATCGGGGTGTAGGTATGTTTCGGCCTGTAGCCCTGCACCTTTCCCGCTATCGTAGCGTATTCCAGTTCAGTCTGCTCCTCACTGGTATCTTCCGGGTCCACCCAGGCTCTTGTCGTGAGTGAGTCCACGTAGGCATCAAAATCAGCATCAGCGTAGTTCCTGCCTGTTGGGAAACCTGTGTTTTGCTGGACGCGCCTCAGCTCCAGGAAGCTGTGAAGCTGGGCCGCCAGATGGATCTCAAGCGAAGCTCCCACCGAGTTCTCGAGCTGCTGAAAACTGTTCATCTCGTGCAAATTGGCTGCTACCCATTTCTTCAGTGCTCCGTTGTCGGTGCGCTGCCCGCGCTCGGTCTCTTTTACGCAAGCAGCAGTAAGCTCCTCTACTCTGTTTCTGCAGCTATCGAGAAACTCAGTCTGGGCCACCGACCAGCGGCGCATCGCCTCGTGGAGCATCTTACCCTTTTTCCCTTTCGTCTGCAGAAGTTTGAACGTGTAAGTCAAATATGTCATCGGTTGCGCGTCCTACTGGCGGCGATTGCCTGAAACTCCCTCCTCCTACTCCTAACGGTGCTGCCGCGTTAATGCCGTCTCGGCGGGGCTGTAGAAGACCTGACAATCAGATCGACGTCGAGGACTGTCGTATTCGGCTCCACTTGCTTTCCAGAAAGCATATCGAGCAGTTTCTCGATCGCAATGCTTGCCATTTGCTGGATGGGATGGCGAACGGTTGTCAGAGGAATCCTGAGTATATCGCTGCACCAGATATCTCCGTTGCCGACCAGGGAAATATCCCCTGGGATCGAAAGCCCGGCGGCGTAAATCGCACGTATAGCTCCCGCGGCTACCATATCGTGGCGCGCGATAATTGCCGTGGGCACAACCTTCCTCTTCAGAAGCTGGGCTGTTACCCTCGCCCCAAACTCTTCGCCGAACTGGGTCTCAATAATAGATGAGGGGGTCAGGCGTATGCCGGCCTCACTCATGGCGTCCCTGAATCCCTTTGTGCGTTGTCTGCCCGCGTAGGAGGTCTGTGGAATGGCAAGATGCACTATGCGCTCGTGGCCGAGTGAGATGAGGTGTTCCGTCACAAGGCGAGCAGATCTGTAGTCGTCTCCTATGATCTGCGGGGTCTGAAGCCCTTCCACACACCTGTCAAAAGTAACCATTTTGACCCCGGAGTCCACCAACTCCTGATAGATGGCCGGGTCCGCACTGTTAGATGCAGGGATTGCGATGACACCGGCGACGCGGTTTTGTATGAGCTGTTCCAGGCACTGCCGCTCTCCGCCCGGGTGCCCACCGGAGATGCTGAGAAGCATCGAATACCCGGCCTCGCGCAACCCGGTCTCGATGAGTTGGATGGTGGCGTGCGAAGCGGGAAGAATGCTCGGAGTTGCCATTATCCCAACGAAATTAGATTGACCGGTGACCAGACTCCGAGCTATGTGGTTCGGCCTGTACTTCAACTCGGCCGCTATCTTCTTTATTCTGGCCTTGGTCTCCGGGCTTATATCGTCCCTATCCCATAGGGCTCTGAGGACCGTCGTCCGCCCAACCCCCGCCGCCTTAGCAATATCATAGACTGTGGTTGCCATCGTATTAATCCTTGCCTGTATCTACAAGTCTAGTGCGCGGCTGTGGCGTTGTCAAGCAACCTTGGCGGGCGCATTCGGGGTGTTGGGTGTTGGGTGATAGGTCAGGGAAATGCAAAATGAAAAATGAAAAATGCAAAATGGCCCCGATGTCACCTATCACCTATCACCTGTTACCTGTTACCTCATCGCTCTCCAATCGGGCGGGAGGTTTAAGCGCGGGTGATTTCTGAACCGGGACTCCTCTTGCCGATTCTTGGCCTGGGCTTCTCCTCGGGAGGCGGGGCCGGATCATAGCGGTCGCGTGATATCCTTTGTCTAAACCTTTCTACCCCATTTTCACTGACTACGCGATAGACTGTAACGCTGTAGCTCCGCTTACCGTCTTGTTTCGTGACCGGCTTGGGCGCTGTCGTGATGATTTGCACGTCCTTCTTATCCGTTGCAGAGCCGTAGATTTGCACAGTCAGGCGGCTGCCGGACGTCCCTGCCGCGATGTAAATGGGAGCTGATGTGCTGTTCCTGAACTTGAGGTCGAGCAGCCCGTAGGCCACGGTCGCGTCGCGTCCCATTGGCACGTAAGGCACCCGCATCGAGTGGTGGCTTCGCTCCACGATCTCCAGGTTGGCGAGCAGCGCAGCGTTGTAGAGGGTGCTCGATACCTGGCAGACTCCTCCGCCCGTGCCGGGAACGACTTTCCCCCTGAGGTAGATGAGCGCGTCCCTGAAACCGTTCTCCTTGACCCTGGGACCAACAGCCCCGTTGTAGGAGAATACCTCTCCAGGACGGATGAGGTTGCCGTCTATCCCGGCGGCGGCGAGCTTTACGTTATGGGTGCGGTCCCTGCGCCAGGCGGGAAATCGAGTCGTGTAACCCCCAAGCAGCGTGTCCACCGGGTCGAGGTCCGCCATCGTCACCGCAGGCCGCTCTGGAACGATCTCCATAACTACCGTATCCCTGCGGTTCTCCACTGCCGACCTTACCTGCTTAAACGAACGCTCGAAATCTATCGTCGTGCCGATGACTTCCGGAGTGATAGTCCTGGCACCGTCCCTAAATGAAAGCTTCGCATCCTCCGCTTGAACGGTCACTGCGGTGACTATCTTCTCCCGAACAGAATCTATCTTCTCCTTATCATAGTGATAGACAGGACTCAGATTCTTCGGCCCCAGGGCGTCTCCAATCCTCGCCAGAAATCCGCCCGTGCGTCCGAGAGCATAGGCCGACTCCAGCATAGCCTCAGCATCGGGAGTTATTCCCAGATCGACCAGCTTGCCGACCCACCGGCGGTCTCCGGCAACGAACGCCAGCTCATCTTGCAGGCGCTGCCGTGACCAGTCCGTCAGACGCGCTTGTGCCTCTCCCCTGGTCAGACTGCCGACATCGACACTGCCCACGCGTACTCCGGGGGCTATCCTCCCCGATGCAAGGAAGCCGAACTGAACACCCAGCCCAAGCGCAACGAGCAGCACAGGCCCGACTCTAATCGCTATCCATACAAATTGTTTGCTGAAAATCAATGACCTCATCCGACATCCAATTAATATTACTGCAAGAAATGGCAGAAAGTTTACGGCCGCACTGCATTTTCTTTGAGATTTCCGGCGCTGGTTGTGCTAAAATTGGCGTGTCATGCAATTGCGCCTTATAGATTATGGTCATTTTTCGAAGGACGGCACAGAGTTTATTGTGAGCCGGCCGGACACTCCCGCGCCATGGGTGAACTATATCTCAAACGGCCGGTACACCGGGCTTGTAACTAACGCAGGAGGGGGATTCAGCTACTGGGTCGATCCGCGAGATTCCAGGATAACCAGGTGGCGCTACAACTCCCTTCCCTGGGACCGCCCCGGACGATACGTGTACATTCGGGAAATCGACGGAGACTACTGGTCGCTCTCCTGGCAACCCACACCAAAAGAGTTCGATTTCTATGAATGCAGGCACGGAATGGGCTACACGAGGATCCAGACCGAGCGCCGCGGGCTATTTGGACAAATAAGCTATTTTGTTCCTCTGGATGACGACCTCGAGATATGGCTTGTCAGGCTTGAGAACCGGACTTACGAGGAGCGCCGGGTTGCGATCTTTCCCTACGTCGAGCTCTGCCTTGGCCATGCCCTTGTGGATCTCATCAACCAGCCGAACGATCAGCACTTCAACTTAGTTAACTTCAACCGCGAGGACCGAACGCTCTACGCCACGAAGAACTACTGGGTAACCCGGCGGGGAGTCTCGGTCGAACAACCGAACAAGGCCTGGGACAAGTACGTCTTCTTTACGACGAGCCTCCCCGTGGTGGGTTGGGACGGCTCGAAGGACGCTTTCATCGGCCGATGGAGGAGCGAGTCGAACCCCGCAGGCGTGGAGGAGGGAAGGCTGAGTGATACGAACATCACTGCGGGAGACGCTTGCGCGGCGCTGCACTCGGAGTTTGTGCTTGGACCCGAAGAGCAGGTTGAGTTCACGGTGCTGCTCGGCGTGACGGATGTCGAAGATCACAGGGCGCAGGCTCGGGCCGTCGTCTCGCGCTACATCGACCCGGCGGCGGCTGGGAAGGAACTCGATCGTGTTCGGAAATGGTGGGAGGAATACCTTTCGACCGTCCGCGTCGAGACTCCCGACCCTGAGATGAACCTGATGCTGAACGTCTGGGGCAAGCGGCAGGCCTGGGTGACGTTCAATATGAACCGCAACGCCGGCTACTACCACGGGGGTCTGCTGTTCGGTGTCGGGATAAGAGACCAGTGCCAGGACCTGATGGGCCCGCTTCTCTCACAGCCGGACTTAGTCACTGACCGTATCGCTGAAGTGATCTCGCACCAGTTTCAGGACGGCAGCACCCTGCACAATTTCTTCAAGTTGACGGGCCAGGGGGAGAAGACCGGGCACTCGGACACCCCGCTGTGGCTGCCGTTTGCGGTGACGGCCTATATAAAGGAGACCGGGGATTTTGACTTTCTCGACCGGCTCGTGCCATTCCAGGACGGAGGCGAGCCAGCTTCGGTGCTCGACCACATCATCAGGGCCGTTGACTATGCGCTCTCGAACCTCACGCCGAACCACCTTCCGAAATTCGGCCCCGGTGACTGGAACGATACGCTCGACTACGTGGGCAGGAGGGGCATCGGCGAGAGTGTGTGGGTTGGGGAGTTTCTGTGCTTTATTCTCCGGGGGATGATTGAGCTGCTGGAAATGCAAAATGCAAAGTCTGTTGCATCGCGCTATCGTGAGGATTATGTCAAGATCGCCCAATCGCTGAACGAGCGCTGCTGGGACGGCGATTGGTACATCAGGGGGACGAGAGATGATGGCGGAGTCATCGGGTCCAGCAAGAACGAGGAGGGCCGGATCTTTATGAACGCTCAGAGCTGGGCTGTAATCAGCGGGATTGCCCCGCCTGAGAGGGCGATAAGGTGCATGGAATCGGCCTATCAGATGCTGGGCACCCCTCGTGGGCCTAAGATTTTGCACCCAGCCTATACGAAGGTGGATCCCGGCATCGGCCTTGCGACCAGATGCGTCCCCGGCAAGAAGGAGAACGGCGCGATCTTCAACCACGTGGCAAGCTGGGCGATCCTTGCCGAGTGCATCCTCGGGCACGGCGACAGAGCCTATGAGTGGTACCGCAAATGTATGCCCATGATACAGGCGAGCGACCCCGACGTGTATAGGATGGAGCCTTATGTTTACTCAGAGTACGTGACGAGCCCCGATCATCCAACTTTCGGCCAGGCAAGCCATTCGTGGCTCACGGGTTCGGCGGTTTGGATGCTGCGGGACGGGATAGACTGGATTCTGGGCGTCCGTCCCACCTACGACGGCCTGCTAGTAGATCCCTGTATTCCAAAGGTCTGGGACGGCTACAAGATCACCCGGCGTTTCCGCGGGGCAACCTACGAGATAGAGGTGCGGAATCCGGACCATGTGGAGCACGGTGTAGTAAGCATAGAAGTAGACGGGAAGAAGATCGAAGGAAACGTCCTTCCTGTGTTGCCTAGAGGCATCACGGCAAAGGTGCTGGTGACTATGGGCGGTTTTGGAAGTTAGAAGTTAGATGTTAGAGGTTAGAGAAGCGTGTCGAGATGTGTAGGATGCAGTGGCGGATAACGATCCGGCAGATGAAGAATGCCGCGGCTGCCATCACTGTCCTTCTGAGTTCAGCCGCGCAAAGGCCCGCGGCATGGGGTCCGGCCGCAGCATGGGTAGCAGCGGACACAAGAAAGGATGTCGAAAGGCATATAGTCGCTCCAAACCAAAGCAGGAACAGGGCGACTTGGGTCCTGCGGCCGGTCGGGGAGACTCGCTTGATCACGTTCGGGGAGTATCTCAGCGCAGCGAACACGCCGAGGACTCCCACCACAGCGAGCGCGCCTGCCGACCGGTACGCGGCGAGCAACCAAATTGCCGACCCAGCGGCAATCAGTCCTATCGGTAATAGTCTCTTTTTTCGGTTGATTCTCTTGTTAGTTCTGGCTTGCGGTCGCTCTAATGTCTGCACCTGGCCTGAAGACCCCCGGCTCTTCCATGATCCCTTTAATCTTATATCAATTGTGCATAGATAGGCCAGTCTATTGGTTCTTTGAAACGCGAAAGACGCGAAGAAGCGCGAATAACGCGAAAAGGGGCCGGGTGT
>JACPPP010000020.1 GCA_016190935.1 Armatimonadota bacterium | reverse complement strand
TCAATGCCCGGCAACTGCTCACTGGACACACAATTTCGCCGTTTATCGCAACAGCCTTCAGGAGCCGGTAGATTGCTTGACGCAGGCCGGGTCGTGTGTTAGCATACAGACCGAGCCAATAACGAGTTGTAAAATTCAACAACCCTGGATACGTCGGCAACGCCTCCAGGGTTGTCGCTGCTTTAGATAGCTGTCTCTGCGGCCGATAATGTGCTCTAGTGGAACTTATATGCACTTTGTTCCGTCATAGCCCAATAGTGGGACAGCCTGAGCAGCGAAAGGACCCGGATTATGCATCAGCAGGCTTCGGCAGACAAGCAGTCCGAAGCAACTGCTGATGCATAATCCGGTAGGATTAGGAGTAACAGATGGGGAAATCACTTATCATAGTGGAGTCGCCGGCAAAGACGCGCACGCTCAAGAATTTCCTCGGACCGCAGTATCGGATCGAGGCGTCTATGGGACACGTGCGCGACCTGCCGAAAAAGGATTTTGCGGTAGACGTCGAAAACGATTTTGCGCCGACTTATGAGATCATCCCTGACAGGAAGGACACCCTTAAGCGGCTGAGAGAGGCCGTCAAGGAGTCGGATGAGATATACCTGGCGTCGGACCCGGACAGAGAGGGCGAGGCGATAGCCTGGCATCTTCAGCAGGCGCTCAAGCTCAAGTCGCCAAAGCGTATTGAGTTCAACGAGATCACTCGCCAGGCTGTGACGCACGCGATCGAGAAGCCTCGCGTCGTCGATATGAACCGGGTAAACGCGCAGCAGGCCCGCAGGGTGCTGGATCGGCTCGTCGGCTATAAGCTGAGCCCACTTCTCTGGCAGAAGGTCAAGAAAAATCTGTCGGCCGGAAGGGTGCAGTCGGTTGCTGTCAGGTTGATCTGCGACCGCGAGCGCGAAATCTCCGCGTTCGTTCCTGAGGAATACTGGTCGATAGTTGCAAAGCTGACTCCGAAGGACCGGATAGAGCAGTTCGAGGCGAAGCTTGCGCAGATCAACGGAGACAAGGCGGAGATCTCGAACGAAACGGAGGGAAATGCTATCCTTCGGGAGCTTGAGGGCGCAAACTACGTCGTAGGCAAGATCACGGAGAAGGAGCAGCGGCGGAATCCTGCAGCGCCGTTTATCACGAGCACGATGCAGCAAGAGGCCGCGCGGAAGCTCGGTTTTTCGGCCAAACGCACGATGATGAATGCGCAGCATCTCTATGAGGGGATAGAGTTGGGCGCCGCAGGCCATGTGGGGCTGATAACGTATATGCGCACCGACTCGACCCGCGTTGCGGCCGAGGCTCAGCAGGAAGCCAGGGAATACATAGAGAAAACGTTCGGAAAAGATTACGTGCCGGCAAAGCCGAGGCAGGTTGTGAAGAAGGGCGCGCAGGACGCGCACGAAGCCATCAGGCCGACGTCGGTTATGCGCCATCCAGACGAGATGGCACAGTTTCTGTCGCGCGATCAGGCGCGGCTGTACAAGCTGATATGGCAGAGGTTCGTAGCCAGCCAGATGAATCCGGCGGTGTTTGATGTAATAACTGTGGATATCAAGGCAGGCAGGTTTACTTTCCGCGCTGCCGGTTCAACGCTCAAGTTCGCGGGGTTCAAAGCTGTCTATACTGAGGGCAGAGACACAGCCGAGGTCATAGACGAGGAGCGGCCGCCGCTCCCGAAGTTGAGCATTAACGAGGATCTGAGGCTCATTGATCTCGTCCCGGACCAGCACTTCACGGAGCCACCGCCCAGGTATACTGAGGCTACGCTGGTCAAGGCTCTCGAAGAAAAGGGGATCGGCAGGCCCAGCACCTACGCCACCATTATATCGACGATCCAGGACAGGAACTACGTTGTGCTCGAAGAAAAGAAGTTCAAGCCGACCGAACTTGGATTTACCGTTACGGACTATCTGGTGCAGCACTTTCCGAGAGTCCTCGATGTGCAGTTTACCGCAAACGTGGAGACCGAACTGGACGATGTCGAAGAAGGAAAAATGGAGTGGCATAAACTGCTCCGCGATTTCTACGGGCCGTTTGATAAGGCCCTCGAACAGGCGCAGTGGGGTCCGGAGGGCGCAGATAGAACTTGTCCGAACTGTGGAAAGAAGATGGTCGTAAAACAGGGTCGCTTCGGTCCTTTCCTCGGCTGTTCCGGCTATCCTGAGTGCCGGACTATTATCAAAGTGGAGCGGGAGAAGCTTGCCATTGCCGAGCCTAAGGAGACGGACATCGAATGTCCCAACTGCGGAAGGAAGATGCTTCTGCGCGAGGGGCGTATGGGAGAGTTTCTCGGCTGCTCCGGTTATCCTGAGTGCAAGACGACAATGCCGGTCGAAAAGAAGGTCGGGGTCAAATGCCCGACTTGCGGGGAGGGCGAGATCGTCGAGAAGATTTCCAGGAAGCGGAAGGTATTCTATGGATGCAACCGATATCCGCAGTGCACTTTCGTCAGTTGGGGGAAACCCATCGACAGGCGCTGTCCACAGTGTGGGTTCCTTCTCGCCGAACGCCGCTGGAAGGGCCGGTTGACGGGTTACAAGTGTATCTCAGCCGAATGCGGCTATGAAGAGCGGGCGGCCAGGAAGAAGGAAGAAAGCGAAGACCAATTCGAGGAAACCCAGGCTTTGGCCTCGTAGCTATCGGGCATGACATCCAATTATTCGGGTTAGGTCTCCTATCACTGTTCCTGCGACACCTTGCGCTGGCAGCCGCAGGATTCTCTAAACACAAGAGATACCGGGAGCAGCACTGGCTTGATAGGCTCTCTCCTGATCATGTGCACAAGGGTTTCCGCGGCCGCAAACCCGGATTCGTAGAACGGGTTATGTACGGTTGTCAGAGGAGGGTCGGTAAACTTGCTCCAGGTCTCGTTGTTATCAAACCCGACTATAGCGCAATCTTCCGGCATTCGTCTTCCCGCAGCTTTCAGTGCGGAAAGAGCAGCCACAGCCAAGGCGTCTGACACGATGAACATCGCGCTGAAATCCACCGACCTCGCCAGCTTCAGCGTTGCCTCATACGCCCACGTCTGATTATGATCATCAAGCTGCACAAATAGATGAGGGTCAACTGGGATGCCTGCCTTTTCATGCGCAGCCTCATATCCTCGTTTTCTGCTCTCCGCCCACCCCTGTCCGGCAACTCCTAGAAGCGCTATTCGACTATGGCCATGCTCTATCAGGTGAGATGTAGCCTGCTCACCGCCCGATTCATCGTCAATATCGGCAGCGACCCTGACAGGAGTGCCAAGCCAGGCATCGGCCAGGGCAGCGATAGGAATGCCGAGATCTTCCGCCTGTCCACAGATGGCGTGCAGTACGGGATAAGTGTCCTGGGTCGCGCTTCCAGTTAGCAGCACACCATCTGCACGGCCTGAACGAAGGATTTCAAAAAAAGTACTTGTGCCGCCCTCGCCGTCCACCGTACACATGTGCGTCGAGTAACCCTGCGAGACCAGATGTGCTTCAACACCTCTGAGTCGCCCAACGAGACTTTGATCCCACGAACGTGAGTCGAACACGACCACCAGAATTGCGTCAGAACGACCGGTCGACAGAGACCTGGCTGCTGCATTTGGGCTGTAGCCCAGATCCTTAGCCGCTTCCAGAACCCTCCGCCTGGTGGACTCGCTGATGGCTATGATGTTCGGACTGTTGTTCAGCACAAAAGACACTGTGGTCTTTGAGACGCCAGCAGCGGTAGCAATCTCCAACATTGTCACTTTTCTCTTCTGCCACTTTGTCCTTCTTGCCGCCACATTATTCCTCCGACTAAACCGGTTACGCACCAAAGTATATCACGACACACACTTGGTTGTAAAGCCGATTCTTGACCAAAATCTCTGTATGGTTTGGTGGTGTGGCAAATGGCTCGAACTTCCGAGCGTCTATAGGTTATCTTGTTTGCAGTCACGAAGTTTGCTCAGGGGGCGCGAAGGTAGATGACAGGCATGCAGCGCTGAGCTAACAATATATCGATTTTAATTCAAGAAAATCCTGCTTTCGTCGTTGACATGGGCCAAGAGTTGTCCAATACTGATATAGCCTGAATTTGCCAAACTACTGTAATTCAAACATCCAACCGCACTTTTGGAACCATAGTAGTAGCGCGACGACCGTTGAAAGGTGATTGTCCGATGAACGTGCTTGTCCATGCCACAGCGGTCTTCATTCTACTGCTTGCGATGAGTTCAGGCCAAAGTTCTCGGCAGGATCGACCGCGGCGACTATACCATCGCATCGGGCGGAGCGACACAGATGTTTCTGCTTGCTGCGGTTGACAGCCGTGTGAAGGTGGCGGCCTCCGTCAATATGGTCTCAACGGAAAGTCGGTCGGACGGTCTGCCTAATAGATTGCTTTGAAACTGGAGAACACACCACACCGCGAGAGTCTCCGAAGAGAGACATTGACTTCCATCAGTTTGAGACCTACAATAGGACTGAAAGTTAGTCCATCGCTTGGAAATGGAGGATTGACAATGGCGTCAACTATCGATCTTCGAGCAGTCTCCCGGCTGGTCGAATTGCCCCGAGATGTGTACCGCCTGCTGGAGCGGCCCGAACAGGAGACCCGGTGCACGCTGAACATAGTCTACGGCGGTGAACTGCTGTGCATGGACGCATACGTAGTTATTCACTGCTCTGTCAGAGGTCCCGGCAAGGGTGGAATCCGGCTCTCGGCTGATGTGGATATGGCGGAGACCAGCAGTCTGGCGGAACTGATGACCTACAAGTGCGCGCTAGTCGGGATACCTTTCGGAGGAGCAAAGTCAGGGATAAAGCTGAACCCGAAGGTTCTCACCGAAGACAGCCGCACCTCTCTCATTATGGAGTACGTCCACTGCTTCAAGCACATTCTCGAGTCGGGGCTGTATATCCCCGCACCGGACATGGGGACGAATGCGGGAGATATGGCAACCATATTCGGCTGCACGCACATTCCGGAGTGCGTCACAGGGAAGCCGCCGAGGATCTACGGGCTTCCGGGCCGCGAGGAAGCCACAGGATACGGATCGGCCACGGTGACGAAGATGACCGCGCCGGAGGCGCTCGGCAAAGAAGTCAAAGACTGTACCGTTGCGGTCCAGGGTTTCGGCAATGTGGGGCGCTGGACGGCATACTTCCTGTCCCTTGCCGGCGCAAAAGTCGTGGCGGTCTCAGATCTCAGCGGATGCGCCTATTGCGAGCATGGTTTTACCCCTGATGAGATCCTGAAATGTTCGGGCGAAGAACTTTCCAGACAGCGCCAGCGCTTGGAGCGGGAGAGTCTGTTCGACCTCCCGGTAGATGTTCTGATACCCGCCGCCGTGGGGGGTGCGATCAACGGGGATACTGCCGAGCGTGTCGGGGCCAAACTCATCGTGGAAGCGGCAAATGAGCCGGTCACACCGGACGGGGATGCGGCGCTGATGGGAAGAGGCATTACGGTAGTGCCCGATATCCTGGCCAACGCGGGTGGGGTAGTGGCATCCTATGTGGAATGGCGGCAGGGCAAGTCCGGAGAGGTGATGGAGCGTGAGCGCACTTACAGCATCATCGAAGATCGGCTGGAGCGGGCGCACAGCGCAGTCAGGAAAGCCTCGGAGGAACTGAACATAAGTCTGAGACAGGCGGCCCATACAATAGCCGTGAACGAAGTCGCGCAGGCAATGGTCGAGCGGAAATGGGTACACGTTCCCGCGTAAGGACGGATCCAATGATCGGGCGAATCGGGAGTTAGTGTGTAATGTCATCAACAATATCGACGGAGTATGAGATAGGAGAATATCTTGAGACCCAGCGGGACCATGCCGCGAGGCTTTTATACGAGATGATCTCCCAGCGGAGCACCGTCGGACAAGAACAATCGGTCCAGCAGTACGTTTACGACCAGATCTTGCAACTCGGCCTGCCGGTTCGGTATGTTCCAATTGACGAGGATATGGCAGATGACCCGGATCACACCCACGTCCCCGGCCACGTAAGCTATAAGGACAGGCCGAATCTGGTAGTGGATATGCCGCATTCCGGTGTAGGTAGAAGCCTGATCCTGAACGCGCACGCAGATGTAGTTCCAGGCCAGGAGGAAGTGTTCTCTCCGAGGTATGAGGACGGGATAGTCTACGGTCGTGGGGCCTGTGACGACAAGGGGAGCGTTGTGACGATGCTCCTTGTGCTGGAGACAATAAAGTCGCTGGGTATTGAGCTGAATGGCCGTCTTCAGGCGCAGTTTGTGATAGAGGAAGAGACTGGTGGGAACGGGTCCCTTTCACTGATCCGCCAGGGCAACAGGGCGGATGCGGCCGTAGTATTGGAGCCTACGAACCTCAAGGTATGTCCTGCGAACCGAGGAGCGCTCTGGTATAAGCTCTCTGTTGCGGGCAAGTCGGTGCACATGGGCAAATACTACGAAGGTGTCAGCGCCATCGAGCGGATGGTGGAGTTGATAGGGATACTTCAGGACTATGAAAAGAAGCTTGTAGAGGAGTCGAGAGGGAACCCTCTATTTCCCGATGATCCGAGTCCGGTGAAGGTGAACATTGGACAGATACAGGGGGGAGACTGGCCCTCCACCGTGCCGGGAGAGTGCTTTATAGAGGGGAGTATAGGGTTTCTTCCGAACAAGAGGCTCCGGCAGATAGAACAGGAAGTTAGAGAGGCCATAGAATCCAGGGCAAGTGAGTGGACAAGAAGAAACTACAACTTCGAGTGCGCGAGACTTCACAACGATGCGTTTGAGACACCTCTTAATCACCCGGCCGTGAAGTCGCTCTGCTCCGCCGCCGATTCGGTGAGAGGGGCCGAGCCACCTGAGGGCTGGATAGTCTCGTGTGACGCGAGGCTATTCTACCAGAGAGGGAGGATGCCGACCATAGTTTTCGGGCCGGGTGACCTGTCGCACGCGCACTCGCTACAGGAACAGGTGAAAGTCTCGGACATACTCACCGCGGCTGAGGTCCTGACACGGTTCGTGATGGACTGGTGCGGGTCCGCAGCGACAACAGAAATTGTGTGATAGAACGCAGAGCTTATTAATCACGGAACGAACCATGTATTGCCCGTACAAATCATGGTGGCTCTAGGTTCGCTTGTTTTGCCTCCAGAACCGCGGAGACGCGGAAGTAAATTGAGCTGCGGAAGGTTGGAATTCCGTATGATGATGGGGAGGGATTTGAAATCCCTCCCCATCTGGTTCCGCGTCTCCGTCCCTTCCCCGCTTCCGCGGTTCTGGTATCATCTGTTAGGCGGGCAGCACCTGTTTCTGTGCTTCCGTGTTTCCGTGATTAAAGCTGCTTTTGGTTCCGGTTGCGGCCGGGTTGGGGGTAATAGATGTCAGTCAAAACTGGAGTAGTCGGTGCAGGTAGATTTGGGATTATGCACCTTCGGGCCTTCTCGCAGCTTGAGAGTGGCGGAGTTGCCGAGCTTGCCGCTATAGCTGAGGCGAACCCAAAGAGGGCGGAGGAGCTGAAAGAGGAGTATGAGTGTCCGATTTACACCGACTACAAAGAGATGCTTGAGAAAGAAGATTTGGATGCCGTAGGCATAGCAACTCCCGACCATCTGCACAGGGAGATATCCGTAGCCGCTGCAAAGGCCGGGAAGCACATTCTTGTCGAGAAGCCTCTGGACGTAACCAGGGAAGGCTGTGAGGAGATCATACGTGCTGCCAATGATGCCGGGGTGCTCCTTCAGGTGGACTTCCACAAGAGATACGATCCCGACCACAGGGCTATAGAGTCTCGTGTTCAGGCGGGTGATCTTGGAGAGATACTCTACGGCAGCGTCTATATGGAGGACAGGATAGAGGTGCCGAGCGAATGGTTCACAACCTGGGCGGATTCAAGCTCACCTGCATGGTTTCTCGGGGTGCACTTCTACGACCTCGTCAGATGGATTATGAAGTCGAACGCCATCTCGGTCTATGCCACGGGCACGAAGAAGCGTCTTGTTAACGACTTCGGCATCAACGCCTTCGACAGCATCAACGCTAAAGTGAACTTCGACAACGGAGCGACCTTCAACTTCGACACGAGCTGGATACTGCCCAAGGGATTCGAGGCGATAGTCAATCAGGAGATAAGGCTCGTCGGGACCAAAGGCGTATTCGAGTGCGACAGCCAGGACAGGGGTTCGAGGTCCTGCATCGTCGATGAGGGGATGCGCACCTACAACAACAACTTCCAGAACAAGAGTTTGGACAAATATGGCAGGACCATCTACCGGGGTTATGGGATAGAAAGCATACAGGACTTCGCGTACAATGCGGCATTCTTAAAAGGTGGAGGGGCGTTGGAGGAGCTTGAAGGCAAGTATCCATCGGGAGAGGACGGTCTTGAGGCGACGAGAATAGCCGTTGCGGTGCATGAGAGCATCCGAACGGGAGAGATAGTGAGGCTATAGGAGGAGAACATGGCTGAGTATGACCTGACCCCACTGGCCGTTCCGCTGGTTGAGACGAAATATAGGACGATAAAGACCAGGATTCCTGTTCCAGAGAGTCTTTCGATCTTCGAGGCTCTGAGGCGGAGCGAGCCTCAGTCTATGATGGGGCAGCCGCCGATCATCTGGGACAGGGCCGAAGACTTCATCGTCTACGACAAGTGGGGCAACCGCTGGATCGACTGGTCTAGCTGCGTGCTCGTCTCAAACACAGGCCACGGGCGGCAGGAAATAAAAGAGGCGCTTGAAGAGACGATAGACCAGGGACTTCTCGCGAGTTATGTATTCGTCCACGAGCGGAGGGCGAAGCTCTCGGAGATGCTCCGCGGGCTTTCACCTGATCCGGAGAACTACCGGGTGTTCCTGCTCTCGACCGGCAGCGAGGCGACAGAGAACTGCATCAAGCTCTCCAGGACCTATGCGCTCAAGAAGTATGGCGCTCGCAGGAAGTATATCATCACCTTCGAGAACGCGTTCCACGGCAGGACAATGGGAGCGCAGCTTGCGGGCGGGATACCGGCTCTTAAGGAGTGGATAGGGGAGACTGACCCGGCCTTCGTGCAGGTTCCTTTCCCGGACGGCTACCGAAACCGGGACACCTCATTCGACCTTTTCCTTAGCGCCATTGGCGAACTCGACATTTCTCCCGACGAGATAGCCGGAGTGATGACGGAGAGCTACCAGGGAGGAGGCGCTGACTTTCTTCCTATGGAGTATGCGAAGAGGCTTGAGGCCTTCTGCAGAGAGCATGACATAGCGCTCATCGTAGACGAAGTGCAGGCAGGTTTCGGAAGGACAGGCAAGATGTTCTGCTATGAGCACTACGGGATAAAGCCCGACCTTATTGCCTGTGGAAAGGGAATATCTTCGTCTCTGCCGATCTCAGCAGTGATAGGAAGAGATGACATAATGAACCTTTACGCACCGGGTTCGATGACGTCTACACACTCAGGCTCTCCTCTGCCAGTCGCGGCGGCGATAGCCAACCTGAACATTCTGCTCAAGGAGGACCTGCCCGGACGCGCAGCGAGGATGGGGGAGATACTGATCCCTGAGCTTGAGCGGATTAAGAGGAAATACCCTGATCGGATTGGAGCAGTGCACGGCAAAGGACTTGTGGCCGGAGTGCAGATCGTGAGATCAGGCACGACGGAGCCTGATCCTGAGACTGCGCTTGGAATAAACATTGCCTGCCTTCAGAAGGGGCTTTTGATGTTCGCCCCGGTGGGATTTGGAGGGGCGTGCGTTAAGATCGCTCCGCCGCTCACCATTGCCGAGGATGCTCTTCTTGAGTCGATAGAGGTATTCGACCAGGCAGTAGATGAAGTTATGAGCGGACCGTCTGTTGGTTCCGACGAGTTCGAAGCGGCAGCAAGGAAGTAGTACGAAGAGGATTCTTGGCTTGCTCTTGATTCTGATGTCCGCTCCAGCATTCGCTGTGCCGAGCGACGACCTGCCAGCGCCACTCACGCAAGACGGTGAGGAAGGCGATCTCTAACCCGAACCCAGAGAGCCTATCACCGGACGGCGCCAGTGTCTCTTCCGGCGATTGGGTCGGTGAAAGAGACAATTGAGCAGTGGCTGGTCGAAGATGAGGATCGGCCAAGAAAGCAGCGACACAGGGCACACCGGGAATATGAGCGGCTCGTGGATGAGCGCGACTTCACCGGTGCTTCAGTCTACGGTGAGAAGGTTCGTGGCAAAAGTCAGGAATCGGGACGTGGAGCACTACGTTCCACTGCTGTTCGACCCTGGGGCCGATTTTGTCACTCCAGGCGGCGGTTTGTCGTGGCGCTTCTATCTACGAAGCAGGAGGCGCTATTTGCGGGACATGCGCAAGCCTTCGACTTCTTCGGCTGTATGAGTGTTTCCGGGGCGCGTGTCGAATTTACGGAAAGTGCTGCACGACGAGATTGCCGGTCTCGTATCATTGACTGGAGAAACTGGGGATAGAGCTTGAGCAAGCGACAAATGAGTCGTTTTCGACAACCATGCGGCGTCCATCTTTCTTCTCCTCCGCTGCTACGTCGCAGATAAGGCACCTGCCGGTCCGCACCTTGTGCTCAAGGGAGGCATCAAGCTCTTTCCTAATGATAGGCGGGATGAATGGATATGCGTAAATCTGACCGTGCGGATGGGTTATCGTTACTCCTATTTCCTTGCCCTTGTTCTCGAAGATGAAGACGTAGTCGATCTCCTGTCTTGCCCCAAGCTCCTGATATCGGTCCACCCACTCGCGAAGAAGTGGGTGCCACCTCAGTTCTGACATTGCTTTTTTCCCTTCTTGCCTTACGCTTCCTGAAGCTGTAGAAGATCAAAGTCCTTCCACCGGAGATTTGAACTTTCTTCTTTTTCATCTCCAATAGGCCCTTTCGGGATTCTACGGAGCCAGCGCATCATAGAGCTTAACTATATCAGGCCCGCCATCGATGTATCTTGCCCAAAGCAGCCGCAGCTATCTTTCGCTAGATAGAACCTGACACGCGCAGCAACTACCTCCGGCGTAAGCCCGAACTTCTTTGCAAGCAGGTTCGCGGGTGCGGACGCGCCGAACCTGTTCATTCCAATCACCAGCCCGTCGCTCCCCACGTATCGCTCCCAACCGAATGGTACTCCCGCCTCGATTGCGACCCGCATGGTCACATTCCGCGGCAGCACGCTCTCCCGATATATGCCCGTCTGCTTGTCGAAAAGCTCGAAGCTCGGCATCGAGACCACTCTGCAGAATATCCCCTCCTCCGCGAGCAGTTTCTGGGCTTCCAGCGCAACGTGGACTTCCGAGCCTGTGGCGATAAGAATCGCGTCGATATTCTCGGACGGAGATTCCGAGACTACGTAAGCGCCCTTCTCGACTCCCTTAGCCGCAGATGGATTGTCAGGGTTGATAGGCGGAAGCTTCTGCCGCGAAAGCGCAAGCACGGTCGGGCCGGACGTGTTCTTGAGCGCAGCGGCCCAGGCAACCGCCGTCTCCGCCGCATCGGCAGGTCGAATGACGGTGGTATTCGGTAGAATCCGCATCCCCGCAAGGTGCTCTATCGGCTGGTGGGTAGGCCCGTCCTCACCCACAAAGAAGCTGTCGTGGGTGAAAACATATATCGCCTGGCTGTGGTTCAGCGCCGATATCCTGATCGCCGGCCTCATGTAGTCCGAGAAGACGAAGAAAGTCGATCCAAAGGGAATGAACCCGCCGTAGAGCGCCATTCCGTTCATCACCGCGCCCATAGCGTGCTCTCTTATCCCGAAATGAAAGTTTCGGCCCGAAAAGTCGTTCTTTCGCACAGAGCCATAATCCTTCAGATAAGTCTTGGTTGAGGGTGCGAGATCGGCTGAACCTCCGCACAGGCTGGGCGCGAGCCTCGCGGCCTCCTGGAGCACAGCGCCACCCGAATCCCTTGTCGCCGCCTCCTTGCCGGCATCGACTAAGGCGAGCAACCGGTCCGTGATATCCTCCGGCACGCGGCGCGCGTGCATCGTATCCCAAAGTTCTGCCAGGTCAGGATACTTTTCGCTATACTCAGCAAAGAGCTTGTTCCACTGATCGAACGCGGCCTCGCCATCAGCCCTTACTTCAGCGAAAAGCTGCCGGACCTGATCGGGCACGTAGAAGGGTTCGTCGGGAGGCCAGCCCAGGGCTTTTTTCATCGCAGCGACCTCTTCCGCGCCGAGCGGTTCGCCGTGACACTGGTGAGTTCCGGCCTTTGTTGGGGCGGTGTAGCCTATCGTGGTGCGCGCGAGGATGATGCTGGGCTTTCCGGTCTCCGCGCATGCCTCCGTAAGCGCAGACTCGACGGCTTTTCGATCGTGCCCGTCCACTTTCTGGACGTGCCAGCCGTAGGCCTTGAACCGCATCTCGACATCCTCAGAATAGGTTAAGTCGGTCGATCCTTCGATAGTGATATGATTGTCATCGTAGATGTAGACCATATTTCCGAGCCCAAGGTGACCGGCTATGGAGGCGGCTTCATGCGAGATGCCTTCCATCAGATCTCCCTCGCTCACAATTCCGAAGATGCGGTGGTTGACCATCTGGAATCCGGGACGGTTGAACCTCTGGGCCATCATCTTCTGCGCAATTGCCATGCCGACACCGTTGGCGAATCCCTGGCCGAGCGGCCCGGTAGTAGTCTCAATTCCACACTCCAGGCAGTACTCAGGATGTCCGGGAGTCTTGCTGTTCCACTGGCGGAAGTTCATTACCTCATCGAGTGTTATGTTGGGATTGCCCATAAGATGGAGCATGGAATAAAGCAGCGCGGAGCCGTGGCCTGCTGACAGGATAAATCTATCCCGGTTCGGCCAGTCGGGCACGAGCGGGTTGTAGCGCATAAACTTCGTCCAGAGCACATAGGAAAAGTCGGCAGCCCCGCACGGCATTCCAGGATGTCCGGACTTGGCCTTCTCCACCATGTCCACGCTCAGAAGACGGATAGTGTTCACGGCAAGCTGGGAGAGATCGGATTCGACATTTAGTTTTTGCATTAAGTCACCTTCTAAGAGGGATTTGTAGTGTTTGACGCGAGTGCAAACGCCAACGCTAGATTACCGAAATCGGGAGCTGTAGTCAAGGCCGTATGCAGGTTGGCCTCCTGAACCGTTGAGCTGAGCGCTTTCCATGCCCCATGACCCATGCCCCATGACCGATCACCCATCCCCCACTAAACATGCTTGAAGCCACGAACGTGCTTGTGTTAGAATACAGTCGGAATAGGAGGCTCTAGATGATTATCACCCAGACGCCGCTTCGCATAAGCTTTGCCGGCGGGGGAACTGACTTCGCAGATTTCTATACCAGGGAAGAGGGCCGTATTGTCTCATCGGCGATAGATAAGTATATCTACGTCATCGTCAAGGAGCGGTTCGACGAAAAGATCCGCGTCGGTTATTCCCGCACCGAAATGGTCGATTGCATAGACGACATCGAACACGAACTGGTGCGCGAGAGCCTCCGAAAGGTGGGGATAGAAAAAGGTATAGAAATCTCAACAATGGCCGATGTTCCCTCGGAAGGTTCGGGCCTCGGCTCATCAAGTACGGTCACCGTCGGTCTCCTCAACGCGCTTTATGCGTACAAAGGCGAAATCAAGCCTGCCGAAGTGCTCGCCAGAGAGGCCTGCGAGATTGAGATAGACGTCCTGGGCAAACCTATAGGCAAGCAGGACCAGTATATAGCAGCCTACGGCGGCGTCCGCTATTTTCGGTTTATGCGGGACGGAAGTGTAATAGTCGCGCCGGTCGAGATGGATTCCGTACGCCGCAGGCAACTCGATGATAGCCTGCTTCTCTTCTATACCGGAATAACCAGGCAGTCGAGCAGTGTGCTCTCGGAGCAGAAAGAGAATATAAGCGACCGGATGGCTGCGCTGGTGAAAATGAGAGATCAGGCGGACAGCGTGCATGCCTGCCTGTCTGATTCCAAGATCAACAGACTCGGCCAAATACTTAGGGCCGGATGGGAACTTAAGAAGTCGCTTGCGACGAGCATCAGCAACGATTACATAAACAAGCTCTACGAAAAAGCGCTCAAGGCCGGAGCGACCGGCGGCAAAGTGGCCGGGGCAGGAGGGGGAGGGTTTCTGCTCCTTTTCTGTCCGCCCGCGCACCAGCACAAGGTACGTAAAGCGCTTGCGGACCTGAAGGAACTTCCGTTCAGGCTCGACCGCGACGGCACTAAAGTGATCTTTAATGTCAAGAGGTAATACCATAAGCCGGCGGAGCCGGAACCAATTTAATCACGACAGCACGAAGGACGTGATTAAGAAGCTGTGCGTTTCGCACATAATTTCACTCAGAAGGGGCTTACAATGAAAGACAATCGCACAGAGGCGATTCAGAACTACCTTGGGGGGGTCTCCGATATCGTTACCAATCTGCCTCCCGATGTTATAAGCGACATCATTCAGACGATCAAGGACGCTCACACTGAAGGCAGACAGGTGCTTATCTGCGGGAACGGTGGGAGCGCGGCGACTGCGTCCCACTTTGCTTGCGACTTGCAAAAAGGGATCGGATGTCTGACCGCCCGCAAGTTCCGCGCCATCGCCTTTACCGACAGCATGCCGATAGTCACAGCGTGGGCAAACGACACCGATTATGCCAACATCTTTGCCGAGCAGGTTGCAACGTGGGCGAACCCCGGCGATGTGCTGATTGCTATTAGCGGGAGCGGTAATTCTCCGAACGTCGTAGAGGCGGTAGAGTTAGCGAACAAGCTCGGAGTCACAACTGTGGGGCTCTCCGGCATGGGCGGTGGGAAGCTCGGCAAGATCGCGCAGAAGTCGCTCGTCGTGCCGAGCGACAACATGCAGCAGATCGAGGACGTCCACGTAGTGCTGGCTCACTTGATGTTTTCTTGTCTGTGTCAGGAAATCGGCACGTGCGAGTAGTGTTCCTGGACCGTGATGGTGTAATCAACAGAAATCGCGAGGACTACGTAAAGAGCGTCGAAGAGTTCGAGTTCCTGCCCGGCGCGCTTGAAGCGTTGAAGCGGCTTACGGAGGCCGGATGGGACGTTGTGGTGATCTCGAACCAGGCCGGAGTCGGCAAGGGACTTATGACTGAGGCGACTTTAGAGGAGATAGACCGGCTCATGCTTTCAAAGATCTCTGAGGCAGGTGGGAGTATCGCGGCAACCTACTACTGCGCGCACCGCCAGGAGGAAAACTGTGGATGCAGGAAACCGGCTCCTGGGCTGATCCTCCGCGCAAGCCGGGAGTTGGGACTCGACCCGAAGGATGCTGTTTTAGTCGGAGACTCGGCGAGGGACGTGCTGGCCGGACAATCGGCCGGATGCCGGACAGTCGTCGTCTTATCCGGTCAGGTCTCGGCTGCAGAGGCTGCCCTGCTTGATCCCGCCCCCGATTTCATTGCAGCCGATCTTGGCGAGGCTGTAGACTGGATAATCTCGGATAATGAGTGAGGAAAAAGTGTCGCTGGAAGAGCTGAGAATGCCTGTCGCGCAGAGTCGGATAGGCTACCGAATCGCAAAGCGATTGATCGACATTGTAGGGTCGGCGGTCCTGCTGCTTTTGCTTGCGCCGTTGTTCCTTGTTATTGCCATCTGCATCAGGCTCGACTCTTGTGGGCCCGTGGTCTTCAGGCAGACTCGCCTCGGACTCGGTGGGAAACCATTTACATTTTACAAATTCAGGTCGATGTGCACCGATGCGGAGGAGTCCAGGAAGAAGATTCTCCACATGAACGAGGTCTCCGGCCCTGTATTCAAGATCAAACAAGACCCCAGGGTGACCCGTGTTGGCAAATGGCTCAGGCGTTACAGTATCGACGAACTGCCTCAACTGTTTAATGTTCTGAAGGGCAACATGTCGTTCGTGGGTCCACGCCCGCCGCTTCCAGATGAAGTCAGAAGGTACGAGAAGTGGCAGTTGGAAAGGTTGTCCGTCGTGCCAGGCATAACCTGCTTGTGGCAGGTGAGCGGACGAAGCAAGCTGAGCTTCGACGAGTGGGTCCAACTCGATCTCAAATACATCAACTCGCGCTCCATTCTGTTGGACTTCAGGATACTTCTAAAAACCATTCCAGCGGTTATATCCGGTGAGGGAGCATACTGACGTCGAAAGTGACAAGCGATAAGTGTCAAGTCATGGAAACGCGAAGACGCGAAATTGGCGAAAAACACGAATGGCCTGATCGTCCGGAATCAGGCTCATAACTCATAACTCATAACTCATCGCTCATCGCTCATTGCTCGCTAGCCAGTGGAGGGTTTGGGTGGGACCACTTGCGTTTGTTCATGCAAAGAAAACTGTAGAGCTGTTGATCGGGCTGATGCTGCTTTTCGTTCTGGCAGCCTCCTGCTCCGCACAGCCGACCGCATCGACCGATATAGTGCCTTCCGGCGACTGGACCTACGACGCGCTGATGCACCTTGCAGCGCGCGGGCTGATTCCGGGCGTGGCGGCACAGCGGTTTATGGGCGACTGGCGCTACGGCCGGGAGGAGATGGCGGAATTCGTCCGGCAGGCTCTCCAGTCGGAGGTCGAACGCGAGAAGGACTGGGCGCTCCTTTTCAGGCTTATAACTGAGTTCAGGCCGGAGCTTATCCTGCTCGGCTACAACCCCGACGAACTCGCATCCCCGGAACTCCACAAGAGACGGAGCGTTCTAATCCCGGTCGCTGCTCTCGATCCAAGGCTGGAGAGACAGCATGGGGAGACAAACCTGATCGGGGTATACGACACAACCGCGCTCGCCCCATTCGGACGCTATGGACTGGCGGTAGCAACACTCTCCAACCTGCGGAGGAAGTTTGACGGTGGCGAGTTCTCCCGACTTGAGAAGTTTTCTGTCCGCAGCAAGACCCCGAACTGGGAGTGGGAGATCGGCAGGGATTGGCTTTGGTGGGGGCCGGCTTACAGCGGCTCGCTGGCTCTCTCCGACAACAGTCCGGCTTTCGATATGCTCAGGCTCGGCAAGGACTTCTACCTCGGGCGGCACATCGGGAACGTAAAGATCAACCAATTCATATCGAGGTTCGGCGATGGTTCGGATCACTTCTACTTGATCGGTCGCCGGATAGAGAAAAGGCTGTCCAAGAGGCTCCACTTAGGCATAAACGAGACGGCCAAGACGAGCAAGACGCCGAACCCTCTGGTCCTGGTGCTGCCGCTGTACGTTTACGAACAAATCTACCTTGAGGACGTCGATGCCGAATGGAACGCGTTTCTGGGGATCGATATGCTCTACAAGTTCTCGCAGCGTTTCGAGGGCTATTTTGATCTTCTCATCGATGATATAAATGCGCCGCCGCTGCTTCGCGAGTCGGGCGAAAACTTCCACCGGCCGCGCAAGATAGGGTTTCTTCTTGGGGGCCACTGGCCGGACATCTGCCATGATGGAACTACAGACTTTCGCGCTGAGTTTATTCTAACGGACTCCGGCACCTATGGAGCAACTCGCCCGGATTTTCCCGGCCTGGCGTATACGCACGAAGGTAGGATAATCGGACATCCACTCGGACCGAACAGCGAGGCATTGTTTCTCCGCCTTGATAGGAAGATCGGGGAGGATTGGAGAGCCGTGGCCGAATACCTCGGACGGCGGCCGGATGAAGGTGATGGGCCCAACCTAGAGAACACTCACCGGCTGAGCCTGCTGGTCGTTCGCGACCTCGCGCCAAGAACCAGTCTGACCGCTCGCTATGATTCGCTCAGGCTGCCCGCAAAAGTATCTCGGTTCCAGATCGGCGCGAGCTACGTCTTCTGAGCAACGACTCCCAGTTCGAGACTGTAGCTGCGGCTCTCATCGGGTTCGAGAATCTGTAGAGTGCCCCTCTCGCGTTCCTTCGCACGGCCTTCGACGTGGCAGTTGCCCGGTTCCATTCCGACCACATACGTGCCGAGTCCGTTCATCTTCCATTCGGTAAAGAAGGGGAGTTCTTCCTTCGAGTACTTCACATAGAACCCGAACCCCCCAGCGATGCTGTGGTTTACCAGCGCAGCCGTTATCTTTCCATCGCTGTCGGGTTCCATCTCGTGATAGTAGACGCGCTCTCTGAACCCGGCTGTCGGTGGTTCGAATATGTTATAGGACTCGACGCCGGTCTCGGCATCTTTGTCGCGAGGAGAGACGGATTTGGTCGGGGAGGTCAAGACCGAACCGGCATCGACGATGGGAAAACCGATGTTTATATGGTAGAGCATCATGTGAGGGGTTGGCTCGTGTCCACGGTTTTCCACCGTATCCTCGATCCACAGCCGGTCATCGCCCATTTTGGTGGATATTCTCCGCGTGAGGACAAGATTCTCCCCGAACACAGCCGATTCCCGAACCTTACCCCTGGCCCAGATCAGATAATCATCCCCTTCCCACTCGCAGTCGTAGCTAACACAGCAGGCAGGGATGTTGGAGACTCTTCCGTGCAGACCAAGCTCTTTCCCCTGGTCTACGCACGGAGCGCCGGCATACGTAAGCCCACAGGTAGTGAGAAGCCCTCCATAGAAGCTTCTCAACCAGCCAGTTCCAGCCTGTTCATAAAACTGCGGAGCAGCCTGGCCCGTCTGAGATATCCATCCGATCGAACGTCCGCGCCAGTCTGCGTAGGAGATGTCCATCCCTCTTCCCGGAAGAACGGTGAAGCTGAACCCGGAGCCGGTTTTGAACAGGAATGCCTCCACCCCTTCTTCATTTCCGTCCGCAAGGCGGACTTTCTTCACCCCCGCGATCTGGGAGACGTCACCTACTCGTTCCAGGATTTCGCGCCTGGTATAATTCCGGCCGTAGATTAATGCCATCGTGTTTCAGTCCCAAGATTCTGTGCTATGGTTGAGTGTTTAGGGTTTAGTGCCCGTCCATAAATAAAGGTATCAGTCTTGCTGGTGCGGCTTGATGACATAGTTCCAGTCTGCGTGAAATGCTTCCGGCTGCAGGTTGACTTGCGCCAACTCTGCATCTCTTACTTTCAGGCCAGTCGGGTATGTATTGGTATCCAGTTGGCAAACTACATTTAGCCCTGTGCTTGTGCGTGTGGCGGAAATCAGAATTACAACTACCTCGTGTCTGATAAGCGGGCACCCTCGCCAGTTTTGAGTGATAAAGGAAAACAAGCGATGTTCCAC
>JACPPP010000210.1 GCA_016190935.1 Armatimonadota bacterium | reverse complement strand
ATGAGCAGATGGCAGCACTCCGCCTGCGCCCACACGCTTTCCACGGCGAGTGGAACTACACCATCCTGCCACAGTAGTCTATGAATAATGTAAAGGTTAATTCTTGACGAACCCTAAGTGGCGATTCGGAGATCGCCACCTATCTTGGCAGGAGTGTCGTTTGTTGGCACATTTACACTAGCAACGCATCCTGAGCCTGTCGAAGGGTGCGTTGCGGCATCCTTCGACAGGCTCAGGATGCGGAAGTAGGTTGGCTCAGGATGCGTGGCAGAAGGCTCCGTGCCCGCTCATAAACGATGCTTCTGCCTATCGTGCATGCGCAACGTCTATTTGCTAACCACTCGTGCTGCAATGATTGTAACATTATCCGAGCCGCTTTGCACCCCGGCGGAAATGGCGAGCGCGGAACACGCCGAGACTTCAGAGACCGAGCACAAAGCCTCTCTAATGGACTCGTCGGGCATTGCATCGGTCAGGCCGTCTGTGCAAAGAAGGATCCGATCGCCTTCACAAATAGCGAAGCTGTGCGGTTCCGTCGGAAGGAGCGGCTGCCAGCCTATCGCCCGGTTGACGACGGTCAGGCCGCCCGGCTGCTTCACCCATTCATCCATAGTCAGGCGCACCAGTTCGTCTCCCCGCAGTAGATATGCCCGGCTGTCGCCCACCGAAACGATGCTCACTGCATCAGCCGTGAGCGCAGCGGCGACGCATGTGGTGCCCATTCCTCCGAGCGATTTATCCTCTGCCTGAGCGCGAAACACGGCGGCGTTTGCCTTCTGCACCGCAAATCTGAGAAGATTGGGGATCTCCGACATCGTTATGCTTGCGACAGCGCATCCGCCTGAAAACGCATCGGCGACCGTCTTGATTGCCAAAGCGCTCGCGGTCGCTCCTGTGCCACGTATACCACCCATGCCGTCGGCGACTGCCAGCAGTCCCAGCGTGCCGCACGGAGCAGCATCCCCGACCAGTGTGAGAAAGCTGTCCTCATTGATCTGCCTGGAACCCTTATGGGTCGCACATGTCACTATAATGCCTAACTCAGCGGCCACTAGTTTCTCCGATTGTAGCTTTCAGCGATCAGCCGTCAGTAAGGGTCATGGGTCATGGGTCATGGGTCATGGGAAGTCCCTCTGTTACCTGTTACCTGTTACCTGTTACCTCATCGCTCATCGCTTCCGTAGGCTTAGTTTACCCATCCTTGACGCAGTATTTTGCCGTAAGTATAATAACACAGTCCTAATAACATTTCATCGGGTATTGCCCGTATAAATCATGGTGGCGCCATGTTCGCTTGTTTTGCCTCCTGAACCGCGGAGACGCGGAAGGAGATTGAGTTGCGGAAGACTGGAATTCCGCGTCTCCGGCCCTTCCCCGCTTCCGCGGTTCAGGTATCATTCGTTGGGCGGGCAGCATCTTTCGTCGCGAAATCTCAGCGCTCCTGCAAGGAAGGCCTCTGGTCCCCTATGTTCGAAATATTTGTCGAAGAAAAATTCGATGCTGCGCACTGTCTTCGCGGCTATCCCGGAGACTGTGAACGTCTACACGGCCACACCTACCGCGTACGGGCTTTCATTCGCATTCGCGAGTTGGGCGAAATAGGGATGGCCGTGGACTTTCGCAATATTCGCGCCAGGCTGAGATCGGTGCTCGATTATCTCGACCATACCTACATTAACGAGCTGCCGGAGTTTACCGAAGTCAATCCGTCGGCGGAGAATCTTGCCCGTTTTATATACGAAAAGATGGCGGAAGAGTACAGCGGACTCTTGCATCGCGTAACAGTCTGGGAGACCGATTCATCCGCCGCAACTTACTGGGAGGAATAATGAGCGCTTTCACGGATTTACTGAATAGCCGTCCCGTTATCTGCGATGGCGCCGTCGGCACCGAACTGTACTCGCGGATGAGGACGACGGATCACTGTCTCGATCATTTGAACCTCACGCAGCCGGAGGTGGTGCGCAGTGTGCACAGGGATTACGTCGGGGCCGGGGCGCAGATAATCGAGGCCAACACTTTTGGCGCAAACAGGATCAGGCTGTCAGGTTACGGCCTGGGGCATGCGGTTCGCGATATCGTCGTGGCCGGCGTTCGACTGGCGAAGGAAGAGGCGGCGGGAAAGGCGCTGGTGGCCGGTTCCATAGGCCCGACGGGCAAGATTCTGGAGCCATACGGCGCGCTTTCCGTTCAGGAGGCCCGCGATGCGTTTGCAGAACAGGCGGAGGCGCTGAAGGACGGCGGAGCCGACGTTATATTTGTCGAGACCATGGCGGACCTCAATGAGGCCACCGCCGCAGTCGAAGCGGCCAGGGCGACCGAACTTCCGGTCGTGGCACAGATGTCTTTCGCGCAGGAGGGGCACACGATGATGGGAGTCGATCCTGCGGCGGCCGTGCGGGCGTTCGAGGAACTTGGAGCGGACGCCGTCGGCGCGAACTGCGGCACCGGGTTCCACGATATGCTTGAGGTAGTAAGCCAGATGGTGAAGGTTTCCAGGCTTCCCGTTATCGCTCAGCCGAATGCGGGTTTTCCGCAGCTAATAGAGGGCAGGATGGTCTACAGGAGCAGCCCGGCTTATCTTTCGGATTATGCGAAGCAGTTTGCCGATCTCGGAGTAGCCATAATCGGTGGATGCTGCGGGACTACCCCTGAGCACATCAGGGCTATTGCGGAGGCGCTGCGGGGGTAGGGTATGGCTCTTAAAGAATTATTGGGAAAGAAGTTCGTAACTACAGTCGAGATCGACCCGCCGAGAGGTGTTGCGGTCGGCAAGGTGCTCGACAAGCTCTCGGCGCTCAGCAACTTCGACGCAATAGACATAGCCGACAGCCCGATGGCGCGGGTCAGGATGAATCCGGTGGCGCTTGCACATCTTCTGAGGGATAGGCTGGGGACGGAGGCTATCCTGCACATGACCTGCCGCGACCGCAACTTGCTTAGCCTTCAGTCCGACCTGCTCGGCGCGTATGCGCTCGGCGTGGAGAACGTTCTTGCGCTCACGGGAGACCCGGTGAGCGTTGGAGACTATCCCCAGGCTACCGGCGTCTTCGATGTCACCTCAGAAGGGCTTGTTCGGATCATCAGTCAGTTGAACTCAGGAACCGATCTTGCGGGAAACCAGCTCTCGGCCTCGCCGGACTTCTGCATCGGAGTCGCTGTGAACCCGACGGCAGACGATCTTCCGAAGGAGATCGGACGGCTTCGGCGCAAAGCGGAGGCTGGCGCTCATTTCGCCCTGACTCAACCTGTATATGACAGTCCTCTACTAGATAAGTTTCTGGCCGAACTAAAAGGGGTCGAAATGCCCGTGCTGATTGGTATACTCCCGCTCAGAAGCTCAAGGCATGCCGAGTTCCTGCACAACGAAGTGCCCGGAATATCCGTGCCTGATGAGATCAGAGATCGGATGCGCAAAGCCCCTGAAGACGCGGCTCGCGAAACCGGTATAGAGATCGCAGCGGAATTCCTGACCAAGGCCAGGCATAGGGTAACAGGAGCCTACTTTATGCCTCCATTCGGAGATTATGAAATGGCCGCCCGCATTGCAGCCGAGGCGCTGTCACAGTAGTCGAGAAAAAAGGCTGGGATGGCTCATCTGCTTGACCATCGCTCACTTGGATGGTAGAATGCAGGTGACATAACCTTATTCAAGATACTAACCTCGCCGCGCGTCTGCGGATAAGGGGGCAAGTGATGATAATCTCCAACTATGAAATAATAGAGAAGGTCTCCGATACTGCTCATGCCTCTGTTTATAAGGCGTTCCGCAAGGCAAACCCAAACCGGCTGTTCGCCCTCAAGATTCTAAAGGCGAGTACTCTGTCTGAACATAAGAAAGACCAGTTCAGGCAGAAGATAGAGCACCTCAAGGTCTTGAACGATCCACTAGTGATTACTCCGCTTTCGCTTGGAGACCTTGGAGACATGGATGGTAACTGCTTCATAGCCCAGGACTACGTTGAGGGGATCCCCCTCAACGAGCTGATGGGAGCACATTCGACGGTTCCGTTAAAGGGTTTTTTCACCATAGCCTGCGGGCTGGCCCGCGCTCTGGATAAAGTGCATGAAGCAGGGATTATACATGGCGGCGTCAAACCGCATAATATACTTGTCGACCCTAACACGCTTGACATCCGGCTGATAGACTTCATCAGCGCCGTTGATGTGACGGATGTCAGTCATTTTATTTACGGTCCGGATTTTGTCAGGGGTACTCTGGCCTACACCTCGCCGGAACAGACCGGGCGCATCAACCACAGGGTAGTTTTCTCCTCAGATTTGTATTCTGTCGGGATCGTCTTTTACGAGATGCTGACGGGCCGCCTCCCGTTTTACTCGGACGACCCCCTCGAATTGATCCATTCCCATCTCGCTGAAGAAGCTTCCAAGCTCCGTGAGTTGAACCCCGGCGTTCCCACTGTCCTGAGCGACATGGTAGCCAAATTGATGCTCAAGGAGCCTGAGAAACGTTATCAAAGCAGCAGCGGGCTGCTTGCCGACCTTGTAAAGTGCAGGGATGAATATTCGGCCACCGGTACGATACCTGAATTTCCTCTGGAGAGCCATGTTTACACCCACAGAGTTACTTTTATCTCCAAGATGGTTGGCCGCGATGAGGAAGCCAAGATCATCCTTGACGAATATGAACAGGTCGCCCGTGGGAGCTTTCGCTCGATGCTAGTATCCGGGCTTTCCGGCATCGGAAAAACACGCCTGATACAGGAACTGCAGAAGCCGATCGTCAAACACAGGGGCTATTTCACTTCAGGTAAATTCGATGTCTACCAGAAGAATATCCCTTATAGCTCTCTTATCCAGGCGCTGCAAAACTTGATGAGGACATTTCTGACGGAAAGCGACGAAAGGGTAGCGCTTTGGAAGAGCAAAATCTTAAAGGCTTTAGTATCTAACAACTGAAATTGCGTTCAATCTGCACGCAACATGAGTAGTCTATGCT
>JACPPP010000226.1 GCA_016190935.1 Armatimonadota bacterium | reverse complement strand
GCCTACAGCCGTCAGCTTCTCGGCCCCTGCGGGGCCGCCGTCTGGCAGACAAGCAGTCCGACGGAACAAGCTGTCAGCGGTTATCTATCACCCAAGGCACCGCGCGGGGACGTGCGGCATACCTGGCCCGGCGCGAGACGGGCCGGGCCATCGGGGCTTGGGTTTCCAACCCCCAACCCCGTTTCGCGTTATTCGCGCTTCTTCGCATCATCCTGAGCTTGTCGAAGGACGCGTTTCAGCATGACCCTGCCCCACGTCTCCCGGGCTTTCGTCCGCCCGCATGAAGGAAATTGCTCTTACTTGCCGAAAATATTCTCAAACGAACATTTACGGCTGAGCATGGCCGTTTGACCGAAATGCGAGGCTTACCAGATGGAAGACGTCGAGAGGCAGCCCACCAGAGAAGAGGGATTGAGGCTCCTGA
This sequence comes from Armatimonadota bacterium, assembly GCA_016190935.1. Classification (GTDB taxonomy): domain Bacteria; phylum Armatimonadota; class UBA5829; order UBA5829; family DTLH01; genus JACPPP01. Next base: position 3,800 of record JACPPP010000226.1, on the reverse strand, counting down.
GAGACCAGGAAATTGACGCCGCGATAGAATGTCTGACCAGAGTAGTGGAGTCCGACCCGGCTGACGCGAGGGCCTACAGCTACCTTGGCGCGGCCTATGCGCGGAAAGGGGAGTTTACGGAGTCGATTCGAGCCTTTGAACAGTCGCTTGCGATCAACCCGACGCCAAGCGCTTATTTCAACCTCGGGCTGGCCTACCAGGAGGCGGGCAGACTTACGGCTGCAGTTTCGCACTACCACAAGGCCCTGGAGTTGGAACCACACTATACACCCGCGTCGGAGGCCATCGAGCGTTTGATCTCGACAGAAGAAGGCGGCCCCGCAGCGGATGAAGTCGCGTCACTTCCGGAGGTGGAGACCGAGCCATCTGACGAGGCCCAGCAGAACGATTTGATGGAAAACGTAGAGGAAGTGCAGGAGCCTGCCGTTGAGCGCGCGTTAGTCCGCTCCCAGCACCGCGCAATGATGAGATCCGGCCTCATACTCGGCGCTGCTATCGGGGCGGTCTGGGGTCCAGCCATTTACCTCTTGCTATCTGTGTTTGTCTTCCGCTATGCGGACGTGATCATGCTTGCCACAAGCCGGAAGATGCCGGTGGCCGCCGCGCTTGGAGCGATTCTCGGTGGGCTGACGGGTCTTTTGAGCGGGTTTACCGGTGGAGCTCAATCCACTGGGATCAGGTTCGGGCTGCTCTTCGGACTGCTCGGAGGAGCGGGTATGGCAGTCGCGGGCGGATCAGGTGGAACCGAAACAGGGCTGGCGGCTGTCGTCGGCGCTGCACTCGGCGGCGTCGGAGGCTATCTGATAGGGTTAATAAGCGATGCGTTGACGCCATTCGGGTCTGAGTCGTGAGTTGTGAGTTTTGAGTTCTGAGTTGTGAGTTCGATGGCCGGCCCGTCTCGCGCCGGGCCCAGTGTTCGTTGTATCGGGACACCCTTGTCCCGATACTAAGCTTACAATCGAAAGGCAGCTTTCGGGACAAGGGTGTCCCGAAAGAACAAGAACAGAGGCAATATGACACTTTGCACTTGTCACTTGTCACTTGTCACTTCGATGGCCTCCTCTTGCCTGACCCATATTGGCTGGCCGTCATGATCCACGTAGAATATGCCCTGGTCTTCGGCTACGTCCAGAAGCCTGTCAACTCTGATAACCAATTCCGTGCTGCCATTGACTCGCGCGCGGTATTTCAGGTTGAGCGGCTCATCGTTATCCAGTCTGGCTGCGACCTCCTCGATATCCACCATTTTCACCTCTGAATGGGTTGCACAGCTTTACCTTTTGCCTCTTTATTTCGACATCGGCGCTCGATTATCCTCCATTTCCCGTCTCAGCGTCCGTGTGTATTCCAACAGCGGCTTCATGCTGTGGCCAGCGAAGCCGGAAGCAATATCCTTGATCGGCCTTCCTGAGTCGGGCAGCGCGAGGTCCGGCGCAAGCTCGGAAAGTGGCACAGCAATAAACGCCCGGCTGGAAATCTCCGGGTCGGACTTTTCGATCCCCGGCGGGACGTTATCGTCGCAGTAGAGCACGATGTCCAGGTCGATGGGACGCGGTGCGAATTTGTCCTCCGTCCGGTTCCTGCCAAGCCTGCCCTCGATCTGCCGCAGATGTTGCTTCAGGTCCACCGCGGAAACAGGCGTCTCTATCTCGACAACACCGTTATAATACGGCGGCTGTTCGGGCCGGCCTTCTGGCTCCGTGCAGTAAAATGTGGAGACGTCAACCACACGAAACTCCCGGGCCAGATGGCCGAGGGCAAGGCTCACATTCTTTTCTGGATCGATGTTCGATCCAACCGCTACAAACACACGTGGCATGAGGAGTCCAAAGTCGAAAGTGAAAAAGTGCAAAGTGACAAGTGACAAGTCCAAAGTCAAAAGTCTAATGTCAAAAGTCATGTCATACTTCGCTTCGCTCAGGATGACATGGTTACTCACAACTCACAACTCGCCGGGGAGATTCCTCCCCGGCGCAGGTGTCGCGGATATTCATCCGCAACCCAATTCTCGACCTTCACAAACTCACCGAGTTGCCATCCTACCACTCAACCAGCGTAATAGGAATCACCGACTCTGTTCCGCTGAAGTAATACCCTGCGCTCGAGTATTTCCAGTGCGTTGCATCCGTAACAAAGCCAGCCCGGATCGGGTTGTTGTGTATGTAACTCACTTTCTGCTCGTAAAACTGTTGAGAGTATACCTGCAACGTTGGAGAGGGACTTAAGTCCCGGACACTGCGCCGGGGATGAATATCCCCGGCGATCAACCTTACACTTTACACTTTACACTTTGCACTTTACACTTGTCACTTCTCATGACCTGCTGCGAGTTATCTCCACCCCCACGCTTCTTGCAAAGCGCAGGGCCGAGGGCTTCTCAACAGTCACCTGAACCTCCTGCACAGCGGGATTCTCCAGGCAAAGCTCAGCTATCCGCTCAGCAAGCGCCTCCACAAGATGATACCGCGATTCCTCCACCAGGCTTATTATCCGCTTTTTCACGTCGCGGTAATCGACGGTGTCCTCAAACCTGTCACTCTCCCCCGCCTTCCGAAGGTCGGCCGACAACACTATGTTTATAACAACGTCCTGCTTTTCGCGCCGCTCTTCCTCGTTCAGCCCGATTATGCTTCGCGCGAGGAGGTCCTTTATGAAGATTCTATCCATTTGTGTACTCTTTCAAGTGCCGGCCGCCGTCAACGTAGATCACCTCGCCGGTGACAAAATCGCTCTTGACAAGGTACAGCACGGCATCGGCCACATCCTCCGGTTCGCCGTGCCGCTTGAGCGGCACAGTCCCGGCCAATCTCTCGATGTAGCTTTCATCCTTGCCGGGAGGCGGCAGAATAAGGCCGGGGGCTACAGCGTTTACTGTGATGTCCGGAGCGAATTCGAGCGCGGTCATCCTGGTCATCACCGCGAGCACGTGTTTGCTCCAGATGTAGGCCGCGTGAGACCAGTCGTAGCCGGAAACCCTGCTGTCGAGCAGGTTCACGATCCTCCCCCGGCCCATCCGCTTCGCGAATGCCCTGCTCAGCACGAACGGCGCCCACGCATTTACCTGCAAGTTCTCTACGACGCTCTCGAATGTAACGTTCTCCAGGTTGTCCGACGGGAATATGGACGCGTTATTGACCAGAATATCGACCGGCCCAGCCCTCTCCACGGCCCTGTCTATCAGCAGATCGATCTCGTCCCGGCGGTCGAAGTCGGCCTGCACTGTCCAGGCATCGACGCCCCGCCCGGCCAGTTCCCCCGCAAGTTCCTCCGCCTCAGCGGGCGAAGTATTGTAGTGCGCGACTATATTAGCTCCCTCGTCGGCGAGCGCCAGCGCAATGCAGCGCCCAATGCGCCTGGCCGAGCCTGTAATAAGCGCAGTCTTACCCCTGATGGAACCTCTCACCATCGCTATACCAGTCTGTCTATCTTTGCCGCCAGAACAAAATCGTTCCTGGACAATCCGCCTATCTTGTGGGTCCAGAGCACGAGCCGGACTTTGTTGTAGCTGATGTAAATGTCCGGGTGATGGTCCTCTGCCTCCGCGGCCTCCGCCACACGATTGACGAATCCCATCGCCTCTTTGAAGTCCTTGAATGTAAACTCTCGCTCTATCTTGTTATCTTTCAACGTCCAGGCAGGCGTTTCCTTCAATAATTGCTGAGCCTCTTCCCCGGATAGTGTCGGCGTTCCTGCGCGACACGCCTCGCATTTCTCTTCCGCAAGCGCCATAATGTCCTCCTAAATTCCTAAGCTTTTTCCAAGACTGCGCTTGGAAAAAGGGGCCACCTTGCGGTGGCAGT
>JACPPP010000214.1 GCA_016190935.1 Armatimonadota bacterium | reverse complement strand
TATCCCGTCTCTTGCCGCAGCATAGACTACTCATGTTGCGTGCAGATTGAACGCAATTTCAGTTGTTAGATACTATGGCTGTGCGCCCTGTAGAGGATGGCGAAATCGGAAAAGCGCCTTTCGGATTCCGGGGTGTCAGCAAGCACAGACACGATCTCGTCTGCCACAGCCTCAGCTTCCGCAGGGAAAGAGGGTGCCTTGAGCACCGTGACCGCTACGCCATTTTCGCTCTCGGTCCAAACCGGCTTCTCCGCACGGTAGCGATCCACATTGTTGGCTATCAGCCGTGCCGCAGTGTTCAGGATGTTCTTTGTGGAACGGTAGTTGCGTGTCAGCGCGAATGGTTGTCGTGTCGGGTATGCCTCATCAAATCGAAGGAAGCTTGCGAACGACGCTCCTCGGAAACGGTAGATGCTCTGGTCTGGGTCGCCTACGACGCATACGGCGGCGTCGGATCTGGAGAGTTGCTTGAGTAGTTCGATCTGGACAACGTTCGTATCCTGGAACTCGTCTACCAGAATGTAGTCCCACCTAGACTGTATCTGCTTGCGAACATCCGGATGCTCCGATAACAGTCGAAAAGCCATCATAATCTGGTCGCCGAAATCTATGCAGTTCTCTGCCTGGAGGATATCCTGATAGCGAGTGTAGAACCGGGCTAGCTCTTCGCGTTTCTCGACTTCGATGAGTTGCTCTGCTGCTTCCTCCGGGGTAAGAGATTCCTTGGTGGCTTCATACTGCTCGCCGTGTTTGCGCACGTGGACTTCGTAGTCTTGTGGGGAGATACCCTCATCCTTAGCCCGGCTCACGTGCCCAAGCAGATCAAAGATGTACTTGAAAGGATCAGAGTTCGGAAGGTAATGGCGAAGACCGAATTCCTCTATATGGCGACGCACAAGCACCCAGGCCGCTGTCTTATCCAGCACCTGGACTCCTTGTCTGAATCCGGCTTCCGCAGCGAACTCCTGCACGATGCTCCAGCACAAGGCATGGAATGTGTGGATATTGAACTCGTGCGACCTGTAGGGAAATGCTTCGACCAGGCGGTCCGCCATCTCGTCCGCGGCCTTAGTGCTGAATGTGATCGCCAGTATCCGGACAGGATCTATGTGGAGCTGGGACACCAAGTGCTCAATCTTGGAGATAATAACACGGGTCTTGCCCGAACCCGGCCCGGCAACGATCACCTGTGGTCCGATAACGTACTCGACCGCAGCCTTCTGTTCAGCGTTTAGCAGCATTCCTTCATCCACCATGGTGGTGCCAACCTCCAGCACAAGCCGCATGGGCAACAGACAGCAGGGCGGCTACCAGGACGACAATCGAAGCAATCAGCGTGGCGCATCCCACCGCCGCCCCGAATTTCCGCTGTCTCCCTGATCTGGTGAGCGGAACTCCGATCTTACGTGATATTCTCGATTTTGCTGCCGATACGCCAAGCAGCCGTTTCCAAGAGAAGCCGCCTCTGTTCATCTATGTTCCTTTCAGCGAAACTCTCCCCACTCGTTCAGACAATGGGTGCAATGCAACCTTGGACGATTTGGCAACCTGCTTTCGTCGCCGAGTTTGATCTTCACCGCCGCCGCAAGCCGTAGTAGTCTTGGAGTAGGGCTACCGTACGTGATTGGGATTACCTTCTCGCTGTGGCATTGAGGACACACCTGGTAGTAGGCGTTGCCTTCGTTCTCTATCCATAGCAGCACCTCAAGAACTCGCACAGCAGACAGCGGAAACCGGCTCATTTCGGGAAGGCCGCGCAGACGCTCGACGTCATCAAGTGAACCTAACAGCAGGTTGCGGAAGCATTTTATGCCTCGAACCATGTGGGCCGCTTCGCTGGAACCTCTGGGCAACGGTGCTTCCGTACTGCAAGTGTTAATATAGATAGCTATAACGCTATCGTAGATTGGGATCAGCTTCGGACGCTTCTTGTGGAGTATCTTGGAGGACACGGCGGCACCAGCCCAGGGGATGTCGCAGAACGCCTTGAACAGAGCTTCTAGGTTCTCCCAGGACAGATGCTCATCCTGCAAAGACATGTCCGCAGGGATATGGCTCAGTGCTTTTTCCACGGGCGTCTTGTTCTTCCAGATGCTTTGGACCTTTGAAGCCGTATCCAAACGGGAATTCATCATAATGGAGAGCAAGATGTCGAATAGTGAAAGCGTAGAATCCTGTGGCGTGACCACGCCATCGTAGAGCTCATACTCGGACTGAACAAACCGAATGAGCTTCCGGTCGGCGTTGAAGATCTCGTCCCCGCTGCAAAGCCTTATGTTCACTGTGATCGCTAAGCCTCCACTGTCAGTCGCACCCTTACAGGATATCTGCAAGCCCCGGCACGACTCTGGCCAGGTCGATGATCTCAACCAAGTGTTTGTGGTCGTTGTAGTAATCGGAGACCACTCGGTAACATTGCCCGAACTTACTGTGGAACTCCGTTTTCAGTGCTTCGTTCTTACTCAGAACGCTGGCCAACGCTCGGTTTCCTGCAAGGAAGCGGAGTGCATGCTCTGTTCCCAGCAGATAGAGGCACCGTCGTTTGCCGCCACTATACTCGGCAAGATAGAAGAAGTCCTTGAAGAGTTGGTTCTGCCGAATGGACTCCGGGCCACCTTGCCAGTTAATCAGCTTGAATTCGGCTGCCCTCTTGTTGGTCTCAAGATCAAAGCGGCGACCGGTGTTGCCAGCCCCAAGTGATACATACTCCACGACCTCATCTTCGTCGAGAATATGCGGGAGCGCAACCAGTACTCCGAGTACGTGGATCACCACGTTAATCTGTCCAGCGACGGCCTTGAGCACCAACGCCGACCCGAGAAGTGGCGTCCCAATGCCGCCTGCTGAGAAGAGCAACTGTGTCTCGGCTATCCCAATCCCAGCAATGCCGTGCTCCAGTTCAGATATCCTTTTAGTCAACGATTTGCCGTCGTAGAATAGGTCGATCTGCTCGGCCGCTGTCTCAAGATTCACGACAACCCTCCTCTGCACCCATGCCCATCTGGATCACCGGAGCGGACGTAACAATGGCTCTCCTAGTCTGGGTGCAGCTTGTTGTCATCGTTACGAGCAGTTCCGATAAAGTTCCGGGGCCGAGTGTCAATACTCCGATTGCCGCAAGATTTGAATTGTGGTCGCTCTCGAATGTGACCAGCCGCTTGTCTTGACCTGCGATTTCTTGACACAGCGATTCCGTCCTCCCACCCGGCGTAGCGTGGGGGACGACCGCTACATCCGAGACCGCAGCCACTAATCTGTTCCGTTCCTCGGCGCTCTCACGGGTCTTTCGCTTGTGGTTCTCGCCGAGCTGGGAGATGAGCAGGAGTCGGCCAGCTTCCAGCAGCGGCCTATATCCTGCAGGAATCCGCATCCCGATCAAGCTGCGAGCAGGACAGACGATCAAGCCACACGAACCGTTCAGCAATACTTTGAGGCACTCCTGTTCCAGCGGCGAATGAAAACCGCTGACCACACAGACTTCCGTGTTCCGAAGCTCCTGCATCAGGTCGAGTGTCTTCAGTATGATGTCGCCCGGGCACTGGATCGAGCAAAGCAGGCCGATCTTGGGAGACGCCAAGAGCTTGTCACTGCCGATAATGTCGACAAACGTCGGGTTGACCAGACCAGGTGTCAGCGCGAGTCTATCGCCATATTGGGAGCATTCTGCGGGCAATCTGGTTATTTCGGCCTTTGCTTCTTTCATGTCTTGCTCACAGTGCCGTACTCCTGTCCGAGTAAGCGGCGACATCGATCTCAGACAATCCAATGCGAGGTAGGTCCCAGCGTGACTTCCACTCATTCAGCACGGTGATGCCCTCTCGCTTCTTGTCCACACGAATACAGGACCATAGATTCTCCCAAATCCATGCCCAGGCAATCCGTTTCTCCGGGCAGATGATATTCTCCCGATCCCAGAACTCCGGCGGATGGTCAGTGCTTTTGCCATCGATCTCGCGCGGAGGTATCTCCAGATGCAGCAATTCGTGCTTGCAGATCAGGGCCGCCACCTCACGCGGTGTGTCCGGGTGGTTGAGTATCTGATGCACGTACACATTGTCGAGTCCAGTTTCGCGATCTGAGCAGATGCAGGCCAGATGGCCGTAGTCCACAAAACAGCAGTGAGGGGTTGGAGCGATCTCAGGGAAATGCTGAAACCGAGCGTTCTCCAGTTCCTCTTGCAGACTGAAGCTTGTCTGCGGCAAGCAGGGCTGATTGCGCGCCTTAGCAAGCCTCTTCCATTCCCTCAATGCTGGATCGCGTATGATCATGGCGAGTCTATCCCCCGATCACTGGAGGGCCACGGATCGCAGATGACCCGTGGATGGCTGTGCGACCTGATGAATTCGGGCGGCACCGCGCGGTCGAGGGTTACCGTGAACTCTGTCTCGTGCACGATATCGCCGTCCAAGGCCGCAGCGGACATACATTTCGCCAGATAACTCCGGTCCTCGTCGGATAGCCAGTCGGAAGGCAGTTCCACTTCAAACACAGTGGGCTTGCCAAGGCTCTTCAAGAATTGTCGATAGTCGTGACCGTACCTGCGCGTTAGTCCCGCCGCAATCCCGATCACGTATTCGCTGCCGTAGAGCAAGTAATGTCCGTAGTAGTTGATGAGCGTCCTGTCATCCAACGCAACACACAGCATTGGTGGGTCGTCATTGCCCGACACCTCCTCTGCTGCAGCCAGAACGTCCTCTCTTGTTATCTCTGGGAACCGGCCACTGGCGAAGATGTCCAGTGCGATACTCAGAAGATCGGAACGCGGCACTATACGCAGCCCATCTTTGTAGTAAGGTGCAACACATGTGGGCCGGCAGGCGTGATAAGCCACGAACGAGGCGTAATCCTGTTCTAGTCGGATCGCGAGATCCCTTGCCTCCTCGCTGTCTGGCTCAATCTTACCTCCGGGACAATCCCCTGGCCACGTTCTCTTGTCTTTCCAGCAGAACACTCTGCGCCTCATGTCTTGATCGTGCATTAGCTTAATCCCACAAAGCACCTACTACGTCATTCACTCCCGGACACGTCCATGTGGACTACAACCACTGCCATCTGCCCATCGAACTCGTGATCGCCAAAGAGATTGTCAGGCGGCAGATCGACGGGAAGGTTCTCCAGCTTGGCACTTCGTATGACATGATTGCTGAATGCGTCGACAGCGGGATTGGTCGCTCGTCCGAACAGCAAAGTCGGTTCTCCTATGCTGAACTGAGTGATGCTACGAGCAAGGTCGTGAACGTCCCTCGTGAAAGCTACGTTGCCAAGAAAACCATTGAGAGTCGAACCAAGCAGCGGATAGCCGAACTCGTGGACCAACTCCTCGAAGATCATATGGATGTCTCTCGGATGTCGCCAACCCAGCATCCCCCACAATGGAAATGGCTGGCCAGCATTCCACGGGGCAGTATTGCCATTGGGCAACATCGTTACATCCGCAAGCGGGAGAGTGCCACGTCCGCGAAGCATCTCGGTAACCATGGGTGCAGACGCAAGGATCATCTCGCCAGGCTGCAGCAACAGACCATAGCAGCCTAGACATCCTGACGAGTTGCGGAACGCCACGTTCCTGCTTCCTCGAAGTATTCCCTTCGTTCCAGACAGCGGAGGGAAGTTTTTGAGGAGATACAATTGCTCAGGGTCTATGGTCCAATGCTCCTTGTCACCCTTCTTGTTCTGGACTATGCAGGCTTTCTGCACAAGACGCTCCGGGCCATCCGTGACCAGGGCGAACACAGCCATGTCGCCAAGTTCTTTGGTCACGGGTCTATCCATGTAGTTGAACTCGACATAGGAGCGTGAACCATGGATGAACGAGGAATGGATGTTGATCCCACCGTACGACTGCCCGTTCATAGCCTCTACGACTCGCTTGACCAACGAGACTTCGTTCTCGTTCAGACTATATCCCTGGCTCAAAGCATCGTAGATCCGACGGGACAGATCGTTCTGGAAATCTAGGAATCCGTTGTCGGAAGACAGATCCATTACACGTTTGAAAAGTCGTCTCACCGTAAACCTCCGTGTCCGCGTTGTCGCTGAATCTCTATGCGGTAATTGCTGCCAGTGATCAATTTCGTTTTTGGTATGCGGGGAACAGCTAAGAAGCCCACAATCGAAGCGACAAACGCTATCAGCAGAACAGCAACACACAGCCTGGGAATCCAAACTCCGATCAGTCGCCTTCGACTACCTTCCCGGTTCGCCCTGTTGTTTATGATAGCCGCAGGATGCGAATCGTCCTGGAAGATATCCTCCAGAATCAGATCCAGTTTCTCCTGCGACCTGCCTAAGACAGAAGAGAGGAGCAAACATATAAACGCGCCTAATCCCAGCACTAGCTGCAAATGCACTTGTTCCTTGGCGTTCACGGCTCCAGCCACTATGACTGAGAAGAAGACGAGGAAGAAGTTGAAGCGCGTGGTCAGCAGGTTTTCGATGAACGCTCGCTCCTGACTGATATCCCAGACCGGTGATCCCTTTTCCCCTTGTACAGCGTTCTGCTTCGGATTATCTTGGGGTGGACGACTGTCGCCTACAATCGGGGTCTTGTCTTCTGACGGTAGTTCTGTCTCAGATGTGTCACCACGGGACTCTTTGAGCTTCCAGCGCAAATAGTCCTCGGCCCACAACCGCTCTACTTCCTCAACTTCCCGTGTCGATTGCAATCCCAGAACTAGCATGATGCCTGATGTGGTCAACAGCACTGCCTCGAACATCCAGGCATACGCCGATGATCCGGCCATGAAGAGGCTGTAAATGGCCCCAAGTGCCAGTACCAGGCATAGTGAATGCAGTGAGTAATGCTCAGACTCTCTCTTCTTCTCTTTGCGAGACTTCTCGCCTCGCAACGCCCGCTCCGCCCAAGCGGCCACTATTAGTAGAGCGCCGAAAGCAAGCACGCTCCAACCGGCTTGTACAGATTTCCAATGTGACAGCGTGGCACCGAGCACGAGACCCATAACTGTAGCAGTAGCCCAGTTGTAGCCCACGAAGCGAGCCGTGTGGCGACGGCGTCCCCATTCTATCAGCGACTCCGGGCCCAATGTGTTAATGAGGTAACTGAAAACACCGCAGTTGCTGCTTTCCGGCTCGTCCTGTTTCCTTCTCAATTCCGGGAGCATCTTCCCGACCACATCCCGTGCCTTATTGCGGCTCACGTTCAGGTACGGATCCCCTTTTCGCACGTACAGATAGGCAATGACCAGAGCGGAAACGGCATATCCCAAGATCGGCGTGCCCAGTATGGCAACAGCCAAGGTGGCTATAGCCCCCAGATCGAAGCCCTTCCCCTGGATGAAATCCTGTGCATCGGTCCAGGAAAACACGTCTTGTCTGGGCAGCCAGGAGGCCAGGAATCCGGCCACGAGTAGCCATCCTGTCATGAAGTTGCGGGTGAAAAGCTCCCGTTCCATATCAGTCGCCATCCTCTTCATCGCCGCCCTCACCGTTGATTCCCATCCGGTATTTGATATCGTAGTTGATGATGAAGTCCAGTTCTTCGTCGCTGAAGCCATAGTGCTTGGCCAGAACGCGGTCGATGTCGTCGATGATGTACTTGGACTTCGCCCCGAAAAACTCAGCGTAACTGATCTTGGCTCCGTCCTTGGTCGATATCGTCTTCTTGCTCGAATACGCGTCAAGACTGTTCTGCAACTGCAGCCCAATCTCAGCCATTTCAGGATCACGTAATATCGCTTCCGTTACAGGGAACTCGGAAACTAGAGTGTCGCTCAAGTGGAAACAATCTCCATAGGCGATGAAATAAGCGTAGAACAGACTGCTATTGATAAGTGCAAATGCAGCGGAAGTGGTTGCGGCATCAGCAAAGTAGAGATAGCGCCCGTGCGGCGGCGCGCCAACCAAACCATCCTTGGCGTAATGGGGTAAACCAATCGTGGACTTAGCCCAATACTGCATAGCTTCCTGATAGAAGATGAAATGGTTCGTTTCTTTCTGCTGAACGAAGTGCTTAAGACGTCGCGTGCAAAGCTCTTGTGCCTTGCGCAAGAGCGAATCCTCTAACGCACTGCCATATTTCGGAAATACTCCGTCAACCAAGATCGACGATACCGGCGTGTGATCAAGCTGCCCGTACATGAACTGCCGTGCCTCTGAGTACCATCGCTGGTATTTGGTGGTCAGCAGTTGAGCTTGACTTGTTGGTGCATCACCACTGACAAGGAAGATCGCACATCTACAATGCTCAAGACCATCGAACAGCCTGCTTGGTCTATCATCGTAGGTAGACAAGTAAACACGTTTGCAGCCTCTTGATATCAAGCGACGCAGAGAAGTCATCCTAGATGAACTTGCAAAAGGTAGCTGGACTATGAAGGATAGTCTTCCCGGCAATGATCTCAGTTGGTTCGCGCGTGCTGTACACATACCGTGGAGATTGCCACAAGCCTCGGCTGGTGAGTTGAGAACGGTATAGTCTTTCTTGACAGCGGAATACTCTTTCCAAGGCGGATTCCCAATGATCACATCGAACCCGCCTCGCCTCATAATCCCATAGAACTCCACGAACCAATGAAACGGCTGGTGTGACACAAGCCACTTCTCGTATTTCGCTTTGTGGTGAACAGCATCTATGATGTACTGCTTCGCGAGATAGCGGTTCAGCTCTGCCTCAAGATCACGAAGCCTTGCCCGCAACGCCTTCTTATCCTCTATGGTGACGTCGCCGCCCAATTCGACCTGCTGCTGCCGGAATAGGTCGTAAGCCCGCTCGGCGATCTCGGCCTTTTCCTCTATTGCTGACATGGCGTCATCGAAGTCGAGAGTGCTGGTCACCGCTTTCTGCACATCGTCGTGCGTGGCGAAACCGACCAACGTGTTCCCTGCCCGGATGTTGAAGTCGATATCGGGCAGTGGCTCAAGGCCGTAGTTGTCCTTGGTCTCATCCGGCTTGACCACCGAAGCCATCTTCAGGAATAGCCGGAGCTTGCATATCTCGACTGCCTCTTCCATAATGTCCACGCCGTAGAGGTTGTTTAGGATGATCGACTTGAGGATGAAATACTCCCGGTTCGGGTGCTTGGCGGTATCGTTCATTCGGGACAGGACGCTTCGGAAGTCAGGATACTTGCGCGAATCGCCGTCCGAATCCGCCTGAGCGACGAAAGCCTGCATCCGGTCCAGGCAGCCCTCATAGAGTGGTTCGAGGATGTTCAGTGCGGCAAATAGAAACGCGCCGGACCCGCAAGTGGGATCGAGCACGGTCATCGGCGGGATCGGAGATGCGTTCGTGCCTATCTCGGCTATCCTGCCTGCCATCGTGTTCCAGATTGCCCGGATCAGTTCCGGGCCATCCGTGATATCGATGACGTCTCTGGCAAAGCGGATAATGTTCAGATTGAGGGTGATAAGTTCGTCGATGGACCTGACTTCACCGCGCTCCAGTTTGCCGCGCACTTCCGCGTATCGCTTTCTGCGCGCGACTACCTCCCGCCATATCTCTGTCGGCAAGGCATACTCCTCGGGAGCGGGAGTGTTCCATTTGTCTCGCTTCGACACATCATCAAGCCCACAGGCGATATCTTCCGGGAGGTCCAGATCCACACCATACTGAACAGCATCGTAGATGTACCTATCCGGCTCTATCTGCAGCAGCAACCAGACGGAATCGTCGCCCTCGAAGGCCGCTTTATGCTTCTTTTCGGCGGTATCGAAGACATAGGGAATGATGGTGTTCTTGGAAATATACTCGGTGATGTCCTCTTTGGTGTAGTAGGCCCCCATCTGCTTTTGGTTGATGTACTTCTCGAAGATGTAACCAAGGACGTCCGGGTTGATCTCCTTCTCCGTGCGCGACGGACGAGTGTCCAGGCACCATTCATAGTCGTTGAAGAAGGAGAATACGCTCTCGAATGCGTCGTCGGGAATGTCAACAACTGTCTGTCCGGCATCGTCCACGTAACGGCTCTCGATATCATGGACCTCGAATAAGCCTCCGTTCAAGTAGGGGATTCTGCCGAGCAGTTCCTCGAAATCCAGCTCGCGCTTGCGCGAGCCAAGTCCCTCGTGGAAAAGCCGGAGAAGGAAGCATCTGTAGAACGACTGGAACTCGTCCTTGCCTCGTCTTTCCTGAACGGCCTTAAGCCGATTGCTCATGTAATCGCGGTCGCCGTCCAGGAAGCCCTTCCGCTGAAGGAAGTAGATGAACATCAGGCGGTTGAGCATTACCGATGAATACCACAACCGGTCTGCTTCGACGGTGATCCCATCTATGAGTTTCTGGAAGCTGTCGAGTTCCTTCTTGAAGCGGTCGTAGAACTTCTTAGTGACCCGCTCGGTGTTGACCATATCCTGGAGGCGCGCCCGGAAATGCTTCTTGGGGGCTTCCTTGAGCTTCTTGATCGTCTCGGCCTCGAAATTCGACGGCTGGCGGGTGTCCAGGTAGATACGGTCAACGGCAAGGCCGCTCTTTGCGCGTCCGAACGCCTTATCCGGATTCGATGGAACGAGTATCAGAAGCGCCCCGGCCACGTTGCAGAAGACAACTGCAAACTGCGGGTCTTGCTTGAGGTGACTCTCTACCACGGCGACAGCATCCTGCCATCTACCTGTGGGCACATCCAGGCGGTAGACCCAGGCATCTGTTCCTCGCACCTCTCCGGCAGCTTTCAACTGCGGATCGAGACACGCTCGTGCCTTGCCCATCAAGCAATAGTCCGTGAGCACCGGCGCGTAGTCGTACCAACCAAGTTGAACGAGTCCCTGCGCGAACTGCTGATCATCACCGGAGAGGAGACTGAGCAAGTCGAGGCTCATTCGGCGGCCTCCGTTTCGGGGATCAGCTCAAGGTAACTCACGACCTCGAGAGGCAGTGTCTCCGGGTTGTCGCTCGCCAGAGAAATGGGCGGAAGCTTGTCATCAAGCCATTGCACGAACGCCGTCGTATCCCTGCTTTCCTGCGCGGCCTTCATCGTCTCCTCGGCCTCGACCTTGTGCTTCTCCAGGGAGTATCGGCCAAGCCGCAGGGATATGTCGCTCGGCAACGTATCTGGCCGAACTGCAAAGAACGTCTTGATCTTCTTGTTGATATGACCCGTAGCCCAGACCTGTCCCTGCGCCTCGTTGCGAGCCTGCGCGATCAGCATTTCTCTGCACCGTTTCTTGGCGTCGAGAATGATCTCCCACTTGATGTCTCGTGGTGATATGTCCGGCACGCTCTGGTCTTCCGAAGGCGGCTTCGGGCTGCGTATCAGGTCAATGATCCGGCTGGGTTCCTGGACAGGTTCGGGGAACAAGTCGGGCGACTGCTTGTCGAGCGGATAATAGAGCCACCAGCAGTTTTTGTGCTCATCACGTTTTCCCGCGATCACGCAGACGAACACTCCCCTGTGCGTGGATTTCTTGTTGCTCTGGCACCCGAACGGAATCTTGCCGACTTCCTCAATGCCGAAGTCCTGCAGCATGTTAATGACCTCATTGAGCATATCGTGGAAGCGGTTGACTGGATTCTCCGAGTCGATCTGGTCGATAACCGATACGTCACCCGCCCTGGTCCTTCGCAGTTCTTCCAGGCTGAACACGCGAACGGTTTCGCCGATGACGCTTGAGTCTGTCGGCAGGGTGTCCTGAATCTGCTCGATCTTCTTCTGCAGCCGCTCGACTATCTTCAGTTGCTCTTCAAGCCCACCCTCCGGGAAGAAGTTAGCAATGGTAATATCCTCATGCGGCGAGAAGAGGCGGTCTATACG
>JACPPP010000215.1 GCA_016190935.1 Armatimonadota bacterium | reverse complement strand
GGATAGATGCCCGCTGACCGCTGATAGCTGACTGCTGACAGCTTCTTTCGTGTCTTTCGCGCTTCTTCGTGTATTTCGTGTTTCAACATGCCACAACATACTTACCCTGTTAATTAGTCAATCTCCATAGTACCAGCTCTCAGTCTATAGCCAAGTATATCATCTGCGGCCCTTCCGCGAAATCCGTACAATCCGTGTAATCCGCGTTTCAAAAAACCAGCCCGCTGCTCGCCGCTCATAAATCGCTACTCCGGGTTGATCCGGTTCAGGTTCGAGTAGTTGATCTTCTCTCGAGCGGCGAAAAACTGGTCCACTGCCTGTGGAATCGTTATATCGGTAACTCTCGAACGGTCATCCTTCGACCAAATCTTCCAATACCCCAGAGCGCCGTTGGCCATGCTACTCGTCATGGCCACCGAATACGTTTCCTCTTCCGAAAGCTGCCGGTTTCCGACCCTGACGGAAGTGACCCTATCCTCCTGGGGTTTTGAGGGATCGAACGTAAAGCTCACACCGGATACCTGCAGAAAGCCCAGGTTCTTCTGAGGATAGATGAGGACGCTCCGCTCGAGGGCCTGCTTCATCTGCTTCCCGGTCAGTCGGACTTCCACGATGGGATCGTCAGGGTAGGCAATAAACGGCTTGATGTCCTCAGTAGACACCTTACCCCTGGCGATTTGGACATCGCGCTCTTTTAGCTCACTGGCGCTTATGAACGCAGTGTCGGTGTCCAGCGCCGCGCGTACCGCGTCGGCCACAAGGTCCCCCAGGGGCACCTCTTCCTTGCTTGCGCCGGCGGCGCTGAGCGGGCTTTCACTGACAACTGATGCCCCAAATGCCGCTCCGGCGCACAGCATCAGCACAAGGCCGACCGCCGCATAACGTTTGATCCATCCTATTGTTTTCATCTTGCTACACCACCTTGCCCGGTTTCTGCAGCCTAGTGGGTCATTTGCCACGAAAATAGCCATTGTCACCCTGAAGATGCTGAAACAAGTTCAGCATGACATGTTGCCTTCAGCATGACAATATGGCGCATTGCATGGCAAATGACCCACTATCCTTCCCCGGCCGTGCTATGGGCCAGGAAAGCCTGGATAAAATCGTCCAAGTCACCGTCCATCACTCTATTTACATCGCCGACTTCGCAGCCGGTTCGATGATCCTTGACCATTGTATAGGGCTGAAATACGTAAGACCGTATCTGGTTCCCCCACTGAATTGCGCGGAGATCACCTCTCAACTCCGCAATCCGGGCTTCGTCCTCCGCCCGCTGCATCTCCAGCAGCCGCGCCTGGAGAACCTTCAGCGCCACTTCGCGGTTTCTATGCTGAGAGCGTTCGTTCTGACACGTCACGACCATACCGGTCGGCAGGTGAGTGATCCTGACGGCCGAATCTGTCTTGTTGACATGCTGCCCGCCTGCGCTCGAGGCCCTGAAGGTATCCACCTTCAGCTCATCCGGGCTGATCTCGACCCCCTCCGTCTCTTCGACCTCCGGTATGACGTCGACTGAGGCGAACGAAGTGTGCCTTCTTCTATTCGCATCGAAAGGAGAGATGCGAACAAGTCTGTGGACTCCCCTCTCAGCCTTGAGATACCCGTAGGCGTTCCTGCCCTCAACCAAAAATGTCACTTTCTTGCTGCCCGCCATATCGCCGGGCATTTGGTCTATTATCTCGGTCCTGTACCCGTGGCGTTCAGCCCACCGCAGATACATCCTGAGAAGCATATCCACCCAGTCGCACGCCTCTGTGCCGCCCGCGCCTGCGTTCAACTCCACGATCGCGCTCGACTTATCGTGCTCCTCTCCGAGCAGGGTGGAGAGCTGCAGTTGATGGAACTGGTGTCTCGCCTCGTGCAACTCCTGTTCCAGCTCAATTATATCCTCTTCGCTGCCCTCTTCCTCAGTAAGTTGCACCAGGACCCTCAGGTCCTCAATCCTGCTTTCGAGTTCGCGCCACGGTTCGACGCTGTTCTTCAATTGGTTCAACTCCTGGAGGAGCCGCTGGGCCTCTTGGGGATCATCCCAGAAGCCCGGAGCGGCGGTCTTCTGCTCCAGCTTATCTATTTCGGCCTCTTTGCTGGTGAGGTCAAAGACGACCTCCCAGTTCGGCCAACCCGTTTGAGAGATCTTCGATCTCTCGCTTTACATCAACGAGCAATTCGAACTTCACCACCTTCGTTTTGTCTTCGGCCAGATATTAAAGACGAACTTCCGCGCCGCATGTGGCCCAAATATCCGTTCGGCGCTGACAGCAGATCGCTCACCATTTCACATTCGGCAGCAGTTTCTTGATGCGCGCAATCTCATCCCGGCATTCGGCGGCGTGCTCGAAGTCCAAGGCTCTCGCCGCCTGTTTCATTTCGCGCTCCAGGTCGGCCAGCGTCAGCATTATCTCGTCGAGCGGGATGTTCTTGATGTCCTTACGCGAGAGTCCATAGTATTCCTTCTGATCGGCGATTCGCTTGGCCTCGATGACCTCGCGCACGGCCTTCTGGATTGTGGCAGGAGTGATGCCGTGCTCCTGGTTGTGGTCCTTCTGGATATTCCGGCGGCGCTGGGTTTCGTCGATCGCGCGGCGCATACTGTCGGTCACGTTGTCCGCATACATCAGCACCTTGCCCCGGACATTTCTCGCCGCGCGTCCGATGGTCTGGATAAGCGATGTCTCTGAGCGCAGGAAACCCTCCTTGTCCGCGTCGAGTATCGCAACAAGCGACACCTCCGGCAGGTCGAGACCTTCCCTTAGAAGGTTGATCCCGACCACGACGTCGTAGACTCCGAGCCTGAGGTCGCGCAGGATTTCCATCCGCTCCAGAGTCTTGATGTCGGAGTGCAGGTAGTGCACCTTCATCTCGATGTCGAGCAGGTATTCCGAGAGGTCCTCCGCCATCCGTTTGGTGAGCGTAGTAACGAGCACGCGCTCGCCAGCTTCGATGCGTCCGCTGATCTCCTCGATCAGGTCGTCGATCTGCCCTTTGGTCGGGCGAACTTCCACGTCAGGGTCGATAAGCCCCGTCGGGCGGATTAGCTGCTCGACTGTCTGCTCGCTGTGCTTGCGCTCATACGGCCCTGGCGTAGCTGACACCCAGACCGTCTGCCCCACTCGCTCGGTGAACTCCTCGAACCTGAGCGGCCGGTTGTCGAGCGCCGAGGGCAGCCGGAAGCCGAACTCGACCAAGGTCTGCTTGCGCGAACGGTCGCCGTTATACATCCCGTTCAACTGCGGGATGGTCTGGTGCGACTCATCAATAAAGAGTAGGAAGTCCTCCGGGAAGTAATCCAGCAGCGTGTGCGGCGGCGTGCCGGGCGCCCGCCCGTCGAGGAGGCGCGAGTAGTTCTCGATACCGGAGCAGAAGCCGATCTCCCGCATCATCTCCATATCGTAGCGCGTCCGCTGCTCGATCCGCTGGGCCTCGAGATACTTGCCATTCTTGAGGAAGTATGAGATCCGCTCCTGAAGCTCCGCTTCAATCTCCCGAAGCGCGCGCTCCATCTTGTCCCATGGGGTGATGAAGTGCGTCGCCGGAAAGATAGTGACCCTGTCCTTGCCGCCGATGACCTCGCCAGTCGTGGGGTTCACGATGGTGATCTTCTCGATCTCGTCTCCGAAGAACTCGATGCGGGTGATAATCTCCTCATCAGCCGGCTGAATCTCGAGGATGTCGCCCTTGACGCGGAACGTGCCTCGGCCGAGCGCTATGTCGTTCCGTGAGAACTGCATGTCTACCAGCCGGCGGAGGACCGATTCGCGCTCATACGCTTTGCTGCGCTCGAAC
The DNA here is from genome assembly GCA_016190935.1 of Armatimonadota bacterium. GTDB lineage: Bacteria > Armatimonadota > UBA5829 > UBA5829 > DTLH01 > JACPPP01. Next base: position 4,505 of record JACPPP010000215.1, on the reverse strand, counting down.
GAGAGGATGGTCTCGGCGTAGTCCTCCGGCGAACCCAGGCCGTAGATCGAGGAGACGCTTGCAACGACGACGACGTCCCGGCGTTCGAGCACGGCCTGTGTGGCCGCGTGACGCAGACGGTCGATCTCGTCATTGATCGAAGAATCTTTCTCGATATATGTATCGGTCTGAGGGATATACGCCTCGGGCTGATAATAGTCGTAGTAGCTGACGAAGTATTCTACGGCGTTATCAGGGAAGAACTCCCGAAACTCGCTTGCAAGCTGGGCGGCGAGGGTCTTATTGTGCGCGATGACGAGCGTAGGCCGCTGGACGCGCTCGATCACATTGGCCATCGTGAACGTCTTCCCCGACCCGGTGACGCCGACGAGCGTCTGATAGTTATAGCTCTTGCCAAGCCCTTCTACCAGCCTATCAATCGCCTGCGGCTGATCCCCGGTAGGCTCAAAGTCAGCTTTAATTCTAAACTCCGTCATTGTATGTTCATGATAGCGATTTGGGGAGCGGAGATCAAGCGGAGGGACAAGTAAATGCGTAATCGTGCGGGTCCAATAGATGTTATAATATGCCGTGTTATTCATGGCGGAAACAAGGGGTGGGAACTCGACGTGAGTAGATATAGTGCGGCTAGAGGGCCGGAAGCAGAATATGAGCCGGGGTCACGAAAGCGAGTGCTTCGGAATAAGCTTGGAATCAAGTCCAAGTCTGCTATGGATACGCTGGAGGCCGAAGCTCTCGCGGACGTACAGATCCGCTACTTTTCGGAGGAGATCGTTACCGAAGACACCCGCTTCACTGCGGACCTTATCCGGCAGATGCACCGCGACTGGCTCGGTGGCATATACGAATGGGCTGGCTCATACCGCACGGTTGATATGTCCAAAGGAGGCTTTGTGTTTCCCCCGGCATATCGTGTAGCTGACAACATGGCGACCTTTGAGCGAGACATCCTCCGTAAGCTGACGCCCTGCCGTCCGCGAGATGTTGGAGTCGTTTGTGAGGCTGTGGCAAGGGTACACGCGGAGTTTCTGCTAATCCATCCGTTCAGAGAAGGTAATGGCAGGCTGGCTAGATGGCTTGCAAACATTATGTTCGCTCAGGCAGGAATGACATTGCCAAACTATGGGTTTGTAGGCAGAGGCGCGAAGAAGCGAAGATCGGACTATCTGAGCGCCGTGATCAAAGGCTACTTTCAGGACTACTTCGACTTAGTACGCTTCTTTGAGCGAGCTTTGGAGCGAGGATATGCTTCGGATTTGAGCTTAGACAGCGACCGAGGCGATGCGCCCTCGAAAATGGATGACTCATAGGTGCTTCGTGCAACCTTGCGCGCCACCAGCCCCGGATCTTTCAGATGATGATTCGTTTTCGCTAGTGATGCCATTTCAATAATATTATACCACGAAATCCGGATCGGAACGAGCTAGCGTGCAAACGACAAGCTACTCGCTCGATGCCTTCTTCTACCAGCCCATCTGTCGCCCGCGGCTGATCTCCGGTAGGCTTAAAGTCAGCTTTAATTCTAAACTCCGTCATTGTATGTTCATGATAGCCGTTTGGGGGATGGAGATCAATCTGTAACCCCTTCGAACGTAATCGCCCGCTGAACCCAACTTGCCACTACAAGGCGTTTATTGAAGTCATGTTGAGATCGATCTCAACTGCGGCCACAACAGGCATTTTTCATTTTGCACTTTGCATTTTTCATTTTGCACTTCCCATGCCCCATGACCTATCACCAAACACCTATCATGCATCTTCCATGCTTCCCTGAACTACCCGATAAGCGACTCTTTCTCGTCGGGCGGAGAGACCCGTACCGGCTGTTTCTTCTCTCTGGGTACGAAGCCGTCGGTAACGCCGAATTCCTTGACCTTGTTGGCCATATCCTGCAGCCTGCTGTTTACCAGGTAGTGTACTGAATCCTCCGGGTAGCTGCCGTCGGCTCTTTGCTCGCCTGCTGGAACTCCGGTCAGTATCTCTATGCCCTCATCGATGCTCCTGACAGGCCAGACGTGGAACTTGCCATCGCGAACGGCCTGAATTACTTCCTCCTTGAGCATCAGGTGCCTCACGTTCTGGTGGGGAATAATCACCCCCTGACTTCCCGTGAGTCCCCTGGCTTTGCAGACTTCGAAAAACCCCTCGATTTTCCGGTTTACACCCCCAATCGGCTGTATCTCGCCTCTTTGATTGACAGATCCCGTAATCGCGACGTCCTGACGCAGCGGAAGCTCTGCCAGGCTCGAAAGCAGGGTGTAAAGCTCAGTGCTGGAGGCGGAATCGCCCTCTACCTCCTCATAGAGCTGCTCGAAGGCAAGTGTCGCGGAGAGAGTGAGAGGCTTGTCTTGAGCGTATTTTCCGGTGAGATAGCCGTTCAGGATCATGACGCCCTTGCTGTGAATCCTTCCGCCCATTTCCGTCTCGCGCTGGATGTCAATGATACCACCACGGCCAACTGAGGTCCTGCAGGTGATTCTCGAAGGCCGACCGAATGTGTAGTCTCCAAGCGAGTAAATCGAAAGCCCGTTAGCCTGGCCGGTCACACTGCCAGCCGAATCAATCATGATTACCTCTTCCTCGATCAGCCTCTGGATTTTATCCTCAACCATCCGGGAGCGGTATTCTTTGTGCTCGATGGCTCTTTCGACATCCTCCGCCGTCACGTAACCGTTACCGTTGCGTCCCGCCCAGAAGCTGGCTTCGGAGACCAGATCCGCTATATCGATGAACTTTGTGGACATTCGCTCTTTGTCCTCTATCAGCCTGGAACCGAACTCAACCACCCTTGCGACGGCAGATCTGTCGAAATGCTTGAGGCGATGCTCTTGGCACTGCTTGCTGATGAACTGGGCGTACTGGTCGATGTGCTTGTCGTTGCGGTCCATCTCGATATCGAAATCCGCCTTGACTTTAAAGAGCTTGCGGAAGTCCTCGTCCATGTTGAAAAGGAGATAGTACAACATCGGGTTCCCGATGAGTATTACCTTTACGTCGAGAGGGATAGGCTCAGGCTTGGGTGTGGCCGTAGGGATAAGTCCGTACTGTTCGGCGATGTTCTCTACCCTGGCTTCGCGCGCCCGCAGTGTTCGCTTGAGACCATCCCAGGCAAACGGGTTCAGCAACACGTCCAGAGCCTGCAGTATGAGGTAGCCTCCGTTGGCGCGTTGTATAGCGCCAGCTCGAATCAGGTTGTGGTCTGTTGTCATAAACCCGAACCTTGCCCGATACTCGATCTTCCCAAAGAGGTTATAGTAAGTGGGGTTGTTTTCGACCACTACAGGCGCGCCATGCTGGGCTTCATTGCTCACCAATACGTTGACTTTGTACTTATCGAAGATAGCCTCGCTTGCCTCCCCAATCGCAGCCATCGGCAGCGGAAGCTGCTGCTTCTTTTCTGCCTGCCGGAAGTCCTCGACGTTCTCCACAATGTCGTCCTGCACCTTCTGCAGGTAGTCCAGCATATCCTTGCACTGTTGCTCGACTTCACACGCTTTATACTTGGACCGCAAATCTTCCAGGAGATGCCCGACGGCAAACAGCGCAATCTCCCGGTCCAGTTCCCTTAGCCGGTCCTGCGCCTCCTTTTCGAGCTGTCTGATTTTGGTAAGCGTCTGATTGACAACCTGTTCGAGGTAGTTGCTTTTCTGCTTTATGTCCTCCTTCTCCTTTTCGGAGAGCGAATCAAACTCTTCACGGGAGAGCGGCTTGTTGTCCCTTGTAGGCACCGTAACGATGCCAATCGGGGTCATCTCTATGCTGAAACCAAGCTGCGAGGCCTGCTGTTGGAGTTCCGAGAAGACCTCGTCGCGCCTCTTCTGTATGCCCTGCATCGTCTCGGACTTCCGCTGTTCGTAGTTTTCGCTTTCGAAGGCCCTGGGCAGTTCGTTGCGGGCGGCGCGCACGACATCGTCCATATCGTGCGCAAATTCGTGAGCGCGCCCCTGCGAAAGTCTCATGGCTTTCGGCCTGAGAGGATCGTCAAAGTTATAAACGTAAACCCAGTCGCTTGGGACCGATTCTTCTCGGGCCTGTGTATCGACGATTTCCCGAACGCTCGAACTCTTACCCGTTCCCGGCCTGCCGGCTACAAACAGGTTGAACCCGTGGGTGTCGATGCCCAGACCGAATTCAACAGCCGTAATTGCCCTCTCCTGACCGATTGTCCCCTCCAGGGGAGGGACTTCCTCTGTTGTTTCGAACTTGAACTGCTGTGGATCGCATCTGTGCCAAAGTTCTTCAGGTGAAAGTTGTCGGTGCTCTACCATAGAATCCTCCATCTGCCGGCGTTTCCCAACGATCGTGGGAAACTCTGCCTGTCCAGGTTCAGAACGCGCTTCGTCTCAGCGCCAGCCTACGATAGAGTACATACCCCGGCTGAACTCAACCGAAAACTCGAAAGTAGCTGTCAGCAGTCAGCTATCAGCAGTCAGCAGGGAACAGGTAACAGGTGATAGTATCTAACAACTGAAATTGCGTTCAATCTGCACGCAACATGAGTAGTC
>JACPPP010000224.1 GCA_016190935.1 Armatimonadota bacterium | reverse complement strand
TTTCCTTGGACCTAGCCCGTGCGAAGTATCGTCAATCCTTGATGAGGTAATACCACCAACCGGAGAGCCGTGTGCGGGAGAACCGCACGCACGGTTCGGAGGGAGGGGAGACCGGGTAACCGGCCTTCCCTACCCCTATCAAAGCTACAAATGATCGGGTGCGATATCATCAGGCGGATTAGGGTGTTGTCCGTTAGGCGGGCAACACCTCAAACCTTGACAAGCTAATACCACCAACTGGAGAGTCGTGTGCGGGAGTCCCGCGCGCATGGTTCGGAGGGAGGGGAGACCGGGTAACCGGCCTTCCCTATCCCTGTCAGCATAAACAGAGCCACGTCAGTAGGCGTAAATGGCACCGCCGTTGCACGGGCCGCCGATGAGGCAGGAGAACCTATCTCGATAAAGCCCGACCGCGCCAGAAACTACGAAGAAGTCCCCGCTCATCACAGGTTCGCTCGTGTAGACCCGGATATTCAAGGCCGTCGGACTACCGGGAGAGCCGTCGCTTATAATCGCATAGGGGCCAAGGTCAGGATCGCTTCCCGTAGAGAGGACTCTCCCCCACGTAGTAATGTAGAGGCCGACGTTGTTCAATCCGAAACCATACGTGACGCCGAGCTGTCCCAGAGGATAGACTCCCGAGTCGCCGCCTCCGACAGCGCGGTTGTTCATTCCAAGTGGCTTTAGATTCTCCATTCCGGTCGAGATGATCTGAAGGCCGGAGGCCGCAATCGCGCGCTCGAGGCCTTCGGTAACCATAAACCCCTCTACAGATACACGGTTCCCGGCGCTCAGCGTATCGCCAGTTGCTGATACGCGGATTCCAGAGGCCCGGTTTTCGTCCTCGATCCAGAAGCTGTCGCCGAAGAAGCCGGTCACCACCTTATTGTCAAGCGATAACGGCGTGCCGTCCGGCATGGTCTTTACCTCGCTTGCCTGTGTGGCGGATGCAGAGACAGCTACCTCCACATCTTCGGTCCACGTGTGTCCATCGGCGTCCTCCGACGTCGCGCGTATCCAGTAGAGACCTGGAGTCAGGCTCGTCGTGTCCCAGTTGATGGAGAACCCGTCGGCAGGATTGTCATCCGTCCCAATTGGGACCCAGTCGGTCGTGCCTGCAGATTCGAGACGCGGAGACCCCGGAGCGTTCAGATCCACATACGTCCCCCCGCTCCTGATGTAGACGGTCTTGCCACTCCCGGGCGGGTATTCAAAGGTGCCATTCTCGTTCATATCGACAGTTATGTCGGTGCCGGACGCAGGATCCGTGAAGGTGACCTCGTAGACCGTCTTGTTGCCTTTTTTCTTCTTCTTGTCGCTTATGCTTTTCAGCGCCATCGCGTGTCCCAGGCTCTTGCCCGGCCAGGCAACGTGAACGAGCACTCCCTTGGCGCCTTTCTTACTGGCTTCCTTCTTCAGCTTCTTGTAGTCGCACTGTCCGAACGAGTAGAACTGCCAGCCGGTAAGGTCTAGGCGCTTGATCATGCTTTTCGTGCCGGACTTGGAGTTACCACTGCCCGTACCTCCGCTGTCGGTCTTCTTCTTCGCCGCAATGTCTTTGACCAGCAGTCCCTTTGCGCACGCCTCTTTGTCCGTGGCATTCGCACATCGCGGATCGCTCTTATACTTGTCCTGGACGGACTTCTGAGACCAGAAGATGGACGCCTGTGCAGTGGGATCGCACGCCTTTGTGCCATTCGCGCCGTCTACCGGGTAGTCCGTCTGCTTGAATCCTGTTGTTGGGAAGGTGATATCCGCCTGCACGGGCCCATTCTGCTGGAAATTGACTCGTACAGCCCCGCCACCGCCGCCGACGGTTATCTGATTGTTCCCGGACACGAAATCGCCATGCAGCGGCGAGTTGATGGATATGACAAGGTTCCCAGCATCAAAGAAGACGCGCCGCTGCGTGTGGACCGGTCCGATGTCCGTGTGCATGACCGCGATTAGGACGTACTCTCCGGCAGGGTTGCCTGTCGTATCCCAGTAGCTACTCCAGCCGTCGCCGTCTATCTCTGGACCCTCGGTGTTCAGCATCCACTGCGTGCCATCGTTATCCGTGGCCGCGAACACCTGCTGGCCGTCCTGAAGACGCACTACCTGGAATTCCACCAGGTTACTCGGCACATAGACGTCGTTCAAGCCGGCTGTGATCTGCACTGTCGGGCCGGTAACGACTGTCTCGTACTCGAACGGTACGGTGATATCGGCTAGCTGCTGATCCGGCGAGGCGTACCAATCCATGGCCCAAACAGCACCTGTAATACCCATGGACATTGCCTGGAAGTAGACCACCATCCCCGGAGGGTTGATGATCTGCACTGTGTGCATCGTGGTTGGGTTCGGGTCATAGTGACTCATCCCGAACGTCCATTCAGGCCCGTATTCGAGCAGAGTGTCGCTGGGCTCGTCGGTCATCCAGCCGACAACTACCCGATCATCGCCGACAGAGCGCGCTATTGGGCCTTCTATGATCTCGATGGCGAGGACTTGCGACGCAGAGACTATCGCAAGAAGTACGAGCGCAAAGCAAAGTCGAAACTTCATTCCAATTACCTCCTATTCTCTCCTGTGGTGCGCGGGCTGTGGATATTGCCGGGCCGGCACGGACGACAACCTTAAGCCACTGTTGCCATGATATGTGTTTGTTTAGCAAATTGGTATGATCTATATCATAATTTGGCTGTAAAATGTGGCACGCGCACCGAGAGTTAGTCATGCAAGTTTTGTGCCATTCGACCCCATCCCGAACGACGGAAGCTAAGAAAATTGGGGGCCGATACACGGCCACCAAGAGATTGAACCGCAGATTGCGCAGATTATTGGGATTTCGCAGATGGTGGAACTTCGTTATGCTGCGGAATCTCCATAATCTTTATAATTCGACCGCTTCGGCCTGATGAGCGTGCGCATAGGTGGTAAGTATCAGGTGATTTACTTTGACGATCTTACCTACACCGCTCGCCGTCCCGCAGGCTACAAGCCGGTCAAGCACGAGCAGAAAACGGTCATGATGGATTAGCCGCACGGGGGAGGACGATGTGAGAGAACCTGATGGGGCCGGGTTTTAAATTCGGCCCCATCAGAATCTTCATGCGTCCCTGCGCCGACTGATTGCACTGATGATCAGAATTCTTGTTCCAGCTATTGACAATGCTGCAACAGTGTGCTATCGTTACGATATCATGACGATATCAGGAGGAATGAGATGTCGCAAGAAGTTGAGACCAAACCGATGTCGGGATGGCTGATGCTCGTGGTCGGAGTAGTGCTGATCATCGGCATCGTTCTGCTGGTCCGTGGTCTCGTAGTCGGACCGCGCGCAATGATCCAGATCGTTAGTCTGATAATCCTACTCATCGCCGCACGGCAGCGGATAGTGGAAGGGGCCGTGGGGATGGTCGAGATGGCCTTGGACCGGCTGGAGGAATACCAGAAGCTAAATCTTGACGAAGAGCGCAAGGCGGCGATGGTATCGAACTTGCTTGTCGTCCTGTGCAGCGAACACGCGGCGCAGCCGGTCCTGAATACTGGCACGCTGTATCAGTAGAGGGCCTGTGGCTGAGAAGAAAGCGTTCATTCTGAGAATCGATAAGGGACTCTGGGATGAAGTCCAGCGGATGGCGGCGGCCGAACTTAGAAGCGTAAATGCTCAGATCGAGTATCTTCTTCGAGAAGCGGTCGCGAAGCGCCGACGATCCAATCGGCTGCCGGATGGGGGAGAGCCGGATCAGGACTGATGTGTTGGGCGATCTGGAACGCGCCCCTGCGTGCTTCGACAGACTTGGCATGGCTCAGGCCGCGTGAACGATGCGAGAAAGGGGCCGGGTCGGAGGAAAGATTCCTCCGACAACACAAGGTCAGGGGCCGGACGGATGTCCGGAACACGCGCGCCGGGGAGGAATCTCCCCGGCGATCAATAAACATCAAAATCTCCCCGGCGATCACATCCGGCCATATCATTGGGCTACGTCTAGGCTTCAATCGGCTGGGCGACGATCTCGCCCTCCTCAAAAAGGCTCTGCTCGGCCTCCAGTTCTTTTACCTTCTCAACCGCCAGCGCCTCGATCTCCGGCAGGTCGGCAAGTTCTTCGAGTCCGAGGTGTTCCAGGAACTGCGGCGTGGTGGCGTAGAGGATGGGCCTTCCGGCCGTCTGCTTTCTTCCGACTTCCTTGATAAGCCCCTTGTCCAGAAGCGTCTTGACAACGCCACTCACGCTTACTCCTCTGATGGCCTCGATCTCCGGTTGAGTCACCGGCTGCCTGTAGGCCACCACGGCGAGTGTTTCCAGCGCTGCCCTTGAGAGCTTCTGGTTCTGCTTTATCAGCACTTTCTGGCAGATCTCTGAGAACTCGGGCCTTGTGCACATCTGATAGCCGCCGGCAATACGAATAATCTGTAGTCCGCTCTGCCCACGGTCCAGCTTGAGTTCGTAAACCGTCTGCTCGACAGTCTGCTCGTCAATTTCAAGCGCCACCGCCATTTGCGCAGTCGAAAGGGGATCGGACGACACAAACAGCATGCACTCCACAGCGGCCTTCAGATCGGTGTCAATGACCGGGCTATCCATCGCTCACTTTCCTGTCCTGCTCCTCGTATCTATATATCTCGATACGGCCGAAGGTCTCTGCCTGCCTGACTATTATCCTTCGCAGCCTCAGAAGCTCAAGGATGGCGAGGAACGTTATAACTATTTCTGCCCTCTGCCGCGCATCCTCGAACAGATCGTCAAATAGCACTCCCTGCTCACTTGCCGCCACCTTCCTCCAGAGCTCGCTCATCCGCATTCGGACGGTAATCGTCCGTCTGGCGAGAGTCGTGACCTCTTCTTCTCCCTCTCCGACCTCGGCAAGCGCCCTCCGGAGCGCCTCCAGGAGATCCTGCGGCGTTACGTTCTCCAGAAGAAACGGCGCATAGTCGATCTCGAAGTCGCGGACGCCGCTCTTGAACACCTTCATCCGCTCGGTCTCGTATTCCCGGAAGAGTCCCGCAGCCTCCTTGTACCGCTGGTATTCGATCAGCCTCTCTACCAGTTCGGCCCTCGGGTCGGCTTCGTCCTCTTCCTCATCAGCCGTCGTGTCGGGAGGAAGGAGCATCCTCGACTTGATCTCAAGCAGCGTGGCCGCCATCACCAGAAACTCGCCTGCAATCTCCAGGTCCGGCGACTCCATCAACGACAGATAATGCAGATACTGCTCGGTTACCTCCGCAATCGGGATGTCGTAGATGTCGAGCCTGTTCTCACGTATCAGATGGAGAAGAAGGTCCAGCGGCCCCTCGAATATCGGGAGGACGATTTGATAACCATCTTTTCGGACCTTCGGAAGCTTCATATCCCTCTCCCAAGTATAGGAAGCTGTCAGCGGTCAGCAGGGTGTTGGGTCATGGGGCATGGGACATGGGGCATGGCAAGACCCTCTGTTACCTGTTACCTACTACCTATCACGTGATGGCTGAAAGCTGACCGCTGACAGCTTCAGTACACCATCCTCTACTCCAGTTTCATGGCCGCCCGCACTTCGGCCATTGTGTCCGCCGCGACTTTGCGCGCTTTTTCCGCTCCGGCAGTGAGGATTTCATCCAGCTCACCAGGGTTCTCTTCTAGCTGCGCGCGCCGGTCGCGGATCGGCGTAAGCGCTTCGTTCATCCGTGCCGTAAGCCGCTTCTTGCAGTCAACACAGCCGAGCGCGCCCGCCCTGCAGTCCTGCTCGATCTCGCCGGTCTGATCTTTATTGTAAACGCTGTGGAGCGCGAAGACTGGGCAGGTCTCCGGGTGCCCTGGGTCCTTGCGGTAGATCTTAAGCGGGTCGGTGAACATCGACCGGACCTTCTGCGCGGTTACCTCGGCTGTATCGCTAATATAGATCGCGTTATCGTAGGACTTGCTCATCTTGCGGCCGTCGAGACCGGGCACAACGGCGTATTCGGTCAGCTTTGCTTCGGGCTCAGGGAAAGTATCGCCGTAGATGAAATTGAACCTGCGGCAGATTTCGCGCGTGAGCTCGAGGTGAGGAAGCTGGTCCTTCCCGACCGGCACCACGTTCGCCTTATAGATCAATATATCCGCAGCCTGGAGCACGGGGTAGCCCAGAAGCCCATAGCTCGGCGATTCGATGTGGAGGTTTTCCAGCTTCTCCTTATAAGTCGGCACGCGCTCCAGCCACGGCACGGGAGTTATCATCGACAGCAGCAGATGAAGCTCCGCATGCTCCTTCACGTGAGACTGCACGAATATGGCGCACCTGTCGGGATCTAGCCCTGCGGAAAGAAAGTCGATTGCCACCTGCCTGGTATTCTCCCGCATCTCCTCAGGCTTGTCGTAGAGCGTCGTCAATGAGTGCCAGTCCACTATACAGAAGAACGAGTCGTATTCTTCCTGCAGCCTGACCCAGTTACGAAGCGCTCCCTCGAGGTTGCCGAGGTGTAGTTGCCCCGTCGGCTGCATACCGCTTAGTATTCGTGGTTTAGTCATAGCGGAGGTAGTCCTGTAAATAGCATGAACAGCGCGTTGCGCGGCGGCCCCAGCAGCGTGGGCAGGGCCGACGGCAAAAGAAATATCACTCCGAGAAGCACCAGGAATCCATATCTGGCCATGAACATATCATAGTTTCTTGCCATCTCTACCGGCAGGATCGCCGAGAATATGTGCGATCCGTCGAGCGGCGCTATCGGAATCAGATTGAACAGCGCAAGCGCTATGTTGATGCTTACAAATAGAAACAGTATATACAAATCCGTGCTGCTGAGATAATGCCAGCCGAACCTGATCCCCTGCCCGGCGATCAGCGCAAGCAGCAGGTTCGACAGCGGCCCCCACAGCGAAATCTTCAGGCTGTCCCACCTGGGATTGTCGAACTTGGCAGGGTTTACCGGCACCGGCTTCGCCCATCCGATTCCAAAGTGGGCCAATGACGATATGACCATCATGATCGTCCCCATAACATCAAGATGGTCGAGCGGGTTGATGGAGATTCTGCCTGCCCGCTCGGCTGTGTCGTCTCCCGCCAGATATGCGGCTTTGGCATGCGCAAATTCGTGAGCCGTTATGGAAATGATCAGCACAAACATGCTGATCAGAAAGTGCTGAATATCGGGTACGCCCAATTAACTATGTCCTCATTTCCAGTCCCACGCCGAGCCTCTCAGGAATCACATCGTGACTTACCAGGTCCTCGACGGTCTCGCGGCGCACTATCACATCGGCATTGCCTGCCGAGACCAGTACTACGGCCGGTCTGCCGAGCCGGTTATAGTTCGAGGCCATAGAGTAATTGTAAGCGCCGGTCGAGTGGACGGCAAGGACGTCCCCAATATCCGGAGCGGCTATCCACGTGTCCATAATAAGCGTGTCCGACTCGCAGTGCTTCCCGGAGATGGTGACCAGCATATCCGCCCGACTTTCAGGCCTGTTAGCGATAACAGCCTCGTAGATGGCATCGTAGAGACAGGGCCTCGGGTTATCGGATATCCCTCCGTCCACTGAGACATAGATGCGCTTGCCGGGCTCCTCGGTGATTCCAACCGCCTTTATCGTGCCGATGCGATAGAGTGTGGTTCCAGCCTCCCCGACTATCGAGCGGCCGGGCTCCAACATCAGTTTGGGATGTTCCAGGCCGTATCTGTCCAGCTCGGACCTGGCAAGCGCCGTCAATCGCTCGGCAAACTCTTCTATAGTCGGGGGCTTATGGGTCGAAATATATCTGATGCCGAGTCCTCCGCCGATGTTTAGCTCTCCGAAGTCAAAGCCCGCCTTGCGCGCCTCCGAAATGAACTCGATCATAATCCTGAGCGCCTGCTCGTGAGCCTCGGTATCGAGAAGCTGCGAGCCCACGTGGCAGTGTATGCCGCGAAAGTTGATGTTGGTACACTCCAGCGCCTTCTGTACCGCAGCCATCGCGGAGCCGTCCTTTATGTTGAAGCCGAACTTGGTGTCGGACTGGCCGGTGCAGATCAGTCGGTGCGTATGAGGATCTATCCCCGGTGTAAGTCTGAGCAGAATCCCGGCTCTTTTTCGTGAAGCACGCGCAAGCTCGTCCAGCCGCTCGAGCTCGAGGAAGTTATCGACCACAACGCGGCCTACACCCAGGTCGAGGGACATCTGAAGCTCATCAATGGACTTGTTACTGCCGTGGAAGAGCACTTTCTCCATCGGATAGCCCGCAACGCAGGCAGTGTGCAACTCTCCGGCGGAAGCTACATCCAGGTGCAGTCCTTCCTGAGCGACTATCCTGCACATGGCCGCAGTCATAAACGACTTCCCGGCAAACGCAATATCCGTATCTTCGTATCCGCTCCGAAACGCCTTCAAATACCGTCGGCAGTTCTCGCGGATCATATCCTCGTCCATCACATAAAGCGGCGTGCCGAACCTCTCAGCAAGCTCGATAGTATCACAGCCGCCTATCTCGAGATGCCCCTTTTTGTTCACCCTCTGTGTTCCGAAGAGCATCATACATCCCTCCGACTCCCGATAAAAAACAAACCAGCCAACACAATTGCTCAGCCGGTTCGCGATTATACTATCACACGGAGCCTCTAAAGTCAATCGTGTTTAAGCTCATGTGGGGTGTGCGTCACGATTACGGTAGAATACAAACTCACCTATTTGTGCTTGCCTGATTTGGAGTGCGAGGGCTTGACCTCGCTTTGTCTACCGACGGCAGATTAGGCTCTCACAGTATAGACCAAGACTGTATTCGATAAACAAAGCTGCGTCAAGCCGCAGCACTCCATATCACTCGGTCCAAATACCCCAGTCTTGACGCACACTCGTCTCCACGAGGCGGAGGGCTTGCCAATCTGCGCACAAATCCGGTAGACTAAATCCATGCTTGCGAAGAGGATAATCCCATGTCTGGATGTCAAGGAAGGCCGGGTTGTTAAGGGCACGAACTTTGTGAACCTCCGAGACGCCGGAGACCCGGTCGAACTTGCTGCTCTGTACGATTCGGAGGGAGCGGACGAGGTCACATTCCTCGACATTACGGCAAGCCACGAGAAGCGGGATATAATCGTGGACGTCGCGAGCAGAACTGCTGAGAAGGTGTTTATTCCCTTCACCGTGGGCGGAGGCATCCGGTCTGTAGTGGACTTCCGCAAGATACTGAAGACCGGGGCTGATAAGGTGAGTGTGAACACAGCGGCTGTGCAGAATCCCAGGCTGATATCGGAGGCGGCGGAGAAGTTCGGAGCACAGTGCGTGGTGATTGCTATCGACGCGAAACGAAGGATGAGTGACGGAATCTCCTGGGAGGTCTACACCCACGGAGGGCGGACACCCACCGGCATCGACGCCGTAAGCTGGGCTGTAGAGGCTGAGAAAATCGGGGCTGGAGAGGTGCTGCTTACCAGTATGGACTGCGACGGCACTAAGGAGGGCTACGATATCGAACTCACGCGCGCTGTAGCGGACTCGGTCGGAATCCCTGTCATAGCCTCCGGCGGCGCGGGCGCGCTGGAACATATCTACGACGCTCTAACAGCGGGTGGCGCCGATGCTGCACTTATAGCCTCCATCGTCCACTACCAGATCTACACCGTAAAACAGATAAAGGACTACCTCGCCGAGCGGGGAGTTGTGGTCAGGAGTATTTGGCATTGAAATTGGCTGATGTGCTTGTTTTCAGCGACCAGGGACTCATCCCGGCTGTCATCCAGGACGACCATTCGGGCGCTGTGCTCACCCTTTGCTATATGAACAATGACGCGCTCGAAAAGACGCTCCAGACGGGGCTTGTACATGTCTTCCGCCGGAGCGCAGGCCGGCTGATGATGAAGGGAGAGACTTCCGGGCATACCCAGACGGTCAAGTCAGTATCCATTGACTGCGAAGGCAAGTCCCTCGTTATAAGAGTGGACCAAAAGGTTGCTGCATGCCACAAGAATTACTTCACATGCTATTTTAGAGAGTATGACATTGCAACAGGCGAGGTCGAAGTGCGTGGCGAGCCGGTAGTCGAGCGATGAGCAATGAGGTAACAGGTGACAGGTAACAGAGGGCCTACCATTCCCCATGCCCCATCTAATCCTTTATCGTATCTCCGCCTATGCGCGGGCA
>JACPPP010000223.1 GCA_016190935.1 Armatimonadota bacterium | reverse complement strand
TAATCCCAACAGCCATTGCAAATGGCGGAGTTCTTTGGGTGTGCGATTGCAAATCGCACACCATTGAGGTCAGCATGCGGTACAGGAGGCGTAGTCACGCTGTATCAGGGTACTCACACAGAGGGGCCTATCACCTATCATCTATCATCTGTTACCTGTCGCCTCATCGCTCTTGCTGCTCGCTGCTCGTGCCGGCGAGTTCACGGATGCTGTTTTCGGCGCCCTGCCGATTGATCGCGATCTTGTGGCCATTGAGCATAATCTTGCTGATCTCGTAATACATCTTCAGCCTGGCCGTAAATCCTCTGATGCACCCCAGCTTCTCTTCTTTCATCACATGCGTGCATCCGGTCAGAATTACCGTAGCCATTTTCAGGCTGTTCGCTCTGAAGTATTTGGTGAGAGCAACCTCAACGCCGGAGCGAACAGCCTGAATCCCAGGGATTTCAAGAAACAGCTCGCGGGGCATAGCCCGCTGGCCTGAGATATATGGTGCAATGATCTGTGCGAGGTCCGTTAACCGACGTCCTCCACGGAACACGCCTACGCACATTTCGATATCTCCGCCAACCACGGGCGTGAGGATGGAATCTATGTGTTCGCCGGTTATACCAATGAGATCGGCATCCAGGAACACAATTATATCCGCATCTGTTGAGCAGGCCCCGGCATACATAGCGCCCCCTTTGCCGACATTCTTCTGTAGAGCTATCGGCTTGACATCGGGGTAGCTTTCTGCGACGGCCAGAGTACCGTCTGTGGAACCGTCGTCAACAACTACAACCTCATCAACAAGCGAAGCCTGTAGCACTGCGTCCAGCACCGAGCCAAGCCGGTGTCCCTCGTTGTAAGCCGGCACAATTGCGGCAATCCTCAATGCTATACCTCTGCTATTAGTCCGACTCATTCACGAGCATCAGCAGGCTTCGGTTTTTCTGTATTGCAGTAAGGTAGAGAGTACCTTCGTAGAGATATACCACCGCACTGATACAATTGTGCATACCTGTCAATACAGATAAAGCAGTCCGAAGCAACTGCTGATGCTATACCTCTACTGCTATCTCACCCCAGACTTTTTTCTATTGAGATAGGCCTGGGCCCTCTCAATCCGGTCTTCAGTCAGCGGGTGCGTTCGCAAGAAGGCCGGAGTTCGTCCCCTGCCTTGCTCCGCCTGCAGCACCCTGAAGAAGTCGATAATCCCCTGCGCGTTGTAGCGCGATGCGAAAGTGTAGTCTATCGCCAACGTGTCCGCCTCATACTCATGTTTTCTGCTCCAACTGAGCAGGTTGAGATTTGCAAACAGGTTGGCCCATTGCGTGACATTGCCCTTCGTCAGCGCGCCTATCGCGATGCCATAAAGGGCGGACCTGCCCATCATCTCGGCGTGGTGCTTTGCCTGCACATGGCCTATTTCGTGCGCAATCACGCCCGCTAACTGGTCCCTGTTACCCCGCGTCTGATCGATGAGCCCTCTGTTGATGTAGATCCAGCCGCCCGGAAGCGCGAACGCGTTCACGTCGTTCACATCTAGCACCTTAAACGTGTACTCGATGCCCTGTCTTGGCTGGGTCTGGCTGAGCAAGTGGCGGCCTATGTCATTGACAAGCTGGTTTGCCGCCGGGTCCCGGCTCACTGGATACGTGGCTTCGACCTCTGCCGCGGCCTGTCGGCCGACGGCCACCTCGTCACTTGTTGAAACCAAACTCTCGGGAGCACATCCCCAGAGCATTCCGCTCGCTGCCAGAGCGAGCACCAACAACAATCTATTCGCTACCTGCCGTCTCATTCCCTCCCGGCCTCCTTTTTGGAGTTTGCTTGGAGAGTTCCTCCATCGCCTTTTCGATCTCCTTTTGGACAGCCGAGATGGTCGAGGTGATACCTCGTGCGGCATCACCGGCAGTGTCCTCCGAGAGTGAGGATATCCTCTCCAGCCATCGGAGGCTGCGATCCAGTTCGTGTCGAGCGCGCCCTGTCTGCCCGCCTGCAAGCAACTCCCGAGCCCGTTCAGTGTGCCGCTTGACCAGTTCCAGCGCGGAGAGGAATTCTTCTTCCTTGTCCAAGGCTGGACCGCTGCTGCTCACGTCCATCCTGAGAGCAGCAAGTTCTCGGTTTATCCGACTTATCTGCCAACTGTTATATACTGAAAGGCCAAGCACTGCAACCAACGCAAGCGCCGCAAATGGAGTCAGGCACCTCATAGCTAGCTTCCTTTTCGGCTTTGCTGTAAGAGCGCCCGTCGCAGCCTCCACAATCGGTGTACCCAACGATGCGATGGCGGCAAACGGCTCTTGCCCTACACCAGCGTTCCCATTATAACAGCCACAAGCATTCCAGGCAATCAGGCTCTACGGAGGCGATCGGTCAACGAGCTTGACTTCTTTTTTTGCGGTATGATATAATTTTCGTGGTGAATGAGTAGGTCAAGCTGCTCAGCTCTATATGCGGGTTTGCGATGTAGAGTTTGCGGACTCTGCTCATCGTGCGGCATTTAGGGTCGTTAGCTCAGTTGGTAGAGCAGCTGACTCTTAATCAGC
>JACPPP010000013.1 GCA_016190935.1 Armatimonadota bacterium | reverse complement strand
GGCCGGATTTGAAATCCGGCCCCATCAGGTAGAGCGGCGGCATTCCGCCGCACTCCACAAGTCTGTATCCGAAACAGAGGCTTTCCGGTGGCCGAAGATGCTCATTTTTCATTTTGCATTTTTCACTTTTTATTTCCTTTGGGAAAGGCGGGCAAAACAAATCCGGCCGGTGAGCCGACACCCAACCGGCCGGAAGCTTGCTGAGTCTTGACGGGGCGGAGCTTAATCTAAAGTCAATTCGGAGATTGTGGTTCGGCCTCTTCTTTGGATCAACACAAGTGCGGTGTCTCCGGATTTCAGTTCCCCAACTGCCTTGTTGAAGTCGGAAACCATCTTCGTTGGCTGCCTGTTGATCTTGAGAACCACGTCTCCAGGACTGATCGGAGGACGGGATCTTGCCGCAGCGCCATCCGGGTCTACGCTCTTGACCAGCACGCCCTGCGTTCCAGCATCCAGTCCGAGCCTCTCAGCAAACTCAGAGGTAAGCTCTGTCACAGTAACGCCGACCTTGCTCTTTCCATCAGACTGAGACTCGCTGCCCGCGCCGGGCGCTTCACCGACGGTGACTTGAACGGTCTTCTTCTTCTCTTCCCGCAGTAGCACGATCGGGACCTTTGTTCCGGGCTTTATGCGCTCAACCGCGCGCCGCAGTCCAAGCGAGTCTTCTATCTTAACGCCGTTAACCTCGGTGATCACATCCATCGGTTTCATCCCCGCTTTGTCCGCGGGAGAATCATCCGTGACCCTGTTAACAAGCGCACCCTTGTCGGTTCCGAGAGTCTTCGAAGCCGCCGGGCTTATGTCTCTGATCTCAACGCCGAGATAGCCCCACGCAATCTTGCCGTGGGTGACAAGCTGCTCCATGACATACTTGGCCGTGTTCGAAGGTACAGCGAACCCTATTCCCGCATTTGTGCCGGTTGGGGACTCGATTACGGAGTTTATCCCTATGATCTCTCCGTTGATGTCAACAAGCGGGCCGCCGGAGTTGCCCATATTGATGGAAGCGTCTGTCTGGATGAGGTCAGGGTAGTCTCTCCTGCCTTCTGGCATATTGGGGTCGGGAACGCTTGCCCCTCGCGTGAGCGCGCTTATGACTCCTACGGTGACCGTGTTGGTCAGTCCGAAGGGGCTTCCTATCGCTATTGCCCACTGCCCGACCTTCACCTTGTCGGAATCGCCAATCTTGGCAGTCGGCAAGTTTTTCGCTTCGATCTTGATCAAAGCCAGGTCGTTTCGAGGGTCCCTCAGCACCTTGCCCGGATACTCCGACTTGTCGTTTAGCACCACGGTGACCCGGTCCGCTCCGGCGACGACGTGATCATTTGTGATGATGTAGCCGTCATTGCGCACAATTACACCGGACCCACCCACCGTAGAGCGCCTTTTCTGGTCGCTTTTTGGGAACGGGTTCATATCGCCAAAGGGGAAGCCTCTGAAAAGATCCTGCAAATCAGGCCCGCTGCTCGTCTCGGTTCGTTCAGCCGTGATATAAACGACCGCCGGCTTCAGCTCGTCCGCTATCGAGGCAAATGCGTTTTGAATGGAAAGCAGGGTGCCGCGGTCGGCTTTCGAAGCTGTAGCCGTATCTACCGCGTAGCTTGGCTGGACGCTGTGCAGTGTGAACGTGACTGTCATACCCAGCAGTACACCGAAGATGCAGGCCAGCACTATGACTTGGCGCTTGGCAATGTACATAGATCAATCCTCCGTGCAAGAAAAAGTAAATTAGACTATCCCGGCTGTCCGGGCTGGCATCTCCGCCGAAGAGGAGCGGTTCCTACAGTTATTTCGGGAAACCCCCTGTCCCGAAATCCGCCTCTCGCTTGCGGGCCTGGTATCGGGACAGGGGTGTCCCGATACAACGAGACGCTTGATCGCCCCCGATCGTTGATGTCCCGATACAACCGACAGACGAAGTTAGTGTCCCTCGAAACTCGTCAGCATCAGTCCACTGGGCGCACGTGCTTCCGCGGAACCGGGTGTGGAAAACAGCGACCTGGGTGGTTCCGGCCGCCTCCAAAGGCTCACTAACGATTCCGGCGCAGTCGGCTCAAACACACGGGACGCTCCAACTAATATAGACGGATGATGGAGCGCAACAATGTCCGGTTGTTTGACTGAATTTGATACCAAAAACGCCAGAATGGCCGCCAGAACTGCACAGCCTGCAGCAACCGGTGTTAGGCGCTGATGGCCATAGGAAATCAGGCGGTTTAGAACCCTCTGGTAAGCCGGAACCTCTCTATACTCGATCCGCGCAACAAGCCTGTCCACGAATCCTGGCCGGGGTTGGGCGTAAGTCAAATTGGAGAGAATGTGTTTGACATTACGCAGTGACTCGTACTGCAACGTACAGGATCGGCACCCGTCAACGTGCCTTCTGATCTGTATCATCTCCAAGCCGGTTAACTCACCGTCCATGTAAGCTGATATCAGACTGGAAACCCAACGGCAGTTCATGGTTAAGCACCTACCTTATTCGCGTTGTGCGGTATATGCTTTCAAGCGGTTCCTGAGCTGCTTCCGTCCACGATGAAGTCTGGACCTCACCGTGCCGATTGAACAACTCATAGCGTCCGCTATTTCTTCGTAAGACAGCCCTTCTATGTCAGCATAGATAACCGCGAGCCGGAAGTCCTTGGGAATCGAATTTAACGCGGTCTGAATCCTGCCATCCATCTCCTGGTCCAGGATCGTTTCTTCCGGACCACCGGAAGTGTCCGCAATCTCAAGGAGCGCTTCGCCATCTTCGGTTGCTATAGGCTGGTCGAGCGACCGGATCTGCGCCTTTGGCCGTCGCCGCAGCATATCAACGAAAACGTTAGACATTATCTTATACAGCCAGCTATCAAAGGGAAGTTCCCGCTTGTACTGTCCGAAGAACCGGTATGCCCGGATGAATGCTTCTTGAGCGATGTCCTCGGCGTCCGCGTGGTTCCCAGCCATTCGGTAGGCGATGTTATATGCCTGCTTGTAGTATCGTTCCACAAGCCGGTCAAACGCCTGCCTCTCTTCTCGCTCCACGACGCTGGCCGCCGTTTTAGTCAGTTCCACTCTTGTGGCCTCCACTTATCTGAATTACGCTTGTATGCTAAAGAATAGTTCCCGTTCTATTCTGATACAATTATACATTAACCTCTTGCTAATTTCAAGTGCAAGCCAGGTCGCAACTGTGTTAGGATTGAGACAGACCGCTTAAGACTTGCGATTGCCACTTTCCGGACTCTATTCCTACGGAAACGCGGAAGTACGGAAGCGAGAGGTAATAGGCGCTTAGCGCCATCCGAACGACAATTTGTTGTCGTTAAGCCGCGATGCCGAGTTCGGCTTGGGTTTATCGCTTCTTGTGTTGTTATGGAAGGATTTGTTTGGAGCGCGATAGATAGGGGTAGGGAAGGCCGGTTACCCGGTCTCCCCTCCCTCCGAACCGTGCGTGCGGTTCTCCCGCACACGGCTCTCC
>JACPPP010000221.1 GCA_016190935.1 Armatimonadota bacterium | reverse complement strand
GGTCCGCGCACTCGTCGTTATCCCGTCTCTTGCCGCAGCAGAGACTACTCATGGTGCGTGCAGATTGAACGCAATTTCAGTTGTTAGATACTATTGGCTGGAGAATAAGCCGGTCTCTGAAGAACGGCCGCTCGGAGATCGACACAGATGGGACAGCAAAGCTTTTCATGCGTGGGATTCTTTCCGCGTCCCAGAAGAAGCCGACGTGCGCGAACCGGGCCAGCAGGTCGTATACCGCATAGAGCGTGCCCCTGTCCCGACTGCCACCCAGGACGAGCGTCGGCGGCTGGTCTTTACTGCTTACGGTCTTGATGATGTAGCCGTCGAGTCCAGGTTTATTGTAAGAAAGTTCTACAGACTTTGACTCAGCGAGCCTTCTAACCAGCGGGTTCGTTCCGGGCCTGCCGATCAGGATCAGCCCAAGATTCCGGTCCTTTGGAAGACTCTCCGTCGAGGTGATCTGCAGCTTCGCCCCGGTCATCTTCTTGACGTAGGCTGTCAGTTCCAAAGCCGCATGGCGTTCGGTTTCTGCAGCTTGCTTGCCTATGACTATCGCCGCGCGGGGCTTGCCGTTTTCTACTATCTGGAAACCGGTGGTCTGTGAGCTTGCCGCATACGCAGATACAGCGGCAAAAGTGACAAGCATGACCACTGCAATAAGGCAAACAATATTTTGTCTGAGATGCATACTCACTATCATACGGTCCTTTCTATCCTTTTGAAACGCGTCCTTCGACAAGCTCAGGATGCGCGAATTGTACGAATGACGCGAATGACTTTAACCGGGAAGTTTGTGGAACACGGTGACTAACCATCTATTCAATACTGAACCGCTGAACGGATGAATTGATATGAACAGATGAAAGGGATGTTGGGGAGGGATTTGAAATCCCTCCCCATCGTAGGTTCATCCCTTCATACTCACTTCATCTCTTCAGCGGTTCTGAAGGAACGGTAAACGATACGCGAGCCTCCTCCATTCGCGTTATTCGCGCTTCTTCGCGTCATCCTGAGCCATGCTGAGCCTGTCGAAGCACGAAGGACGCGTTTCAAGTATTCGACAATATTGACTGGAAAGATCATTCCGCCTCGAACAGCAGCAATTCAGATCTCGGTTCAGCCGGAGGGTGTATGTCAATCCCGCTTCGCATTAGCTCTGCACCCGTCATGACTCGGCTCGTGCGGATGTTGTCGAACGTCATTTGATAACGTATCTTTGCGTTCAAGCCCTTTGGTTTGAACAGGTAGGACTCGGAATCCCGGTCCGACAGCCTGATGATGAGAGCCCATCCCTTCTTCTTGTCAGGAGAAGTAAACTCCATAGCAAACCATTCTCCGTCCTCCACTCCTCCTGTCGCGTTGACTGGAGCGTGATGCCAGACTTTGAAGTTGGGATACATCGGACGCATGAACGTCTTGTAAAGCTTGTTGTAGTGCCGAAACTTCTCCAGGTCCTCCAGATCGAACTCTTCGACCGTCTTCGGAAGCAGTGCGTTGAAGATCATAGGAGTCTGGCCAAGCGCGTAAATACTCCTCAGCATCGTCACACGGTCTGGCTGCTTTCCGGCCATGCCGATGGGCGTAACCATAACCTCGGGCGGGAGATATGTTAATAGGCCGGATGCCGCCCGGTAGACGTGCGGATAGCGGACGATGTCACTCGTGTAGTTCTCGTCCCAAAGAGCGAATGAGGCGAGTTCCAGCCGGGAGCCGCTGCCGGAGGCCTGGTGCAGAATCAGGTCAGGGTACTTGTCGCGAGCGCGCTGGACTATTCCGTGCCAGGCCTCGTAATAGCGCCAGTAGTCGTTCTCAATGAAACCATCGCACAATGTTTCTGAACCTTCACCTCCAAAGCATCCATTCTGATCGTGTCTGTAGATGTCGATCTTGAGGTCCTTGATGATCCTGGTCAGTTCCGACTCCGCATAGGCTGCCGCCCCGGGTATCTCCAACCTGATGAAGTTCCGCCAGGGATAATCCGGATTCCGCTTGATAAACCACTCCGCGTGCTCGGTCCAGGCTCTGGTGTTGTCCCAATGTCCGCGCCCGCCTTCGACCTCTGCATATACTCCGAACAGCATTCCCTTCTGGTGAGCGTATTGCCTGATCGGGTCGAGCCCATTGGGGAACCAGGCTTTCTTCGGAACCCAGTTGCCGTAGCCCTCGGCCCAGGTCGGCCCATCGAGTATGAACAACTCGACTCCCGCCGCCTCGCAGACGTCCAGGAACTTCTTCAGATTCTCCTCGTTGCACAGATCACCGCGATAGACGGTAAGCGGCTGATCTTCGGGGAAGAGGCACTGCACGAGATATGCTTTCTTCCGGTCGCGCTTCGGTATGACAGACCGGCGGATATGCTCGTGCATCGCCTGAACCGCTGCGCTGAAGTCCCCTTTGAGATAAGCGAGATGCACAGCCGGGGTCGTGATAGTCTCGCCCGGAGCGATGACCCGGAGCGCATTTATCGCAGTCGGTCCCAGTTTGAAACTGACGCCATCGTCCTTTATGAACTCGGTGGTGAAGTTGACCGGCCAGGCAAGCTGGCCAAAGAAATACTCGCCCTGTGCCTCGTTATGGAGTATAAAATACGGATCATCCCAGGTGAGTCCATTCTCCTGCTTGTAGATGTTTATCCCAGGCTTTAAGTCCTCCCAGCCGAGCCAACCTTCCCAGCCGGGACGCCATGCGGTCGGATGTGCCCAGGCAACGCGGCCGGCCTTGCCCCATAACCTGCCGCACCAGGGGCTGAGCGCGGTGAGCGCAATGGGCGCCTTGCCCGTGTTGCTTATCTCAAGCCATCTGGTGAGCGCTGGCGTGCCGTCGAGAAAGGTATGCACCTTCGCCTTCACCGGCAATCTTCGATTCGAAAGCTCGACCACAAAGTCTCTTGCATTCTCGCGTGATCCCTTTATCTCTTCAGCCGTCACCAATTCCCAACCGTTTGAGAGCAGTGTGCCCGGCACTCGAGACGGCGAGGGTTTGTCCTTAAATCTTATCTCGAACGCGTCGCTATCCCAGAGGTTCTTAGGGTCGAGCTTCCCATTGTTGGACCAGGAGCGGCCCACCAAGCGGCTGTCGACAAGTTGCTCGACGTAGATCGTGTTTCCGGAGATATAGTCAATCCGCGGGCTGTCCGAGGAGCCGGCCACCATCACCCGGGTGGCCGCAGCGCATGGTTCGCCCTGAACCGACAGTACCAGAGTGGCAATGAGCAGAATAGACGATATGGGCAACCTGTTCATTCGTTTTACCTCCAGAACCGCGGAGACGCAGAATGAAATTGAAATGCGGAAGGCTACCTCTTACATCCTAACGCTCTTTGATAAGCAGCAGTTCAGACGAGCCAACGGACTCCAGCCAGACCGGCAGTCCTTCTCTGGCCAGTTGCAGACCGTCGATGGTGATGGTCTCGTTCCTGCTGTCAAACGTGACCTTGTAGGTCTTCGAGTGGTCGAGCCCTCTTGGCCTGAATACGTATAGGTCCGAGTCGGCGGGACCCGTGCGGATGATATTGGCCCAGCCTTTGGTCTTGTCGGGCGTCGCGTATTCCATCGCAAACCAACCGCTTGAGAGAACCCCACCGCGGGAGTTGACCGGCTCGTGGTGGAATATCTTGCACGTAGGCAGGGCAGGGCGGATGAACTCCTTGTAGATTTTAGCGTAATGTAGGAACCTGTCCCTGCGGTAAGGCGACAACTCCTCGACGCTCGGAGCGACCATGCCGACGAATATCTGCGGAGTCGCGACGGAATAAGACATCCGCAAGATGGTGTCCAGGTTCTGCGACCTGCCGGCGCCAGGACCGCCATCTGCCCCGTGGAGGATGACGAAGTTCTCCGGCGGAAGCCCCAGGGTAAGCCCGCTGTAGACCCGCAGTTCGTGAGGTATACTCAGCCCATCTGTCAGATATATCTCGTGGAACCGGCTCACAGTGCCGAGATCGTTCCGTGCGCCTCCGGCGGCGCACTGCTGGAAGATGACGTTTGGGTATTTCTTCATCAGCCTGTCGTATGTGCTGTAGAACGCATCATAATATCTCCAGTAGTTGTTCTCCTCGATGCCGCCGCGAGTTACGGTCAGCCCTTCGCCGGTATGGTACGGGTTATAGTCCAGTCTGAAGAGATCGAGGTTATGTTCCTCGATCAAGCGGCAAATCTCAGACTCGACCCATTGAGCAGCCTCCGGAATTGCGAGATTGACGATCTCCTTCGGCATGAACCAATCGGGGTGCTGCTTGTAGATATTGCTCTCCTTGATCGGGCCGCGCCCGCCCTCGGTCTCCGCATAAAGGCCAAAAAGCATTCCCTTCTGGTGAACGTAGTCCACCAGCGGCTTGAGGCCCCGAGGGAACCGCTTGGCTGATGGTACCCAGTCGCATGTGATATCCCACCAGTAGGCATCCAGAATGAAAAGCTCGGCTCCGATTGCGGCGGCAATATCGACACATTTCATGGCGCTGGTCTCGTCGAAAGGAGTGTAGTAGCCCTGGTCGGCAGGGACGAGGTATTCGATTAAGAAAGACCGGCCCTGTGTCCGCTTTGGCAGGACGAAACGGCGAAGATGATCATGCATCGACTGAACCGCATGGTCCAGATCCCCGGAAACATAGCCAAGGTGAACCTCTGGAGTCTTGATCGTTTCGTTCGGCGCAATAACCCGCAGGGCGGCGGCCGACGCGGGCCCTACCTTGAACAGCAGCCCGGTATCGTCCTTCTGGAACTCCATATTGTAGTTCGCGGACCACGCAAGATGGCCGATGAAATACTCCCCCGCAGACTCGTTGCGCACGATAAAGAACGGATCATCGTGCCCCTGCCCTTTGTCGCACTTGACCAAGAATGAGCCGTCCTGCAGTTCCTTCCATTCAAACCAGCCTTCATTTGACCAGATGTCTCTTGTGAAATAGCCGAGGGTATAACGCCGTTCCGGGACAAAACTTGCGTCACCGTAAGGCTGCCTCACAGGCCAGAGGCGGCCTGCCCAGGGATAGACGGAGTTCAGCGCCATCGGCTTATCAGATTTGTTGGTTACCTCGATCCAGCGCGTCAGGATGGGAGTGCCATCGAGGACTGTATGGACTTTCACCTCGATAAGCCTGGTCGTATTTGTTAGCTGGACTACAAAATGCCGCGCGCCGCTCTCGGTCTTAGCAGCTTCAGAGCCTGACACATACTTCCAACCCGTTTGGAGCAGTTGCTTATCGATCTCGATCTGAAATGCATCCTGCTCCCAGACCTCGTTCGGCATATTGATTCTGCCATCCGCTGACCAGTAACGGCCCAACCAGCGGCCATCTTTGTTCGCTTCGACGCATACCACCTGGTCCGATACAAATCGCACCTCAGGCTCCGGAGACCGCTTGAGGGCCACGTCGGTGAACCCTCCACTAGAAGCTGCCATGCACATGAGCAGAACGCTAGCTGCAACGGCATAAGGACTCAACATTAACTCATTCTCCTCTCATAACTTTTGCTAGTGTCCTAATGTAGCGTGATGGCCGTTGTTTGGAGTGCGGGAGCGGCTTAGCTCCCGCTTTCTCCTACGCCCACCTGATGGGGCCGGATTTCAAATCAGTACTGTCGAAAGTTCAAGTTGCTGCTCGCTACGACCAGGGATTTGAGCACGAATATAGGCGTCAGAATCGGACATGTGGGATCACCCACAGGGGCATCTGGTCCCGTTTAGGCCAGAATCCG
>JACPPP010000208.1 GCA_016190935.1 Armatimonadota bacterium | reverse complement strand
TCCGCCCTTCCCATACCATCCCTTAACAACACGAAAGCGATAAACCCAAAGCTGTCGGTTTGCACAGACTATACAACCTATAAGGAGATTAGACGTCGGAGTCTGGCATACCTTCTTGGTTCCGGCTCCGCCGGGTTAGGTCCAAGCAAGGAGGCTGTCTTGATCCTGGACAGCCCATAATGCTTTGAGAGTACGAAGACAACTTCCGCCAGGATAACGGGGTCGAGTAAGACGGTCAAGATACCATCAGCGACATTGTCCAGTATGGGCTCAGCCTTCGCAAATAACTCCTCGTGGTCGGGGATCAGATATCGGAGGATGATATTTGCATCTATGGCAAACACATTATCCGCCGTCTTCACTCACAACCTCCCTGGCAATCGTCTCCTCGGTTTCCGCGCGTATCCTCTCCCAGTTCTCAGCGTCACCTATCACAAACCCGCGCAGTGCACCCTTGATGTCCTTAATAGATCGAACCGGCTTAAGCACAATTTCGTTCTCTCTAAGTTCTACTTCTACCTTGGCTTTCGGTCTAATACCGAGCTTCTTCCTCATCTGCGCAGGAAGGGTAACCTGCCCTTTGTCGGAAACGTAAACTGTAATCATGATATCGCCTCCATGTTTAGATTATGCCCTATTTCCGACATTGCTGCAACTTTCGGATTACGGTATATCGCCAAATGCGGAACTCTGCGAGCCATCAGAGTTCACCGAGAATCCTGAGGCCACCTTCTTCAAGTCCCGATAAGCCACCAGGCGCAGCTTGCTCACGCTGCTACCTCGACACGCCATGTGCCGATGAAGTCAGACAGTGGCTCGTCAATGTCAGCAGTCTTGAGATAAGCCTCTATCGCTTCCTTTATGTTAGCTTCCAACGTGGGCATATCCGGCGCCTGTGTGTAGCACCCTGGAAGCTCAACAACTTCTCCCACGAGCCAGCCGCTCTCCGGGTCACGCTCTAGTACAACTGTGAATGATCTAGTCATGCTTGCCTCCGAGACTTCCTTGACTTCATTGTATCACGCCATCACAGAAGATTTTCCAACCCGTACACCACTCCGTCCAATTCCCGAACCTTGCGTATTGCCATCAGCACGCCAGGCATGAAGCTCGTGCGGTCGATGCTGTCGTGCCGTATCGTCAAAGTCTGTCCTTGGCCTCCAAAGATCACTTCCTGATGCGCGACCAAACCCGGCAGCCTGACACTGTGGATGGGTATTCCGAAATGCTTATCGCCTCTGGCAGGGACTGCGTTTGATGGTCCGGCCCCCGGCCCCTGGCCCCTGGCCCCTGCAACCATCTCCGCAGTCTTGATCGAGGTCCCAGACGGCGCATCCAACTTCTTGTCGTGGTGAAGCTCAATTATCTCCACAGCGGGCATGTACTTTGCTGCCTCCGCCGCGAACTTCATCATCAAGACAGCGCCTATTGCAAAATTGGGCGCTATTATGGCCGGGGTTCCAGTCTTTGAGCTGAGCCGCCGAATCTGTTCAAGTTTTTCCTGCGTGATGCCTGTAGTGCCGACGACGGCTGGAACTCTGTGCTCTAAGCTTGCCGTGACATTCGCCGTCACTGCGGCGGGAGATGTGAAGTCTACTAGAACATCGGGCTTCACATTCTTAAGCAGCCCCTCCAGGTCGTCCGTAACCTCCACTTTGGTTTCCAAGCCGGGCACAACGGAGGAAAGAGGTCTGCCGGCTGAGTATACATCGCAGGCCCCGGAAACCTCCATATCAGAAGCCACGAAGACGGCTTTCGCCGTCTCCTGCCCCATCTTGCCGCACACACCCGCGATTGCAACCCTGATCAGATCACCGTTCATGCCGCTTCCTTCTTCCTTGCGCGCTTGAGCGGGCCTACAACCGCCAGCGCTATCCGCCCATCCACCAGCAATTCGTTCGCCACTCGCTGGACGTCCTCCGCCGTGACTCCCATTACAGCGTCTATTACTTCCTGAAGCGGAATGTTCCTCCCGAAGTAGAGTTCCGAGTTCGCCATCCGGCTCATTCTGTTCGACATGCTCTCCTGCCCAAGCACGAGGGCCCCTCGAATCTGGTTCTTTGCGCGCAGGAGTTCCACCTCGTCAACTCTGGTGGTCTTAACTGTCTCGAATTCCTTCTTGACAAGATCGATCACAAGCTCAACGTTGCTGGGGCTTGTGCCTGCGTAAACGGTGAACATTCCGGCCTCTCTGTAGGACGCCGAGTATGATCCGATCGTGTAGACAAGCCCCCTGTTCTCACGAATCTCCTGGAACAGCCTCGAGCTCATACCGCCGCCGAGTGCCGCATCCAGCACTGCCAGCGTGTATTTCTCGTCGTTCTGCTGTGGAAATCCTTGTGCGCCGATACAGAAGTGCACCTGCTCGGTCCGCTTGGAAGAAAAGCGAGTATCCCCGCTGCTTGTTGCCGGTAGGTTCTGCCTGGACTTCTGATGTCCTTCCATCTTCCCGTAGTGGTTCGCTACCAGATCGACAAGGTAATCGTGCTCCAGGTTGCCCGCTGCTGAGACTATTATACTGTCCGGTGTGTAGTTCTTCCCCAGGTATTCAATAAGATCGTCATGGGCGAAACTCTCAACAGATTTCCTGGTTCCTATTACGGAGTTGCCGAGGGGATGGCCGTGCCACAGCGTCTGCGCGAACAGGTCGTGTACCAGATCGTCCGGAGTGTCCTCGTGGCGCTTGATCTCTTCGAGGATCACATTTCGCTCCCTGTCGAGCTCAACCGGATCGAACACGGAGTTCAGCATCATATCCGAGATGATATCAACGGCTACCGTCAGGTGTTCGGAAAGGACTTTTGCATAGAACCATGTCGTCTCTTTGTCTGTGAAGGCGTTCAGGTGGCCGCCGATCGTGTCCATCTCATCGGCGATCTGGCGAGCTGAGCGGCGCTCCGTTCCTTTGAAGAGCATGTGCTCGATGAAGTGGGAGATACCTTTGTCTTTTCCGTGCTCGTGTCGCGAGCCGACGTTGACCCACACGCCGACCGACGCCGAGTCGACGTAAGGCACCGATTCCGACAGAACGCGGATTCCGTTTGGCAGAGTCGTCTTCTTAACAGTAGTGCTATATGCCATAACATTGGGGGATTTTAGATTTTAGATTTTAGATTGAAGGTAACAGGTGATAGTATCTAACAACTGAAATTGCGTTCAATCTGCACGCAACATGAG
>JACPPP010000207.1 GCA_016190935.1 Armatimonadota bacterium | reverse complement strand
CTCTATGCCTCCTGAACCGCTGAAAGGATGAAGCTATGATGGCGAGGGATTTATGGATATTGACTAATTAACATGATAAGTATGTTGTGGCATGTTGAAACACGAAATACACGAAGAAGCTCGAAAGACACGAAGGTCTGGCAAGGTGGAGACCGAGTTGCTGTCTTATACCAATTGCCGCTAACGGGGCCCTATTTGAGAAGCTCTCTAACGAAGAAAACTCGAAAGGATAGAAAATTCGTGGACTTCGTGCTTCTTCGGGGCCTTCGTGTTTCAGCATGCTACCAACTATTCACCGGCCAGTCGGACGACAACAGGGCTCAACGGCGGGATTTCTAGTTGCACGATCAATCTCGATCCCGTCAGTCGGTAATCGACCCCCTCCGCAGTGACCACGCCTGTGAGGCCGATCTCTGGAAGACTGACCTCCACCTGCCGTGTCATTGTCTGGTTGGTCAGATTGAAAGCATTCAATACTCCACGCCCCTCGTCCCCAAGGACGTGGACGTGGACTACTTCATCGTAACCATAGAAGTCTCCGTGGGTATACAGGTCTTTAAAGCTAAGGTACTCGGAGACTGCCTTCTTGTAGGCCGCGAACTGCCTTTCGTTCACCGGCTTGCCGCTTATACCGAGATGACGCGCCGTGGAAGCGTACCACCAGAAGACGAGACACTCCTCGTTGTCGTCATCCATTGATATATGCGCATACACAGGCAGTTCGTAGGCCAGACTATGGTAGAATAACGAAAGGGCCCGGCCGGTCAGCAGGTCCTGCATTGGCTTGCCTGTCAGCCCAAGTGCCCTTCCTTCTTCGAACGAACCCGGCTGCCCGTGGAGATAGTACGTGGGCAAATAGCGGACTCCCTTCGACCAGACACAGTCCTGTGCGGCCGCCAGCAGGTCCGGGTGAAGCTCGTGCAGCCTCTGGATGATGGACACCACGTTTCTCGCGTGCTGATCCGGTATCGTCGGCGCGCTATGGCCGTGGTCGCCGGCGAAACACGGGCCCCGCCAGTCGTATTTGTCAAAGGTCATGAACTTCACACCCGCCTCGGCGACTTTCGAAAGCCGCTCGATCTTCTCCCGCAGGAACTCCGGATGTTCTGTGCACGGCTCGTAAAACGGACGGTCCAAATAAGGGCGGTAGTATCCGATGCTTCCGTCATCGTTCCGTCTGTATAGTCCGGGATATGCATCGCAGTAAGACCGGCCCATCGTCCTGATTCCAATCTGCAAGCCGTAGACCTCGTTCATCTCGCGCACAAACTCTTCGGGCGGGCCAAGTCTGGAATCGTCCCAAACTGAGTCCCCATCGCAGGTTTCCCAGCCGGATTCGAGATGGAGCAGTTGACAGCCTATTTCGCGCGCTTTGTGCGCCTCCGCCCGCAATTCCTCCAGCGGCAAACGACCCTGGCCCGGATCTATATGCCAGATCATGGGAGGATCATAGCCGTCGGGATGGCCATGGCCATGAGTGTTCATAAAGTCTCTGAAGATGTACGATGCGCGTCGCCAGAGTCCCTCGTAAAACGTATAGCGGGTGGTCCCGAATGTCACAGCCTGTCCGGGCTTGAGGCGCCTCGCCTCCCTCGGTTCATCGTAGAGGCTTTGTGCTGCCCCGCCGAAGTCCAGATAGGTTTTCCCGGACAGATGTTCCGACTCCAGCATGGAGTACTCGATCATCTCAGGGTTATACTTCATAACAAGCAGTCCCGACTCGCCGTCCGTCCAGGCCCATCCCTCGCTCCTGCCGCGGCCTCTGTCGGCAATCTCGGGCACATTGTGGATCGGATCGTCCGAGGTCGATACGAAGAACCTACCGTGGTAGACCTCGTTCATTGTGTAGTCGTGCCTGTAACCGTCCGGCTGGACGCGGAAAGGAACTGCGATCATCCTGAACCGACCCATGGTGCCATCCCAGGTTTTGGTCTTCGGGTCAAACGGCAGTTCCTTTCGGAGGGCGATCCGGTAGTCGCGCAGCATAATCGCTGATGCGCTCTCGTTTACAAGGCTGATCTGCTCATCGAGATACTCTCCATCGGGAAGAGCGGTCAGTATGTGCCGCACGCGGACATCGGGCTCGCCTGCGCCTGCGAGTCCGGCGATCTCGAAGACTGTTCTCTCTGCGGTTTCGTCTCCGGTTATATTAAGGTCCCTCAGCCCCTCGAGATGGAGTACGCGTGAGCCGTCATCTACAAACAGCGAGTATCTGCATGGGCCGTCGGCGAACACCGTCCCTGAGTAAAGGTCCGTCAGCTTAATGGCCGGAGCCGGCTCCCCACCGGTGATTTCCAGCTTGAATCTGCCGTTATCGAATGTTTCTTGATAGTCCAAAACCTCACATCCCGCTGATTAGCTCGCCCGGCTCGCCCATTATCGGCTGCGTGTGGCAAAGATCGCACTCGCCGGAGATGTCCGGGTCCCGCCCGCCCGGACTTGCCGATTCCAGCACACCGTGGCACCTGAAGCATCCCGTGTGCGTCCTCCAGTTAGGGTAAGTATCGGGCCCAATTCTCATATGTGGAAAGGTGGTTTCCAGGTAAGTAGTCTTGATGGCCTCGACAGATATTTCGACGTCGCGACGCCTGGATTCGTATATCTCCGGGAACTCTTCTTCGTAGAACTTCGGGACTTGCTCTATCCGCCGGACCGTCTCCGCCTGCTCAGCCTCGGTCGGAATATGCTCGATGTCTCCCACCGCCTCTATGGCTTCGCGTTTGATGAACGGAATGGTTGGATCAATCTCCTGTCTGGTAATCGCCTCGTCCAGAACCTCTTCAAAAGGCTCAAAGTCGTGAGCCGCGCGGTTGTGGCAGTCTATGCAATCCATCAGACGAACCTCTTCCTTCTTGCGAATTTCGTCCAAATCATCTCGGTAGACCGGGTTGACGAACTCCTGCATGCTGCCATCCGCGCGCTTGACTCGGACCCAGGCTATTTCTGTCCGCTTTTCGACCGCCGGTAAGTAGTGGATTTCACCAACCATATGGCTGTGGATTCCCGACCCGGGCACGCCCCCGCTTCCAACGCGCATAAACATCGTGGTGACAACCCGGGTATTCTCGCGGTCTGTTCTGTAAGTTATATCAGTCTCGAGCGTGCTTCCATAGAACTCCTTCGGCCAGTGACAGTTTTCACATGTATCCCGGCTGGGCCTGAGTGCCTTGACAGGGCTCTCGATCGGTCGGGGATAATCCCCGACGGTGTAGTGGTAGGTCTGCGGAGCGCCGGAGAGTTTCGAGCGGACGAACCAGGGGGCACCGGGGCCTATGTGGCACTCGATGCATGAAACACTTGCGTGCGGCGAACGTTGGTAAGCCGTAAACTCTGGGCGCATGATTTTGTGGCATACTTCACCGCAGAAGGTAGTTGTGTCCATGAACTCGATGGCCTTATAAGTTACGACGGTCAATACAACCAGTATCAGCACACTTGTCCCGGCGAAGAATATGGCTATCCTTCGCTGAAACGGGTTGCTCAAATCTATCACAGGGTATACGGGTTCACCGCGGGCCGCGCGCCTGCGCTGAAGCCAGGAATCCAGCGGGACCAGTATCAACCCTATGGCCGTTATGGTCGGCAGGATCATATATGTGATAATGCCGAGATATGGGTTTTCCAGCCCCGCTATAATGTCAAGCAGGACCATAAAGACGAGCAATCCCACGCTCACGAATACGAGAAAGAATCCCGCGAGCCTGAGCGGCCTCTGCTCGAACCAGCGAATAACGCTATTCAACTATTGCCTCCCTTGAAAATAGGGGTTGGGTGTTGGGGGTTGGGGATTAGAATTCCAACCTTAAACCCCAACCCCTATTTTCATCTATAGTGATGAAGCCTTTGGCTTCATGCGCGATTCCCACGTTAATCCGACTTTCCAAAACGAGATTAGACTTCCTACAGATTGTAACGCCTGGACCTGTTTCGCTGCAATACTTAGCGCCTGCTTTCATAGATTTGTTTTGCAGAAGGATTCCCCGGTGCGCTTATGGAACAAGAACTTGTCAGTCCGGGCCAGAGGAACACCAGGCACGGACGCTGGGTCAGAAAAAAGGGGCCGAAGGGATTTTAGATTTTAGATTTTAGATTTTAGATTGAAGGCTGATAGCTGACTGCTGACAGCTTACGGATGGCCCGGCCCGTCTCGCGCCG
>JACPPP010000213.1 GCA_016190935.1 Armatimonadota bacterium | reverse complement strand
TTGTTTTCCTTGGACCTAGCCCGTGCGAAGTATCGTCAATCCTTGATGAGGTAATACCACCAACCGGAGAGCCGTGTGCGGGAGAACCGCACGCACGGATCGGAGGGAGGGGAGACCGGGCAACCGGCCTTCCCTACCCCTATCGAAGCTTACCTACTTTCGGCAAATGCATCTTACCGAGCACGCGTGCTTGACAGCAGGGCTTCGTGTGGTATAATTCTAAAGGATGCGAAGGCCCAAGTGACCTTCGCAAATTTGGTTATTTGACAGAAATCCTGCGCAGGTTCAGACATCCGCAGCGGAGACCGTCAAAACAAATGAATGGGACGGCGGCGGGGAGAACCGCGCCCGCAAAAGAGCGAATTTGTATGTACGTCAAGCGTTTGGCAATAGTGTTTTCTCTTGTACTTGCGATGGCAGCAGGCTTCGCGGCCAGGACTTATACGAGCCACCGCAACCCCGAAGAACTGGTCCTGAAAAGCAGCAGGATGTCGCGGCCTATCGCAGCCTACGCCCCCAATGCGGCTGTTTCCGATGTTGGCGCCCGCACCGATGTAGACCTACATCCCCTCGAGACTTTCTACCTTGCGCTCCAACACCTGCGCGATGACTACGTGGAGCCGATTCAGAAGCCACAAGAACGCGATATGTCTTACGCCTCCTTAAGGGCTATGCTGGATTCTCTCCACGACCCTCTGACACGCTTCCTTGGCCCGGATGAGGCCCAGGTCGTTCAGGAGGCCAGGGTGGGCAAGTTCCACGGAATTGGCGCCGTCATCGAGGTTAAGCAGGAGGTCCATGACGATATTGCAGAGGAACTGCTGGTCATCACCACAACCATTCCAGGCAGCCCGGCGCACCAGGCAGGGCTTATGACCGGCGATGTCATCATGGCTGTGGATGGCAAGTCGATACTGCCTTACGACCCTTACAAACCGATCGACAAGCTTATAAAGGCTACCAGAAACGGTCAGGTAGACAGGGAGAAGCTCCCCAAGCTGCTGGAGGCCGAGAACGAGCGGATCAAGAACGGGATTGGTTTCCAAAAGGCAGCGGACATGCTGGCTGGCAAGGGTTCGAAAGAGTTCACTCTTACTGTTGCTCGTCCCGGGGCCAAGGATCCCCTGGCGATCAAACTGAAAGCCGCTTCTACGACCATAGACCCTGTAGCCTACTCAACGCTCAACCAGTCGGTCGGCTATATCCGGGTCAACATGATAGCGGAGAGCGCAGAAAGCCAGGTCAACGACGCCATCGGCAGCTTCAAGCAGAAGGGTCTGAAAGGGCTCGTATTAGACTTGCGAGACAGCCCCGGCGGAGCTATCGAGAGCGCGCAGAAGATTTCCGGGCACTTCATACCCGGTAAGACGCTCTCCATCTTGAAGCTGCCGGGTGGGAAACAGCGAACATTAAAAGCCGCTGCTATGGAGGCCGGAGTTTGGGAAGGACCTGTAGCCGTGCTGGCGAACGCCGGGACATCGGGCCTCTCAGAAGTTTTGGCCGCGGCGATTCGCGACGGCGCGGGCGCCAAGGTGGTCGGCGGGTCCACATCAGGTGACACCCTGCAGCAGACGCTGGTGCCACTCCGAGATGGTTCCGCGGTTACGATCACGACAGGCAAATATCTCACGCCAAGAGGCGCCGACTATAAGGACAGGGGTCTTACACCTGATGTGCCTGTGGCAGGCGGAGGCAAGCCCGGCGAAGATACTCAGCTTGCACGCGCGGTCGAACTGCTGACCTCGGGAAAGGCCAGGGGGTAGCGAAATGATGAGAAAGCTCTCTTACGTATTGCCGTTCACCCTGCTGCTTACGCTGGCTTTCCTGGTTGGGTTCATAGCCCCGGATGTGAGCGCCTCGTGGGGGAACCGTTCTCACATAACGGCGCAGCTCCGGCTTCTCCCTGACAGGCTCGAGATGCTCGCCAACCCGCCAGACAAGCCGGACACCGAGCTTCCCGTGCTACAGACGTATTATGAGGTCCTTGGCAAGCTGAGGGATAATTACTACGGCAAGACGATCGATGAGCGACAGCTTACCTACAGCGCGATCCGCGGTATGCTCCAGGCCTTGAACGATCCTTATACCAGGTTCCTGGACCCGGACTCGTACAAGCACATGAGAGAGGAAAACGAGGGCAACTTCGTCGGCATCGGCGCGAAGCTGGATGTCAATAAGCAGCAGCAGGTTTACATTAAAGAACCCCTTCCCAATACCCCAGCCGAAAAGGCCGGGGTCAAGGCCGGAGATATAATCATAAAAGTGGACGAGAAACCCATCGCAGGACTTGAGATCGATGAGGTTGTGGAGCGGATTCGCGGACATAAGGGCACGAAAGTCAAACTCAGTCTACTCCGGGGTACCGACGAGAAATCAGTCGATATCATGATAGTCCGGGATGTTGTAGAGATCGAGATGGTCCAGTCGAAGATGATCGACCCGAAGGGAAAGATCGGATACATCCGGCTGCATGGATTCAACGAGCACAGCGACGGTCAGTTCGAACAGGCGATAACGCAGCTTGAGAGGCAGCGATTGAAGGGGCTGATACTCGACCTCCGGCAGAACCCCGGAGGGCTGCTGCAGACAGCCATAGATATTGGCAGCAGGTTCGTGGAAAGCGGACCGATTGTTATAATCCAGAACAGGGGCGGGCGAAAAGAACCGCTTAACGTAGACGCTTCCAAGCATAATCATAAGCGATATCCACTGGTGGTGCTTGTGGACAAACAGAGCGCGAGCGCATCTGAAATAGTGGCCGGCGCCATCCAGGACAACAAGGCGGGCACGATTGTTGGCACATCAACCTTCGGAAAAGCGAGAGTGCAGACCGTTTCCGCACTCAACGACGGATCGGCCATAGCCATTACCACGGCCAAATACCTGACCCCAAAGGGCGTGGATATCAACAAAGTCGGCATCAAGCCGGACGTTGAAATCGAGGGTCCTGATATGTTTGAGATCGGTGATCCGAAGGAAGACGTTCAGCTCGCTAAGGCGCTTGAAATCATGAAAGGGAATCTCGCGCCCTCTAAAGACAGATCATCGGTTGCAAAGGAGCCTGCGCACAGCACGGAAAGGCGTTAGGCGCTTAGGCGCTTAGGCGCTTAGCGCCCTCCGAACGACAATTTGTTGTCGTTAAG
>JACPPP010000206.1 GCA_016190935.1 Armatimonadota bacterium | reverse complement strand
TGGCATACCTTCTTGGTTCCGGCTCCGCCGGGTTAGGTAACAGGTAACAGGTGATAGACGATAGGTGATAGTGGGTCTTCCCATGACCCATGACCTTTACCAACACCCATCACCCATCACCCAACACCTGTCTTCAGTGTTTCCGTAGCTAAGAGACTCTGTCCGCGGCCTCCAGCAGCCGCCGCTTCTCTGTCTCGATTATTGACACAATCTCTCGCGCGGCTTCATCGAGCACCAACTCGCGGCCCTGCTTGTCGCGGCGCAGCCGGACCTCCACCTTGCCCTCCGATGCAAGCCTTCCTACAACAATCTGAACTGGTATGCCGAGCAGGTCCGCGTCTTTAAACTTCACGCCCGACCGCTCATCGCGCTCGTCGAGCAGCACGTCGACTCCCCGCTCCTGCAGTTCCTCATAAACTCGAACCGCCGCGCCGAGTTGAGCTTCGTCATCGGGGTTCAGAAGCAGCACGACGGCCTCAAAGGGCGCGACAGACATAGGCCAGATCATGCCGTCCTTGTCGTGGTTTGCCTCCGGCACGGCCGCAAGCATCCTGGAAACCCCAAGGCCGTAGCACCCCATTATGAAGTGCTTCTCTCTGCCGTCCTCGTCAAGGAGAGTCGCATCCATGGCTTTGGAATACTTGGTCTCGATCTTGAAAATGTGACCTACTTCTATACCCCGTGTGGCGCGCATCACGCCAGCGCATTTCGGACATGGGTCGCCGTCCGAGGCGACGCGAATGTCGGCCCATCCGTCCACTCTAAAATCCCTGTCGAGATTGACGTTCAGATAGTGAGCATCCGTCTTGTTCGCCCCGGTCACGAAGTTCGCCATCGCCCTTATCTCATAGTCGGCCACGATCCGCACGTTTTTCAGCCCAACGGGGCCGGAGAAACCTACTTCTGCGCCCGTGAGCTTCACGATCATCTCCGGGCTTGCCATCTCGAGCTTATCCATGTCGAGCATCCGGCTCATCTTGGCCTCGTTTAGGTCGCGGTCACCGCGCACCAGGGCAGCGATCGGCTTGCCGTCGGCTTCGTAGATGAGCGTCTTAACCAGCTTCTTCGGCGGCGTCTTGAGAAAACCGGTCACCTGCTCGATCGTCTTCATACCCGGGGTATCCGCGACATCCAGCGGCTCTCCGGGCTCATCAGAAGGCTCATAGCCCCGGTCTGCTATCTCACAGCGCTCCGCGTTTGCCGCGTAGCCGCACTGATCGCAGCGGAGAACCATATCCTCGCCGGATCCCGCAAGGACCATATATTCCTGGTTGTCCTTGCCGCCTATCGCGCCGGATTCGGCCTCCACGATGATGAAATCGACCCCCAACCGTGCAAACGCGCGGGAGAAGGCCCGCCGCATCTTCCGGTACGAGAGGTCCAACCCCTCATCATCCCGGTCGAAGCTGTAGGAATCGAGCATAATAAACTCGCGCGCCCGGATGACCCCTCCCCGCGGCCTCGGCTCATCGCGGAACTTGGTCTGGATCTGGTAGAGGTTCAGCGGCAGTTCTTTGTACGAACGCACGTCCCGACGGACGATGTCGGTTACGACTTCTTCATGAGTCATCCCCAGCCCATGCCAGCGGCCGGAGCGGTCTTCGAGCTTAAACAAAACGTCCACGTCCCACCGGCCTGTCTCCTGCCAGAGTTCCACGGGCTGAAGTGAGGGCATAAGGATCTCCTGCCCGCCCGCGGCGTTAGTTTCCTCACGGGCTATTGCCTCTATCTTCTTCAGCACCTTGTAGCCGAGGGGCAAGTAGGAGTAGACGCCCGCCGCGAGCTTGCGTATAAACCCGGCCCGCAGCAAGAGTCGGTGGCTCGGAAGCTCCGCCTCAGCAGGCACCTCTCTTAATGTCGGAAAGAAAAGTTGTGAAGCTCTCATTGAATAGCTATCAGCCGTCAGCTATCAGCTTTCAGCTCTATCCTCCTTTAGGCGGCCTTTAGGCGGCGCCAGAAACCACATTACTTTTCACCAAGGTAACTGGCGATGATAATCCTGGCCTTTTCCGCGTCGGATTCCAGCACGTGAAGCCAGGTCCACATCACAGTCCGGGCACCTGCTCGCCCCTTGCACATATTCATATCTACAGGTAGGACAGAATGGCATTCAGTTCACCACGTCACAAGGCCGCACTCCGATGGGCTGGAACGGATGGGCCGGGATATTCTCCCCGGCCATCAGGTTTTTCTCTAGTCGTCTGTCTCAATCATCTGCTCGGCCCAGGCAAGGACCTTCTCAGCTACTTGTATTGCCTTGCGATAGTCGCTATCTGTCACTTCAGGGTATCCAGGATACAAGCACTCTTCTGTATACGATCGGGGCGCACCGGATTCCTCGAGTTCCGCCGGCACTGGTATTCCAGACCTCCGAAGTATTTCGACCAGGTCGCCAATGTTGTGGGTGAACGGAAAATGCACCCTTCTGCGCACCAGCACAGCTTTGATGCTCCTCTCTACACTTTGTTGAGCGTGGAAGCACAGCGCTGCCAGTAGAACCTTCGGTGAATGTGACTCTATCGCAACAGCCAAGTCGCTCCTGGCATAGCGCAGCCAATCGGTAGCACTGTCATTACCAAATACCTGATCAATCTGCATTTTGGCTCACAAATCCCTCACTACCGCCTCTTCCCCGCAGTCCGGGAACTTGGGGCAGTTGATGCACTCGGACCAGATCTTGTGCGGCATGCCGGACTTGTCGGCCCGCACGAATCCCAGCTTCTCGAAGAACTCAGGCTTGTACGTGAGCGCGAAGACGCGCGGTATGCCAAGCTCGTTTGCCTCGTTCAAACATTGATCGAGCAACTGCCTGCCCAGCCCACTACCCTGAGCCTCATCGGCGACCACAAGCGACTTTATCTCGGCAAGGTCCTCCCAGCTCACATGCAGCGCACAGGAGCCTACCACCCTGCCTTCCAGCTCGACTACGAAGTAATCTCTGATGTTCTCATACAGATCGTTCAGCGATCTGTGGAGCATATCCCCGCGGTCGGCGTATTCGTTTATCAGCTTGTGCAGCGCAACTACGTCGCTAACCCGCGCTTTGCGTATCACGTTCAATCTCTTCTATTTCCTTCATCAATTCATCCACGAGCCGGTCTTCAGCAACCTTCCGGGGCTTCTTTCCTCTGGCAAAAAGCAGTCCCACCCCAGAGCCACCTGCGATCCCGACATCCGCCATCTCCGCCTCGCCCGGCCCGTTGACTACACAACCCATGACGGCAATCTTGATGGGCCTACCACCACTGGGGCGGGATTTGAAATCCCGCCCCATCTGTGGGGGTCTCCGTCCGTTGGGACCCATCCGCTCCGCAAGCCGGCTACGGACCTCGCCCGCAATCGTCTGAAGATCGATCTCGCACCTGCCGCAGGTCGGACAGGAAACAATGGTATACGGCCTATCTCTGAGATCGAGCGATGTCAATATCTCAATCCCGACGTCCACTTCCTCGATCGGATCACCGGTAAGCGAGACCCGCAGCGTATCACCAATTCCTTCTGCAAGCAGCGCCCCGATTCCTGCCGCCGAACGTATGGTTCCCTCCCACGGCAGACCGGCCTCCGTTATCCCAAGATGCAGCGAATATGGGACCATCTCAGCCATCCGTCTGTAGGCCTTGATGGTCATCGGCACATCGAACGCCTTAAGCGAGATAACGATGTCCCGGAAGTCGAGAGCCTCGAGGATTCTCACCTGGTCGAGGGCGCTGGCTACCAGCGACTCAGCCGAAGGTTGACCGTATCTTGACTTGTCTATCGAGCCGACATTGGCTCCGATGCGGATGGGAACGCCGCGCTCCATGGCGGCCCTGGCCACCGCCTCCACCCGCTCCCGTGCTCCGATATTGCCCGGATTGATCCTGAGCTTGTCCACCCCGGCCTCAAGCGCGGCAAGCGCAATCCGGTAGTCGAAGTGGATGTCGGCGACCAGCGGAATCCTGATCTCCCGCTTAATAGTCGACAGGGCCGCCGCAGCCTCTCTGTTCGGCACGGCGGCCCTCACTATGTCACACCCGGCATCCTCCAGCCGGCGTATTTGATTTACAGTAGCCGCCACGTCTCTGGTGTCGGTCGTAGTCATCGACTGCACAGAAACAGGTGCGCCGCCGCCGATAACTACGTCCCCCACCCTGACCGGCATGCTTTCTCTTCGCATCATATCGTCAGCGGGGCAGGCTGCCTGTGGCTATCCTCGCTACGTCTATGTAAACGAGGAACACCGCAAGGAACACCAGCACGGCCAATCCCACAGATTGAATGGCATACAACCGCTCGGGTTCCATCTTCTTGCCCCGAATCTTCTCCACCATAAGAAACAGAATATGTCCACCGTCGAGTATCGGCCACGGAACCAGGTTGATGATTCCGAGCATAACCGACAGCAGCGCAAGCTCGAGGAATACGGCGAACACGCCTTCCTTGACCATCTCGCCGGTCATATAGCCGATCATGACGATTCCGCCGACGTCCTGGGCTATCTTCTTACTGAACAACGTGCCGAGTATGCCACCGATGGCCCTCATCGTCTGTTTAGTGCCCCATTCAACCGACCTGATGATACCGACGCGCTCCATCACAGGCTCAGGAACGAACCCGAGAAGCCCCACCTTGCCCTTGACACCGGGAACTGTGCCCGGCTTGGGGGTGGCTCTTACAGTTCTTGTCTCGTCGTCGCGGCGAATTCGTATCGTCAGATCCTTGCCTGCGCTGGAGCGGATAGTCGTAAGCATATCATCTCCACCGGACAGCCTCCTGCCGTTTATTGCAACAATCGTATCGCCCGGCTTAAGCCCGGCGCCTGCTGCTGGAGTCCCGGTGCTTACCTGGCCGATGGTCGTGCTCACCTTATCGCTCGCAATCCCCCAGACCAACCCCATCATCACGAACACTAGGTAGCCCAACACCAGGCTCATAAACGGGCCGGCCAGTATAACCAGCGACCTCTGCCAGATCGGCCTGGAGTTGAACCCATCGGGCACTTCATCCTCGCCCGGTTCCATTCCGGCTATTCGAACGAATCCGCCGAGTGGGACGACGCGGATGTTGAACTGCGTCTCACCTCTACGGAACAGCCGCGCGAGAATCGGGCCGAACCCAAAAGCAAACTCGTGCACCTTCATCCTGAAGAGCTTCGCCACCGAAAAATGGCCGAACTCGTGGAACAGCACGAGCGCGCCAAGCAGCAAAGCAAAAACTATAACCGTGTTAACAAAATGCGCCAACTTCACTTCCTCCTGCGAGGGCAGCAGTAATTTCTCTTGACCATGCATCCGCCGCAAGAATTTGCTCAAGCGACGGACGATGAACCGGCTCGTGCGCGTTCATCGCGCACTCCACAAACCTCGTTATATCGAGAAAACCTATTCTTCCGTCCAGGAACAGTTGAACGGCCACCTCATCCGCCGCGTTCATCACAGCGGGCATAGTCCCGCCCGTTCGCGCGGCGCGATACGCCAGTCCGAGCGCGGGAAACCTCTCAAAATCCGGCGGACGGAAGTCGAGGGCTGCCAACTCATGTATAGTTACCCTTGGCAGCCCGGAATCATACCTGAGCGGATACAGCAGAGCATACTGTATCGGCAGCCGCATGTCCGGAAGCCCGAGCTGTGCCATTACGGAGCCGTCCGCAAACTGGACCATAGAGTGAACGATGCTCTGTGGATGGATCACCACTTCAATATTGTCAGGATCGACTCCAAAAAGCCACCTGGCCTCGATAATCTCAAGCCCCTTGTTCATCAGCGTAGCGGAATCTATTGTGACCTTCCGTCCCATCCGCCAGGTCGGGTGCGCGAGAGCCTGTTCAGGCGTGATGCCACTGAGGTCTATGTTGGGGGAATCCCGCCCGATCTTGCCAAAAGGCCCACCCGATGCTGTGAGATATATCTTTTCTACGGTTTTCAGGTCTTCTCCGTTCAAGCACTGGAATATTGCCGAGTGCTCGCTGTCTATCGGAACGATCTTCACACCCCTCTCGGCAGCGCGCTTCGAGACAATCTCTCCTGCGCAGACCAGAACTTCCTTGCTTGCAAGAGCGATATCCTTGCCTGCGTCGGTCGCCGCCAGGGTTGGCATAAGCCCCGGAGTCCCGGCCATGGCTACCACCACCTGGTCCACATCGGAAAGCGTCGCCGCAGCAATCCAGCCGTCTTCGCCGGACACTATCCTGATTCCAAGACGCCCAATAAGCCGCCCAAGTTCCGGCTCCAGTTCCGGCTTCGCTATGGACACAAGCTGCGGTCTGAAGCGCCTTGCCTGCTCCGCGAGCAGCTCGACGTTGGAATGCGCGGCAAGCGCGACCACCTCTATCATCTCCGGCAGCCGCTCCGCGACATCCAGAACTTGCGTCCCTATTGATCCGGTCGAGCCGAGTACAGAAATTCTTTTAGTCATCAGCTTTCAGCAGGGGTTAGGTGATGGGGGTT
Source organism: Armatimonadota bacterium (assembly GCA_016190935.1). Lineage (GTDB taxonomy): Bacteria > Armatimonadota > UBA5829 > UBA5829 > DTLH01 > JACPPP01. Next base: position 180 of record JACPPP010000206.1, on the reverse strand, counting down.
AGGGGTTGGTAAGGGTATAGCCGATGGACCGGCCCGTCTCGCGCCGGGCCAGATATGCCGCACGTCCCCGTGCGGCTGCCCCACCAGTCTATCACCTGTCACCTAACCCGGCGGAGCCGGAACCAAGAAGGTATGCCAGACTCCGACGTCTAATCTCCTTATAGGTTGTATAGTCTGTGC
>JACPPP010000218.1 GCA_016190935.1 Armatimonadota bacterium | reverse complement strand
GGGATGGGGGCGGAGCAATCCGCCCCTAACCTACATCCCTTAACAACCCGAAAGCGGAAAACGCAACCCCCGAAATCAGGCAAAATATCGAATCTCACGCCCAAAATTTGCTTATTTTTCCTAGGGCTGAACTAAATAGGCGCGAATATGTCAGTTCTTCCTAAGCCTGCCGTTCCCGCAGCAGCATAAAACGTTTCAAAAACTAACAACTAAGCACTTATTCTTCACCGCACGTCCACTGCTTGGATGAACCTCTCGTCGGTCTGCTGATCCTTGCTGATCTTTCCGGCTACTGTTACCGGGCTGCTCTCGGTCACCGGCCCGTCCCAAAGCACACCGATTCCAGCGCGGCGGTCGTCTTCCTCTATGTAGAACCGTCCGGAGAAGGCCGCCGTCACCGTCCTTGCAGGCAGAGCAATGGCCGTGTTGTCGGGTTCGGCCTTCGCTGCGGGGATATCGGGGACCGGAACCGCCGCCAGGACGGCGCCCGAGGAAGCCTGGCTCGCGAGACCTACCCCGTTTGTCGCTCGAACAGTGAAGTAATAGTTACTGCCGGGGGTGAGGTTGAGTCCGTTGCGCACGTCGCTTGTGGAATCACCGACGTCAGTCCATCCCGCAATATCGTCCGCGCCGGCCAGCGTTCCGATCGCGTACTCGTACTTCGCTATCCGGGATTCGGGATCGCTGGAGGACCATGAAGCGCCGAGCCGGGTAAGGTCGGTCGTGTAATTAGGTTCGGTAGCAATGGCTGGCGGGGTGGGTGGAGTCGTGTCGCCTCCGTAATTGCGTATGACCAGCGCGAAGTCCTGATCGAGATTTGCGGAGTTGCCGGGAACGCCGTCGGCCGCGATATTCGCGGCGGTCACGGTTACGGTATACGTGCCGGAAGGCTCGCGTATGTAAACGCACTCGGTGTTGTTCCTGTAGTCTCTGTTGCCTCCGACCGTGGACCAGCCGTTCTGAAAAACGTTGCCCAAATATGTTCCAGATGTGCTAGTAACCGTCAGGTCCAGATCGTTTGCCCACGCGAAGGCTCCGCTTGTGCCGGGAGCGTCTGACCAAACAAGGGTGATCTTGAGCGGTTTGGCAGGGTCGGCAACCTGCACCTGGAAACTGGCGGACTGCCCGCTCGATGTGAAAAGCTGGGTCTGGTCCAGAGAGAAAGTGTCCGGTGGGTTCACGGAGGCGGCAATGTTCAGCCTGCCCCAGCCCTGGTCACCGTTGGGTATGTGGTCTACGTAACCGCCTCTGCCGTCCGGTCCGCCGGCTATGTCGTCCGCTCCGTTTACAAGAATCGCCTTGCACATTGCCGGGCTGGGGTTCAAGCCGCCATGTGTCGCTCTCCACCACTGGCCGACGAGCCCCAGAGCGCCGCTTACCATCGGCGCTGCCTGCGACGTCCCGCTCATCCAGACATAATCGTTATCTATCTGCTTCCTGCATCCACTCTGGTCGATTGTATATTTCGATCTGGCCGAAGCAATGCTCGATCCGGGAGCGACGACAGTCGGCGCAATCCTTCCGTCTACGCACAACCCGCGGCTGCTGAAGCTTGCGATGCCGTCAATGTTGTTTGCCGTCCCGCAGGTCGGCCCGACAACTACTGCGGGACGATAGTTCTCACTCGCACCGACGGTAATGATGTTTTTGGCCTCTTTGGGTTCGAGTATAGTGGACATGCTCGGGCCTGAGTTGCCGGCTGAGAAAACCATCGTCAGGGGTTGCGCGCCGGGGGTCGAGGGATCGGCGTCTCTGACCAGAGCGTCGAAAGCAGAGCACGTGGCCGTGTAGCCTTGTCCCGGGATGTCGCTCAGCCACCAGCTATTGTTGGACACGAAGGCTCCGCTCGAGGCCGCATCCTTTGTGATCGTAGACCATTTCCCCCCCGGCGGGAACGGAGCTCCCGGACTTATTGCGTAAAGGATCGCGAGCGTCGCGTCCGGCGCTATGCCAAGCCCCCAGAGGTATCCTTCGTCGTCTACCGTTCCGACCGCGCCTGACCCGGCTATGACGCCCGCAACGTGTGTTCCGTGCCCTGATACGTCTTTGGGCGGCGTAATGCCCGGGTAATAGCGAATTATTGTGTCAAGCCTGCCTCTCAGGTCCAGGTGAGCTGTGGTATTGTCATTAGAGTCACATCCCGTGTCCACGACTGCTATTTTTGATCCGCTCCCATTGTATCCAAGCTGCTGGAGCCAGGACGAATAGGATGGGTTGGGGTAGGGGACGCCGTTTATCCGGTTGCCCGCGACTATCTGGCAGGAGAGTTCGTCGTCCAGCCCCGGCGAGGCGGAGAACCTGTCCAAATACAGCACCCTCGGAAGCTCGGATATCTTTGGAATGACCGATGCATTGGCTGAGAATATAGCGGTGATCGTGCGGCCGCCGAAGGCAGTGGATCCTTCCATTTCTCTGACGAATTTCGCGCCGAGGGACTTGATCTGGGCTATTGTTCCCCCGGCTGCCTGGTCGTAGATAACTACGGAGAGATAATCCATCCTGTCGTGCGCTTCTTGAAGCCCTTTCGCAACCTTCTGATCCGGGCGGTAGATTCCCTTCCATTTTATGAAGCGATACCGGTCCAGTTTTGAAACGCGCGCAGGGTCGATCCAAACGAGGTAGTTGTTCTGTGGAACATAGCCTACAATCTTTCCGCCGCTTCGCTCGATCGCTTCCAGCCACTCTACCTTGGTCGGCCCGGCAAGACTCACGATGTAGGCCGCCGGCTGGCCCGGTCTTGCCCCGTCTGGTAGTCTTTGTGGCTCCCTTATCGAGAACGCTCGCCCCTGCAGCCCCACGATCCCCGCCGCTTCTTCTTTCATAACCCGGACTTTTGCGGCCTTCAGTGCCGCAGCATCCTGAGGCGAGACCTCTACAATAGAGAAAGCTCCGTAGTCGATCCGTTCAAGCAGTGTGACCCCCGCAAGTTTGGGAAGCTCTCCCGACGGCACTCTAAGAGTAACGGTCTCAGGCGGCGCAGATGCCCCCTGATGGGGCACCCCATCAACGGGCTGGCTGAGCAGTACGAAAGCCAGCCCCACGCTCCATAAGTATGCTGACAATTGCCGCTGGAATATTCGAGAGCGCATAAACCTGGGTTCCTGGTGTGGAAAGTCAACTATTTGTCGGCTCGGATCAATTACATCGACGACTCAGGGAGTTCGGTTGTTCCTTCGCAGCCCCGCCAAGCCCACAGTCCGAAGACCCATGCATTGTACATTATAGGAGCTTTGGCGCGCTAGCTATATAGAGAGTGACCAGGAAGCATATTGTGTTGGGGTAAATCGATCGGAAAAAGGCATGCTTACAGTTATGCAGTTTTGCATTTGTGCCCGAGTCATGCTACAATCGTGCGTCAATGGAAAAAGAACTGGATATGTTCATCGACCATCTTAAGATAGTGAAACGGGCGTCGCCGCAGACTGTCAGGAGCTATTCCGGCGATGTAGTTCAGTTCCTCGGTTTTGCGCGGGAAGCTGAGGTCGAGACCTACGACTACCCGCTTATCCGAAGGTTTCTGGCCCACCTGCACAAGCAGGGCTGTTCGCGGACGTCTGTTGCCAGGAAAATCGCGGCGCTCAGGGCGTTTTTCAAGTTCCTGGTCCGAAGAGGCCTCTTGGAATCCGATCCGACTGCGGGAGTGGTCGGGCCGAAACGGGAAAAGAAGCTGCCCAAGTTCCTTCGTGAGGAACAGATCGATGCCCTTCTTCAGGCTCCGGACTCGTCCGATCCGGCCGGACTGCGGGATCGGGCTATACTCGAAACTTTGTATGCGACGGGATTGCGAGTAAGCGAGCTTGTGGCGCTCGATATGGAGGACGTAGATGGGTCGGATGAGCTGCGGACGCTGGGGAAGGGCTCAAAGGAGCGGGTTGTGCTCGTCGGTCGCTCAGCCAGGGAAGCCCTCGGAGAGTATTTGTCCGCCGGACGCCCGGCGCTGGCGGCAAAGGCGAAGTCGCCAGAGCATGCGCTCTTCCTCAACTACAGGGGAACAAGGCTCACCAGCCGCAGCGTCGGGCGGATCGTGGACCGTTATGTGCGGGAGGTGTCGGATTCGCTCAAGATAAGCCCTCATTCGCTCAGGCACACGTTCGCGACACATCTGCTGGCCCACGGCGCCGACCTGCGGGCTGTCCAGGAACTCCTCGGACACGCCAGCGCCGCGACAACGCAGATTTATACTCACGTCACGCGGGAGCGGCTTAAGGAAGTCTATGACCAGGCCCACCCGCGGGCGAAGGCAAGAGAGATGTAGGATGGGTAACAGGTAACAGGTAACAGATGATAGTATCTAACAACTGAAATTGCGTT
>JACPPP010000019.1 GCA_016190935.1 Armatimonadota bacterium | reverse complement strand
CGGCCTTCCCTACCCCTATCCCGCTGAGACCGACACGTATTAGTCTCCGAGCGAGTGCGAACCGACTCGCAGTGGCAGGGCCGGAAGGCCCTGCCACTGCGTCAGCGTAAGTCCCGGCGGTTTCAACCGCCGGGCCAGTCGGTCCACAAAGAATCCGGCCCCTTTTGCGTTCTTCAGGGTCCATCTCTTCGTTTAGCCAACTATCCCTGGGGGCATGGTACAAATGGGATTTCAGATCAATCAGCCGGCGGGATTCGGAGAAAAGAATATGATTTGCGAGTATGACGGCCGCGAGATAGAAGGCGAGCCTTTTAAGGTGGTAATGCACAAGCCTGGGTGGGTCTCGAGCGCTGTGGCCGCTCAGCCGGAAGATCAATCAGCCGAAACACCGGAAATCGGCTATCGCTATTTCCACGACGCCACTTGCTATGAGTTGTTTGTGGCCGACGAAGCGGAGTATGATGCGCTCGACCTACCTGGGAGCCAAATCGGATGAAGGTGGAGTCCCGGACGGAGGATACGCAGGATATCCAATCGTTGTATGAGATTTTCCTTTACCCGGCGCCCTAAGCTTCGTCATCTTTATCCGTGTCCCAAGGTTGGGCTGGGACCAGTAGTTCACCGAGTCCATCAGACTTCGTATTAGTACGATGCCAAGTCCGCCTTCTCGCGAGATGTCAGGCACTGGAACGGTTCCCGGTGATGGAACCTCAAAACCTATTCCTCTATCTATGATCTCGACTGTCAACTTCCTCCGCGATCTGGCGCATCGGACGAGGACTGGCTCGTGCGCCTGCTCAGGGTCCGTGTAGGCGTGCCTTACTATGTTCGCAACGGCTTCCGAGGTTGCAACCTTGACTTCCTCTATCTCCTCGGCAGACAAGGGGACCGAGTCAGCGACCTCAGCCACCAGCGTTCTCACCGTTCTCACGTATTCCGGCTTACAGGGAACCCTCAGCTCGACATTATCGGCATCATTGCACGCTCTTCGCATTACTGACGCAAACCTTCTCAATGATATTGGCTGGGAACAAAGCTATCCCGCTCGCTAGTACCTTTCCTAAAAAGTCTACCCTGTGCGATTACGTTGCGAAACACATCAACGCCGCTAGCGCCTGCTCTACATCTTCCCCTTCCGTGCTTTCTATTCATTTCGTGGTTTCGGGTAGTGCCCCAGTTTGTCATGTGGAGTGCGGCGGCGGCCGCAGACAAGGCACAGGGTGCGAGCGTGGGGGACCAGAAACCGAACCGATCTGCAAGTCGGTCCAGCGATCGCGCTGCAATCGGGGCGAAGGTGGAATAGTTCCGTCGATCGTTCCAGCCAAACGTCATCGAGGGAGTCAGCGGGGTCGCGAGGAGAGAGGAAGCCCCGAGCGAGTTCAAGAAGTCGGTCAATATCGAGATGGAGCTTTCCCCAGCCGTCTTTTCCACCGTGGAACCGGGCCGCGGCGATGTTGGCCGAATAGACGTGCTCTGAGCCGCAGTACTGTTTGATGGCGGCGGAATACACGGCTGCCGTGGCTCCGAGGTTATAGATATCATCGATCAGCAGAACCTTCGGTCCAACCTTGCAAGGAACCAGAAAGAGGTCCTGCAACACATAGCCTATTCTTTGTCGCAGGACGTTTGGGCCGGCGAATCTGTCGATCATCCTCATAGGCTTCCTGGGTTCTGTGCGGAAGAAGATATGAGTAAAATCCAGAGCGCCAAGCCTCTCGGACACCAGCCGCGCGAGCAGTGAGATTGGCTTTTGGGGATCCGGACGAGTTTCGCCCGATGACAACACGCGAACGACGGCATTCGGACGCCAATCAGCAGCGATTTCGCTCAGCATGGAAGCGTAAGCACGTACGACGGCTGTCATGCAGGGCTTGTTCAGAGGAAGGTTGTCAGGACTCTTGAAATACTTAACGAGCTGACTTTGGACGTCCAAATCCGTGCGGCGAGGCCAGTAAGAGCCGAGAGCTCTTACGTCCTCGCAAGGCCCGGCCGCAATGACTTTGGCCGCGGACATTGTGGCTCGCAACGAAACAGGCAAGATTCGCACCTTCGATGGCTCCATGCAACAACAACTAATGCGAATTACGCATAGTCAGGCTAATCTGTTGGCTCTTTGAAACGCGAATTACGCGAAGAAGCGCGAATAACGCGAAAACGGGGTTGGGGGCCAGGGGCCGGACGGATGTCCGCCACACCTGCGCCGGGGAGGAATCTCCCCGGCGATCAACAATGACTCTTACCAACCCCTACCCCCTAGCCCCCAACCCCTGCTGAAGGCTGATAGCTGACGGCTGACAGCTTCTTCAGTCAAGTGTTCATCTGCCTGACCTCTTCATCGGAGCGCCAGGGCAGGACGCGCATCTTGATTCCGCCGTCAATCACGAGGTTTGCGCCCGTCGTGTAGGAACTTAACTTGTCCGAGAGCAGCAAAGCAGCGGCGGGTCCGATATCTGCATAAGCGTCTCCCGGCTTCCTGAACGGTATCTCCGCCAACACCTTCTGAAGGAACTCTTCCTCGTGGTAAAGCCCTTCGGTCATCCTGGTGATGAATAACCCTGGGGTCAGCATGTTGACCCGAATCCCGAACGGAGCCAGCTCAGCGGCGAGACACTCCATGTAAGGAACAAGCGCGGTCTTAGTAGTGCGATAAGCAAACTCGCCGGGGCAAAGCGTGTACGTTGCCGTGGAAGCGATAATCAAGATGCTTCCTCTGCCGTTTTCGATGAAGTGTCTCCCCACCTCCCTGCACGCATACACGCAAGCTGAGAGGTTTGTGTTGACGGTGTTCATCCAGCCTTCTGAAGTAACCTTCATGGTGGGCTCGTCCCAATGGGCCGCGACATTGTTCACATAAAGATCCAACCCGCCCAGACCGGCAACAGCTTCTTTGACCATGCGAACCACATCTTCTTCCTTGCTCATGTCAGCCCTGATGCCTATGGCCTTGACTCCAAGGGATGTGATTTCACCTACCGCTTCAGGATAATCGCCTCGGTTCGCAATCGCGATGTCTACACCCTGCTCGGCGAGATACCTGGCTACGGCCAAGCCTATGCCCACACCACCTCCAGTAATCAGCGCCTTCTTGCCTTTCAGTCCGGCATCTATCATTTTTCGTGTTCCTCCTTCTGAGTTATGAGTTATGTTGTATCGGGACACCCCTGTCCCGATACCGAGCTTACAATCGAGAAGCAACTTTCGGGGTAAGGGTACCCCGAAAGAACGAATCGCTCATAGCTCAGTTATGTGTCAGCCGAAGTGCGTTCTGACCGCATCGGCGATCTCGTTGACCAGGGACTCAAGTTCGTCTCGGTCCGGTCCCTCGGCCATAACACGGATCAGCTTTTCGGTGCCTGATGGCCGAACAAACACCCTGCCGCGGCCCGAGAGCTTCTGCTCCGCAGACTCGATTGCAGAGACGATCTCAGGGACTTTGTTCCAGCCGTTTCTCTCCCTGACCGGCACGTTCACAAGCATCTGTGGGAACTCCTCCATCTCCGAGGCCAGTTCGGAGAGCCTCTTGCCCGACTCGACCATTATAGAAAGGATTTGCAAAGCAGTTACCATGCCGTCCCCCGTTGTGGTATGGCGGGACAGGATGATGTGGCCGGACTTCTCTCCGCCCACAATTGCCCCGATCCTGCGCATCTCGTCGGACACGTATCTGTCGCCGACTGGAGCCCGAATCAGCTTGACGTTCTCCTTCGCAAGCGCGATCTCGAGCCCAATATTGCTCATAACGGTTCCGACAACGGCGTTTGCGGGGAGGTCTCTAGCCCGAGCCTGCCTGAGCCCATAGATCGCCATTACGTGATCCCCATCAACTATCTCACCGCGCTCGTCTATCATGATCACGCGGTCAGCGTCACCATCGAAGGCAAGCCCGACATCCGCGCCGAGTTCCCTGACTTTTTGGGTAAGCTGCTCAGGATGGAGCGACCCGCAGCTCTGGTTTATGTTGATGCCATTTGGGGAGCAATTGAATGCCTCAACCTGGCCGCCGACCTCAGAGAATATCTGGGGTGCAAGCTCAGATGCCGCTCCGTTCGCACAGTCGAGCACAATCTTCATCCCTTCGAGCTTGCGCGTCGCGGCGTTCTTGACGTGTTGGGCGTATTCCCACGCCATCTCGTGCTTGCGGATCATCCTGCCCACTTCCCCGCCGGTCGGACGTGGAAGCTCATCAAACAGCGGCACATGCTCCTCTATATGTGTCTCGACAGCGTCGTCGAGCTTGTATCCATCCGGGCCGAAGAACTTGATCCCGTTGTCCTCGACAGGGTTGTGGGAAGCCGAGATGACAACGCCCGCCGAAGCGCCGGCCGAAGTTGTAAGATACGCTACTCCGGGTGTCGTCACCACCCCCACCAGCACGGCGTCGAGCCCCTGTGAGCAAACGCCGGCAACCAGAGCGGACTCAAGTATATCACCGGATATCCGAGGATCGCGCCCGATCAGCATCTTTCCTTTGTGCTGGGTCTCGACTATTACATGCGCGGCAGCCGACCCGATTTGCAAGGCCAAAAGCGGACTCAGCTCAACATTGGCCAGTCCTCTTACGCCATCGGTACCAAACAGCTTTTCCAATTCGCAATCTCCCCAATTGCCTAGCCCGGCCTAGCCGGAACCAATTTAATCACGACAACACGAAAGTGATAAGCGTCAAGTGACAAGTGCAAAGTCCAGAAGGTGGCTCTCAGCGGCCTCATTTGCCTTCATCGTCTCAGCAGTTCAGGATGCTTCCGTAGCTAATAATCCCTTTCGTTTTTTTGTTCCTTTCGTGGTTTCGTGATAAGAAGCTGTGCATTTTGCCCATGATTTGAATCAGAAGGGCTCAGTTTTCCGGTGATCCGGTCCGAGTTCCGGGAGACTGCACTATCTTGACCGTGACCCTGACCTGGTCAGGGTCCTCCACTTCGAGCCCAGGAGGGACGTGTAGCTTCACATAACGTACCACATCAGCCGCAGCGCCGGCCAAATCGACCTCGTCAGTCGCAACCGTAGTCGTACCCGCAAGACTCTCGGGCTTTCCCTTGATAATCACCGAGTTCGGCGTGACGCTGATCCGGGCAACCCGGTAAGGAAATTGCGGCTGGCCGACGACAATGGGGCTTACAAACACAGATTTATTGGCAGGAGCCTCGACCAACTTAAGGGTTACATGAACACCTTCCGGCGCTATCTTTATCCCCCGGACCTCCTCGTTGCGTCCGTCAAGCGCCTTGACCACGACGTAATCGTCAACGGAAGGTTGAAGCGGAGTCGCCCGCACGACCGCCACAAGCCTCCTGATTCGGGAGACAATACTGCTGCTGCCGGTGATGGTCGCCTTGGCCGGAGCAACGGTCGCCTCACTGGTAGCATATCCTATCGGTAGAGGATTCTTCAGCTTCACCTCAACTGGCAGCGTCCGCGAGGACCGCTCCTCAATTTGGGCTGTGACCTTCTCGGTTGCTGTGCGTACTGAAACGCCTCGCGCAAGAGACTCCGGCGCGGAGATTCTTACTGGGACTGTATACCTTCCGGCGTTAAGGCCCGCCAGGTCTACAAGCGCCCTAATCTCGTTGGATTTTACGGCCTGCAGGGCGGTCTCAACATCGCTCTTTGGACCTTCCAGTGAAATCGTCACGTTTCGAGGGGTTACCTCGGCGTCATAACCCTGCTGGACGTGCTCGATATGCACGTCAGCGCGGGTAGACGACGTTATCGTAGGATTACGCTCGCCATGCACGTAAGATGTGAGGAGAACGGCGGTGCCGAGCGCAAGCAGCTTGTAAGGCCAGTTCTTAAGCAGTCTCCGCACAGCCATCGCTAGATCCTCAGTCCTGTCCGCCGAAGTGTAACATCGACGGTTTTCTTGAAGTTAGATCTTTTGTCCTTGTCGACGGTACCGAATATCGTGTGCAGCCATTTGGAGAGGGTCTCCTGATTGAGCCCGCTGTGCAGTTTGCCCTCGATGGCAAGCGACATAATGCCCGTCTCCTCTGAGACCACAACTACGGCCGCGTCGCTCACTTCCGAGACTCCGATCGCCGCCTTGTGGCGGGTATGTATCATCGTTCCAATATGAACGCTGTCGGAGAGGGGTAGTATACATCCGGCCGCAAGAATCCGGCTTCCGCGGATGATCACCGCGCCGTCGTGCAGCGCGCTGCCCGGATGGAATATCGTACAGAGAAGCTCGCATGACACCTCCGCCTGTACCCTTCTGCCACTCGCTGCGATGTCGTCAAGAGCCAGGTCCCTTTCGAGCACGATGAGCGCTCCGACACTCTGAGAGGACATCCGGGAGGCAGCCGCAGATATCTCCTTGATTATAGTTGTAACATCTTCGCTGGGCAGCCGGGCGAACCCTCTGCTCCACCCGGCCACCTTTCCCATCTCCTCGAGCGCGTGCCTCAGCTCCGGATAAAATAGAATGACTATGGCGACCGGACCCAAGGGAACGAACGTTTGGAGCAGCCAGTTAATAGTAACGAGATCGAGTCGACGTGTAATGTAGACGATCAGAAAGAATACGGCCAACCCCCACATGATCTGCCAGGCTCTAGTTCGCTTGGCAAGCATCATAAGCCAGTAGATGACCATAGAGACTAGAATTACGTCTATTATGGTGGTTAAAAGAGGTATCCACCCAACGTGTAGCAGTTTTTGGAGCCACACGGCCAAGTATCCCACACCCTAGTCCTGCCGGATTTGACTAACTTTTGAACGCAGGACTGCCCGTTCTTTCAAATAGTATAACATGCCACCCGTGTTGGGTCAACAAAATGGCGAGCTGGAGCAGGAGCATCGTTTTTAACCGGCGTGAGCAATATACGCCGCATCTTGAGCCATCCTGAGCTTGTCGAAGGATGAGCGTGTCGAAGCACGAAAGGTGCGGCGCTTCGTAGTCGGCACCCTTCGACAGGCTCAGGATGCCT
>JACPPP010000201.1 GCA_016190935.1 Armatimonadota bacterium | reverse complement strand
CTCACGGTGACGCAGTTACAGTCGGCTACAGGCCGGAGAGCGTATGCCTGAAGAGGACTTCCACCTCTCTAGCCACGCACGCTCACAGGCGCACACCGGGTGCGATATCATCATCGCACCCGAAAGAGAATCCCCGCGATTTCAAATCGTATCACAGAATGCTGGGACGACGGATATGGTATGTCTTTCGATCTTGCACAATCAGATTTCCCGTAGCCAGAGTGCCAACAAAACATCGATCTACTCAGACAACTCCGCAGTCGCCGGGGTCTTCCTGAGCCTGTCGAAGGATGCCAAAGCCTGCTGATGCTGGTGAATAATTCGGGCTGGCAGCCCACCTCGGCGGTTTTTATTAGCCTCACTGCCCAAAACCGGCACTCTTGTTGCGAAAAACTTATGAAGTGAGGCGTGAACTACTTGACGACGCCCGCTTTATAGTGCTAAACTCAAGCCAGCGAGGAATTTTTGTGAAGCTGTGATGGCGGCTGAGTGTACAGTAACTGTTGAACATGCGGACCCGCCGCTTGTAGTGCTTGCGGGTGAGGTCAACTACGAATCCGCGTTCCATATTCGGGATGCCTTGAAGCTGCTCGTTGAGTGCGAGGGCAAGCAGCATGTTGTCATCGATTGCAGGTTCGTAGACTTTATAGACTCGAGCGGCATAGGGACAATTGTGCATGTGGCGCAGAGGCTCAAACGGACAGGCGGTGTGCTGAGACTCAAATCGCCTACTGCTCAACTTGTACACGCGCTGCAGGTGTCCGGTTTCGCCGAGATGGTTGAGGTCGAGTCGCCGGTATCTCGCCGAGCGAAACGGAACGGTGACAGCATCAGGATGCCGGGCACGTGGCAGCATGTGAGCTTTTGCGTACCTCTGCGCGCAGAGAGGGATGGCATCGTGCGCAGGCGCGTGACCGAGCTTGCCGAAAGCATGCCTTTTACCCGTGAGGAACTAGACGACATACGATTGGCCGTCGGTGAGGCCACCTCGAACGCACTCAGACACGGGTGCCGAGACCACGAAAACGACAGGCTGACCGTGCGATGCACCGGGGATTCCGAGAAACTGTGTGTTGAAATACATAACCCTGGGGAGCCGTTCGATGCCGATTCGATTCCCGTTCCGAATCCTGAGTTCCTTCTCGAAGGCGGCATGGGGATTTTCTTCATGAAGAAGTCTATGGATTCCGTCGAGTTTCATTTTGATGAAACGGGAACAACCGTAGCAATGGTCAAGTACGTAAGCAAGAACGGCGAGGAACAGTGACAACCAAGCTGACGTTCCTGGAGAGAACAAGAGGCTTACTGCAGTGGTACAGAGTGCCGCTGATGGGGGCCTTCGTAATAATCGGTATCTACTTCGTCGACCGCGCCTCCGTCTGGCTCTGGATAGGAATGGCCACCAGCCTTTTCGGCGAACTAGTGCAGCTATGGTCGGCGTCCCACATCAAGAAAGACATGGTGCTTGCCATCTCCGGGCCGTACTCACACGTTCGCAACCCGATGTACTTCGGACGGTTCTTTGTCCTGCTCGGGTTCCTTATAATGATACAGCAGGCCTGGACAGAGGCCATAGTATTCAGTATCCCCTCCCTCATAGTCGCCTACCTCATAATCTTTGCGATCTATGTAAACGGCCGCGTGTGCCGAGAAGAGGCCAGGCTGCGAGTCATCTTCGGTGACGACTACTCACACTACTGCAGCGAGATCAGAAGGTTTCTGCCCAGGCTCCACCCGTATTCCAGATCGGCCCCGCGCAGATGGCAGTGGTCGCAAATTGTGGCAAACCACGAGTATCTGAACCTCCTGGCCGTGATAGTTGTCTTTGCCCTCGTTATCGCGAGGGTGAATTTCTATTGATTTCAGCCGAAAATTAGTGTACAATAAATATGCGGGCTTTGGTGGGGGAAATCCGCTGGAAGTTGACTTAGGTCATTTTATAAAGCGGCTCAAAGAGGTATAATCATATTGTGCACGGCCTCATCTGGGGCTCTGCGAACCTAGGATACATTGCAGTATCTATGACATCGTATGTCCACCGCGTCCCGCGAAGACTGCGGGTGCGTTTTTTGTTGCCGGCGTTTCGAAGCTGACCGAGCGGCAGATCATAGCTGATTCATATTGACGACGAAGGCGTCTCGACCGAACAGATGGTGTTCAATGGCGAGGCGCCTTTTTGTAATTGGCGTCCTCGCCTTGGCACCGATGTGCTGCGGGGGCGCTTTTTTATCACGAAACCATGAAAGAAACAGAAAACACGAAAGGATTATTAGCTACGGAAGCATCCTGAACCGCTGAGACGCTGAAGGCAAATGAGGCCGCTGAGAGCCGCCTTCTGAACTTTGCACTTGTCACTTGGCACCTGTCACTTTCGTGTTTTCATAAGTTTCGTGTTGTCGTGATTAAATTGGTTCCGGCTCCGCCGGGTTAGGTTGACTGAAAGGAAGACGGATATGCGGCGAATAATCGCAAAGCCAGAGGTGTGTATGGCCTGCCGGCTGTGTGAGGTGGGGTGCAAGGTGGAGCACTCTGAGCACAAACACGTCATCAAGAGCTTCAAACGCGAGAAGCCGGTGGCAAGGCTTCTGGTGGAGGAGTCCGGGCCGCTGTCGTTCGCCACGCAGTGCCGCCACTGCGATGAGCCTGCGTGTATGTTCGGCTGCATAACCGGCGCGATAACCAAGGACCCTGAGACGGGGATAGTCAACCTCAATGCAGAGAAGTGTATCGGATGCTGGACCTGCATCCTAATGTGTCCTTACGGATCGATAACACGGACGAATGGGGCCAGGCCGACTGCGGCTAAGTGCGATATGTGCCCCGGGCGAGAGGTTCCGGCCTGCGTCGAGGCCTGTCCGAACCGCGCGCTCGTGCTTATGGAGGATGAGGAGCCTGCCGTGGCGTTGGAGGATGCGGCATGAAGACTTTTACTTATGCAATAATTGGAAATTCGGTGGCCGCCATCGGGGCGATCGAGGCGATCCGCAGCGTAGACCGCACGGGCTCTATCGGGCTTTTCTCTGATGAGCCCCACCACGTATATTCGAGACCGCTGATAACCCATTACCTGGCGGGAGAGGTGAGCGAGGAGAAGATGCTTTATCGCCCGCCTGACTTCTATGAGCGGTATGGAGTTCAGGCGTTCCTTGGCGCGCAGGTAGAGTCAGTCGAGTTTGAGAATCGCCGTCTGCAGACTGCCGGAGGGGAGTCTGCGTTCGAGAAGCTGCTGATAAGCGTGGGCGGACGCCCGATCGTGCCGAAGATCGCCGGAGGCGATCTCCGCGGCGTTTTTACGATGAATACCTGGGACGACGCCAGGGAGATGAAAAGCTACCTGCCGGCTGTGAGGTCGGCCATGGTGCTCGGAGGCGGATTGACCGGGCTTAAGACGGCTGAGGCGCTGGTCGAGGCGGGCGTGCGCGTGACGGTCGTCGAGCTTGCTGAAAGAGTGCTCTCTATGCTCCTCGACCGCCGCTCCGCCGAGGTGGTAGTCAAGCAGTTTGAGAATCAGGGGACGCGAATATTGACCGGAACCACGATCTCAGAGATTCGAGGCGGCGAATGTGTCGAGTCGGCGTCGCTCTCAGACGGCAGCACGGCCGAATGCCAGATGGTGGTGCTCGCCATCGGTGTGACACCGAGGCTGGACCTGGTTCAGGATACCCCTGTCCGGACGAACCGCGGCATATTCGTTGACAGAAGAATGGAGACTTCCGTTCCCGGTGTCTTCGCAGCGGGCGATGTGGCCGAGGCCTACGACGCGCTGCTCGATCAGAACCGCGTGCTGCCGGTGCTCCCTAATGCCTATGCCGGAGGGAGAGTCGCCGGGCTTAACATGGCCGGCGGTGAGCGGACGTACGATCTCGGCGCAAGCGTCAACTCGACCACTTTCTTCGGCTATCCGGTCGTTTCAGCCGGTTCATCGGCGATCGAGGAAGGCGCGGAGATTATCGAGGGAGACGACGAGAACGGCTATCGCCGGTTTATTATCCAGGACGACCGCCTGACCGGGTTCGTGATGACCGGTGAAGTCAACCGGGCCGGGATTGTGCTCGACCTCGTGCGAGAGAGGATCCCCCTGAACGGGCTTAAAGACAGGCTGCTCGACGGAATCGGCCTGATCGACCTGCCCGAGGAGATAAGACATAAGAAACTGCGCGGAGGAACATGTTGCCATGAGAAACATTGAAGCTTTGAACAATCCATTTGGCGATGCCAAGGTCATCTCCAACTGCTCCATCTTCGGAATGATGGACAGGACGGGCCGCCGATTCTCCGGCAGGGACATCAGCCGGGCCATTGCCAACATGCATGATCGTGGCAACGGACTCGGCGGCGGACTGGCCGTCTACGGAATATATCCGGAGTTTGCGGACCACTACGCCCTGCACATCATGTTCACGAGCGCGCAGGGTAGGAAAGCCACCGAAGCGATCCTTGCTGCGAACTTCCAGATCTCAAGAGACGAGGACCTGCCGACACAGCCTACTGCTGAGATTGTCAACCCGCCTCTTGTGCTCAGATACTTTGTCAAGCCGACTCATTCGAGGTTGGAGGGGCTGTCGGAGGACGACTTCGTCGTGCGGAAGGTGATGGAGATCAACACCTCGGTAGAGGATTCCTTCGTCTTCTCGAGCGGCAAGAACATGGGCGTGTTCAAGGGCGTAGGTTTCCCTGAGCAGATAGCCCACTACTTCTGCCTGGAGGACTATGAAGGCTATCTCTGGACCGCCCACGGACGCTTCCCGACCAATTCACAGGCCTGGTGGGGAGGGGCGCATCCTTTCAGCCTGCTCGACTGGACGGTGGTCCACAACGGTGAGATCTCTTCCTACGGCATAAACCGCCGTTATCTTGAGATGTTCGGCTATCACTGTACGATGCACACCGATACGGAGGTCATCACGTATGCAGTAGACCTGCTTATGCGAAAACAGGGCCTGCCGGTCGAGATTTTCGCCGATATCGTATCGGCCAAACTATGGACGGACATCGACAGAATGGACCCGGAGAGCAGGCAGCTTCGATCTGCCTTGAGGCAGGTATATGGCAGCATGCTTCTTAACGGTCCGTTTTCTGTGATCATCGCGCACGAAGGGGAGATGATCGGGCTTACCGACCGGGTGCGCCTGCGGCCAATGGTAGCTGCTGCGGCGGGGCCGATGCTGTTTCTATCATCTGAAGAGGCCGCTATCAGGCTGGTTTCGCCGGAGGTGGACAGGATATGGGTTCCGCAGGGCGGCGAGCCGGTTGTCGGCCGGCTTGAATGCACCTCGGAGGCGCCGAAATCCGACCAGCCGCTGGCGGCATAATTGGGCCGTGACAACCGAAATCGAGCGATGGAACGCACAGCTTTTTTATCACGAAACCACGAAAGGAACAGAAGAGGTGTTGGGTGTTAGGTGCTGGGTGTTGGGTTAGGGATGGCTTTTCCAACACCTAACACCCAGCACCTAACACCCGTAATGGTTCCGGTTAGGCCGGGTTAGGATACTCCTGAAGGAGGCTTAAGAAATGGCACTAGCATGCTTCAAATTGCCCGAGTTTCTGGTGGAACGGGATTATGATAAGTGCATAAACTGCCGCGTGTGCGAAAGGCAGTGCGGCTGGGAGGTCCACTCTTATGATGAAGAGGTGGACAAGATGTTCGCCGACACGGAGAAGTGCGTGGGCTGCCAGAGGTGCGCGGTGATGTGTCCTACGGGAGCGCTCGTCATAAGTCCGCATCCGGGCCGCTACCGTGAGCACGGAAACTGGACCCAGGAGCATCTGCGAGACGCCATCCGGCAGTCCGAGACGGGAGGTGTGGTCCTGGCCGGCTCGGGAAATGATAAGGATTATCCCGTGTACTGGGACAAATTATTGCTCAACGCCAGCCAGGTGACCAATCCGTCCATCGACCCGCTCCGCGAGCCGATGGAACTCAGAACCTACCTCGGGGCGAAGCCGGAGTCGATTGAAGTGCGGGATGGAAAGCTCGTGAGCCAGCTTCCGCCGCAGGTGCAGGTAGAGACTCCTATACTTTTCTCTGCGCTGTCCTACGGCGCGATCAGCTTTCAGGCGCAGGAGGCGCTCGCGCGCGCGGCTGCTGAACTCGGCATTCTGTACAACACTGGCGAGGGAGGTCTGCACCACGACCTTTACAGGTATCGCGGAAACACAATAGTCCAGGTTGCTTCCGGTCGCTTCGGGGTCGATCCGGACTATCTCAACGCCGCCAGAATAGTCGAGATTAAGATCGGACAGGGAGCCAAGCCGGGAATCGGCGGCCATCTGCCGGGCGAGAAGGTGGTCGGAGAGGTATCCGTCACCAGAATGATACCCGCCGGGACGGACGCAATATCTCCCGCTCCGCAGCACGACATCTATTCCATCGAGGACCTGTCGATGCTGATATACGCCCTTAAGGAGGCCACGAACTACCAGAAGCCGGTTTCGGTGAAGATAGCGGCGGTGCATAACGTCGCGGCAATAGCCACAGGAATGGTGCGGGCGGGCGCGGACATCATCGCGCTGGACGGCTTCCGCGGTGGGACCGGCGCTGCCCCCAAGATCATAAGGGACAACGTCGGAATACCGATAGAGTTCGCGCTGGCCGCCGTTGACACACGGCTCAGACAGGAGGGCATCCGTAATAGGGCCTCTATCATCGCAGGCGGTGGTTTCAGAAACAGCGCTGACGTTATCAAAGCGATAGCGCTCGGGGCGGACGCGGTCTACATTGGCACCGCGGCGCTGGTTGCGATGGGATGCACCCTCTGCCAGAAGTGCTACACGGGGATTTGCAACTGGGGCATCACGACCCAGAACCCATATCTGGCCAAGCGGCTGAACCCGGAGATTGCGACCGAGCGGTTGGTCAACCTGGTGACTGGCTGGAGCCATGAGATCAAGGAGATGCTTGGTGGCCTTGGTGTAAACTCTATCGAGAGCCTGCGGGGCAACAGACTTCACCTTCGAGGCATAGGTCTTACGCATGGCGAGCTTGAGACACTGGGAGTAAGGATGGTGGGACAGTAATGAACGAGCGAAATAATGGACGCCGTGCAGTCAGGATAGATGCGACCGGGCTTTATTACCGCGACCTCAACCAGCTTGTGCGCGAGGCCATATCCGGTGGCGCGCGCAGGATAGAGCTTGAGGGAGTAATGGGCCAGCGCTACATAGGGACCAACGTCTATGAATGCCCGGATCTGGGCGATGTCGAGATTCATATCCACGGCGTGCCTGGAAACGACCTCGGAGCCTTCCTGAATGGTCCGAGGATAGTAGTTTACGGCAGCGCCCAGGACGGTTGTGGGAATACTATGAACGCCGGAGAAATAGTTGTCCACGGCAGAGCCGGGGATATCGCTGGATTCTCGGCCAGGGGCGGACGGATTCTCGTGCGGGAAAGCGCGGGCTACCGTGTAGGAATCCACATGAAGGAGTACGGACCCCACAAACCGGTGCTGGTGATAGGTGGCAGCACGCAGGATTTCCTCGGGGAGTACATGGCCGGTGGGGTTATCATAGTGCTCGGACTTGGAATTGACGGGCCTCATCGCGCGGCTTTAGTGGGAACAGGCATGCACGGCGGAGCGATCTATATCCGTGGAGAGTTCGACAGGGACAGAGTAGGCAAGGAAGTCGGCATAGTCGATCCCGACGCAGCGGACATGGCCGAGGTCGAGGAGCACGTTCGAGCCTACACCGACAACTTCGGTGGCTCCGCCGAGGAGATTATAGCAGGTCCGTTCAGCAAGCTCTACCCGAAACATCTCCGGCCCTATGGCAGATTGTACGCTTACTGATTCCAGCGCCGCTCATTTGATATGTGACTGTTGAAACGCGAAGACGCGAAAGGACGAATGACACGAAAAGCCCAACCTGATACTTCTCCCGGACTGTCCACCAGTCTTTCATACACAGCTTTCGTGGCCTTCGCGGCTTTCGTGCATCCTGAGCTTGTCGAAGGACGTGTTTCAGGTGGTGGATATCGTACTTTCGACAGTACTGATTGCAAATCGCGGACGATCAGGTCTCTACCACCTACCACCTATCACCTATCACCTGTTACCGCTCACCTACAGCTTTAAATCCAAAATCCGAAATCTAAAATCCAAAATTCTCCTCAATATAGGAGGATGTATTGCAGGAAAAGTAGAATACAATCTCAGCAGTGTAACTGAACTCTTTGGCATTTTTGCCGTTTCAAAGCGGCCGGCCTGAGAGGGTGCGGTCCGTCCGAGGCCCTTCGGAGCGGGACGGACTCAAAGGGGTATTTCAAGAGGACATTGAATTTCAATCAAGAAAGGAGTCTGCAATGAATCCTCTAATTCCTGGTTTCGGTTTTATCATGATTGCGGCGGTTGCCGGTGGAGCTTTCTCACTTCCGCTGCGAATGCGGAAGAGGTTTGCGGTGGAGAACACGGTGCTCCTGGCAATGGGAATGGCCACCATCGTGATCCCGACGATCGTCGTGAGCCTTATCTTCCCAAATTGGCCTATGGCAATTTCTGCTGCTGGTCTACAGACGGTACTTATCGTCTTCCTATTCGGTTTTGGCTGGGGATGCGGGGCCGTGACTTTTGCGCTTGGTGTCAACAACCTGGGCCTGGCGCTCGGCTTCGCCGTAATCATGGGTCTCAGCACGGTTGTCGGTTCCGTCGTGCCTATGATAAGGAACTTATCCTCGATTCCTTCTACATCGATTCCTTACATTATCATGGGAATTCTTGTCTGTATAGCGGCAGTTGCCGCACTTGGGCGCGCTGGAGGGATCAGGGACAAGGCTG
Organism: Armatimonadota bacterium; assembly: GCA_016190935.1. Taxonomy (GTDB): domain Bacteria; phylum Armatimonadota; class UBA5829; order UBA5829; family DTLH01; genus JACPPP01. The sequence goes on along the minus strand of JACPPP010000201.1, from coordinate 656 downwards.
CCGTCAAAGACGAATCCGCTATGAAGGCGGGAAGCTTCGCGCTCGGTCTCTTCTTCTGCGTCCTTTCGGGCTTGCTCAGCGCCTGCGCCAACCTGGGCTATGAGTGGGCGGGTACCATAGGCGACAGTGCTGCCGATATGGGTGTGGACCCGAGGTTTGCGACCATTCCGCGCTGGATGCCCATGTATTGGGGCGGCTACCTGGCAATCCTCGTCTTCCTCGGCTCAACCATGGTGAAGAGCAAGACCGTGGGCAACTACCGAGGCCCCGGCGCTGCCCGCGACTTCTGGCTGGCCGTTATGATGGGTGTGCTCCATTTTCTGGCACAGATCCCCTACGGAGTCGGCGCATACTACCTGGATCTCAACGCGGCTGGCGACGCCGTAGCAACCAAGATGGGAACGACAATCGGGTGGGTTATGAACATCGCGTCTTCCATCATAGTCGCCCAGATACTTGGCTCTCTTGCGGGCGAGTGGAGGAAGTCCCCCAGGGCTGCAGCTACCTGGAGGTTTGCGGGCGTTTTCCTCCTAATTGCCGCCATGGCTATTCTGGCTTACTCCAAGACCCTCTAGCCCGGATTATGCATCAGCAGTTGCTTCGGACTGCTTGTCTGCCGAAGCCTGCTGATGCTCGTGAATAAGTCGGGCTAGGGG
>JACPPP010000209.1 GCA_016190935.1 Armatimonadota bacterium | reverse complement strand
CGCTGTAATTACAGTTGTAGCTCAAAGCGGCGGCGCGCCGCCGCACTCCACAAGTCTGTATCCGAAACGGAATCCTTCCGGTGGCCGGAGATGCTCATTTTGCATTTTTCACTTTTCATTTCCCTTGCCAGAGAGCAAAAATGCGATAAAGGATTAGATCGCCTATCACCTATCACCTATCACCTATCACCTGTTCCCTGTTACCTGTTACCTGTTACCTGTTCCCTCTCCCTATTCCTCGACGTCTTGTTGTCCCAGTCAAACAGCCGGTTTGCAGTGCCCTCGAAGATCATCTTCTTGTCCGCATCAGTAATGTCGGCGTCTTCGACGAGTCCGATTGTGGCCGCCGGGTCATCGAAGGGCATGTTGCTTCCGTAGACGAGGCGGTGAGACCCGACCGCATCTACGGCCCACTTGATCTTATCCGGGCTGCGGCTCCCCGATACCTCCAAAACCAGGTTGAGCGTCTTCTGAGCGAGGGTAAGCGCCGTGCGCCAGTCCTCTCCGCCCATCGAAAGCAACACGAACTTTATGCCTGTGAACTTTTTAGCGATCTCGTCCGCGGCAAGCACACAGTCCTTGTCCCAGGCGCCGATGAAAACGGGCTTTCCGAAGCGGCGGTGGGCGTTCAGGATTTCATCACATTCCTCGAGGGTCACAGGCCGCCCTGGCGGACCGGGACGTATTCTTAGTGCGGCGAATGCGGAGGTTGAAAGATATTTGCGCATATCCTCCATCGCTTCGGACGGATACTGCGTATTTACTACCACGCAGCCCCTCACGCGCTCCTTGCCGGCTATCCCCTTGACAATCTCGTTGCCCCTGGTCGAGTCGCAGGAGTTCGCGACCGTAGAGGAGATTATGCACCGCTCGACGCCGTACCTGTCCATCATTCTGATGAGATGAGCTTCCGTGAAAGGAGTGCCCCAGATAGGCGTAGTGCCGATCTGCACGCGAACGTCGATTATTGCCAACTCTAGCCTCCGAGCAACCGCTTGATGTTCCCGCCGAGGACTTTCTCTTTGTCCGGGTCTGGCAGCCCTGATTCCTGGACATACCGGAGCGCCCCAGCTAGAGAACTCCTCGGGCAGTCCGATCCGAAGATGATCCTATCGCCTCTTACCTGCTCGGCGAGGAACCTCAGCCCGCCGGGCACAGTAAGCGCATGTGTCTCGACATAGATGTTGCTGTGCTTTTTCATCACCGAGACCGCCTCTGCCAGCGTCTCGAAAACAACGCCATCGAGTATGAGAGGATGATCCTTGCTGCCGAGGATACGCGCCAGGGCGCTCGCGTCGCCCGTGCGTCCGGCATCGATCATTATGGGCACGGGCGTCGGCTCAAGCTCGTTCAGAATGTCCTCGAATACGGCGTGGTCGAGCGGCCAGCCCTGTTCCCCGGGAAAGAATCTGAACATCCGAAATCCCTGGTTTATCAGGTTCGATATCTGCTTCAGAGCTCCAAAGTAACCGCGCGGGTCTATCGTTGCAACAGGCAGGATTTGCTGCTTGCCCTGGCACTGGGCCAGCGTGTCCATATTGCCATCGTTATGGCTGTGGAAGATTCCGACCGTGGAAAGGGTGAGGCTCCTTTCCACCCCGTGGCTTTGCATCCCTTCAAGCAGCCGATCAAGCGAAAGATCGGCTGTGACTCTGGGACACGGCCCGAACATTGTGTTTGCGTCGATTACTTCCAATTGTAACTCCATAGAAAGCCGTCAGCGGTCAGCTATCAGCCTTCGGCAGGTGTTGGGTGTTGGGTGTTGGGTGTTGGTAAGGGTCATGGGACATGGGGCATGGGAAGTCCCTCTGTTACCTGTTACCTGTTACCTGTTACCTTCAATCTAAAATCTGCAATCTGAAATCCCCCGGCCCCTGGCCCCTGACTCCCGGCCCCCTCTCAGGCTACTTGGAGCTGGTTCGCGCTTGCTTTTAGGCCCTTCGCGACGACGTCTACCATGTCTTCGACAAGGTTGATGATCTGCGCGCTGTCCGGGTTTATCCGGACCAGATCGGACTGGAACCAGTGCCGCCTGTAGTTCTTGGCAAGCTCCTTCTGCACATCAGAAACGATCCTGCATCCCGGTGCAAACCTGATTACGATCTGCCGCTTCTCGGTCGTGATGGACGAAATCCCGACCTTAGCGCACCTTATCCTGAGCCGCAGGATGGCAAGCATGTTCCAGACCGGCCTTGGAGGATCGCCGAACCTGTCCTCAAGCTCATCCTGCACCTGCTTTACTTCCCGCACGGACTTTGCGGCGGTCATCTTCTTGTAGAAGAATATCCTTTGTGCCTCAGCCTTTATGTAGCTCTCCGGGATGTAGGCGTCGACGGGCAGATCGACTGAGGGTAGTTGGACCTCCTCGACGTCCTCTCCCTTAAGCTCTGATATTGCCTGGGAAAGCAACTGGCAGTACAGATCGAAGCCGACCGCGGCTATCTGCCCGTGCTGCTCTGCGCCAAGCAGGTTCCCCGCCCCCCTGATTTCCAGGTCGCGCAGAGCCACCCTGAACCCCGAGCCGAGATCGGTAAACTCCCTGATGGCCTCCAGCCTCTTCTCGGCGATTTCCGTAAGAATCTTATCTCCCTTGTACATCAAATAGGCGTATGCCTGCCTGTCAGACCGCCCCACCCTGCCTCTAAGCTGATATAGCTGCGCCAGGCCCATTCTGTCCGCATCGTTCACGATAATGGTGTTGACATTCGGGATGTCAAGACCGCTCTCGATGATCGTTGTGCAGACCAGCACATCGAACTTCCTGTCATAGAAATCGAGCATAACCCGCTCGAGATCGTCCTCCGCCATCTGCCCGTGTGCGATCTCGATTCTGGCGTAGGGCACAAGCTTCGCGACGTGTGCGGCTACGTGCGCTATATTTTCTACCCTGTTATGCACAAAATACACCTGTCCGCCCCGGTCCAGCTCCCGGACTATCGACTCTCTGACTATCTCCTCGTCATATTCCTTGATAAACGTCTTGATCGGCGTGCGGCCTTCAGGAGGATCGTTTATCACGCTCATGTCCCTGATACCCGAAAGCGACATGTGCAGAGTCCTGGGAATCGGCGTCGCCGTCATCGAAAGCGAATCCACAGACTTCCTGAGACGCTTCAGCCGCTCTTTGTGTCCGACACCGAACCTCTGCTCCTCGTCTATTATCAGAAGCCCAAGGTCTTTAAAGTCGATATCTTTCGAAAGAAGCCTGTGAGTGCCGATGACTATATCCACGGTCCCCAAGCTAAGCCCCTCGATGACCTCCTTCTGCTGTTTTCTGCTTCTGAACCGCGAAAGCATCTCCACGGCAATCGGAAACGCTCCAAGCCTTTCCTTAAATGTGTTCCAGTGCTGCTGTGCCAGGACAGTCGTAGGCGCAAGGATGGCCACCTGCTTGCCATCGTTTACGACCTTGAACGCCGCCCGGATTGCTACCTCGGTCTTCCCGAACCCTACATCGCCGCAGATCAACCGGTCCATAGGCTTCGGGGCCTCGAGGTCTCTCTTCACTTCGTCGATCGCCTGGATTTGGTCCGGAGTCTCCTCGTAAGGGAAGGCGGCCTCCATTTCGTGCTGCCAGGGTGTGTCCTGACTGAAACCGATCCCGCCGAGCGCCTGCCTCCAGGCATATAGTTCGATCAACTCCTTAGCCATCTCCCGAACTGCCTGCTTGACCCGCTTTGTAGCTCGCTGCCACTCGCTGCCGCCCAGCCTGTGCACTACCGGCTCGTTGCCCTCCCCGCCGATGTATTTCTGCACGCGGTCGATCTGCTCCGTCGGAACGTAGAGCCTGTCGTCTCCAGCGTACTCCAGCAGAAGGTAGTCCCTCTTCACGCTATCGGTCGTAAGGGTAGTTATCCCCTGGTAGATCCCTATGCCGTGCGCAGCGTGAACTACGTAGTCACCTTCCTTGAGGTCCAGGATGGTCGAGATCGGCACGCCCTCTTTGGCGACGCGTCTCGGTCTCCTGGTCCTCACCATGCCGAACACCTCGGCGTCTGAGAGGACCACCAGCCGCATATCCGGTAACTTGAACCCCGAGCGAAGCGAAGATTGGAAGACGTAGACGCCGGACTCCTCCAGTGAGCCGGACTGCTTGCCGGCCTCAGCGCCCTGTCCGGCCGCGGCGGTTATCGGAATATCGTGCTCGCCGAGCAGTTCCACAAGTCGATCATATTGTCCGGTCGCGATCACGACGCGCGCGTCGTTGCCCGTCCACGTCCCGATCTGTTCCCTGAGCATTTCAATGCGCCCACCGAAAGGTTCAGCGGGAGAAGACTCGACCTGCAGCTTGGTTCGGGCCTTTATGAACGGAACCCCCCGAGGAAGAACAGTGAAGCTCAGCGCAGGCCAGCCCTCTTCCACCCTTCGCATCGCCGACTCGATCAGCACGTGCTGGCTCTTTGTGGAGGCAAGCAGCAGTCCCCTCCCCGCGCGGTTTATCAGCACTTCGAGCATCTCCTGCTCCAACCGCTCCCACTGCGAGACTATCTGGTGCGGCTCGTCCACAACGACCAGACCGGACGCAGGCAGATAATCCAGTATGCCGCACTCCTTCGGGTGAATGTAAGGCAGATAGCTCTCAATTCCGTCGAAATAGGCTCCATTCGAGATACGGAGAATATCGTCCTCCACCTTTGCAGAAAGGCGGGACGCTTCCTCGTGCCGCCCGGACTGTTCAAACCGCCGGACCTGCTCCTCCATTTCGCCACGAATAATCTCTGCGGCCGGACCGGCTGCCTCATTCGTCAACACGACCTCTCTTGCCGGCAGAACAATCACCCGCTGTCGGCGGCCTGTCGACCTCTGAGATGCGGAGTCGAAGGTCCTGATGCTCTCGACCTCGTCACCGAAAAGCTCTATCCTGACCGGCTCGTCCTCATTCGTAGGATAGATGTCGATGATGCCTCCCCGCTGGCTGAACTCCCCGTGCACCTCGCAAATCTCCGACCGCTCATAGCCAATATCCACGAGCCTGCGCACGAAATCGTCTACAATCAGCGTCTGTCCGATGGCAACCTCGAGCCTGTTCCGCCTAAGCGCCTCCGGTTCCATGGTCCGGCGGAGCGCTCCATTCACCGGAGCCACCACAACCGCGGGTTTCGTGTCTGAAAGCGCGTCCATCGCGGCCAGCCGCTGCCCGATCACTCTATAATCAGGCGAACCTTCTTCATAGATCAACGCATCCGATGGCGGCAGTACGAAAAGCTCATCTTTCGACAGCCCGAACTGCGAAAGATCGTCCGCCAGATGCTCCGACTGCTCACTGGAATACGTAATTACAAGAATCGGCCTCGCCAGATCCCTGAACAGCCCGGCAAGAAAGAAACCCTTTGCGGAGTTGGTAAGTCCCTCGATCTGCGCTTTCCCAGAGGCGCAGGAGAGCGCATCCCTCACCTGTGCAAACTCTATTAGATCGTTATTCAGTTCTAGAACATCGACTAGCGACATATTCCGTACAACACCGAAAGGGCTTTGGCTGGATATAACTGTAATGCCAAAACCCTATGCCGAACCGTTGTTGATCTTGATTATCGGCACGACTCTACCCGTGTGCCACTATTATTGTACTTCTCCCCAGCCTCCAAGTCAACCAAGCGTTTAAGCGGACTGCAGCCTACCCTGATGTTTGGCAGAAGTTCGGCCAATAATTACATCGGTCGTGACCGGCATAAATACCGGGGCCAAGCGCCGAGCGGCCACTCCCGATCTCGGAACCCGGAGGTCTGTTGCGACCCAATCAAGGAGGCGTATCAGATGCAAGCGATAATACTGGCGGGTGGACGCGGCACGAGGCTGCACCCGCTCACGATGAGCACGCCGAAACCGATGCTCCCGTTGTTTAGCAAACCCGTGATGGAGCACTGCATCACGCTCCTGCGTCGACACGGAGTGGACGAGATAATTGTTGCGCTGTCCGACCAGGCAAAGGAAATAGTGGAGCACTTCGGCGACGGGTCGTTGTGGGATGTAAACATTCGCTATTCGGTCGAAGATGAACCCCGGGGCACAGCGGGCGCAGTCAAGTTGATCCAACCTTACATCAGCGGGACATTCCTGGTCGTCTCTGGAGATACAATTACGGACATCGACCTGTCCGAGGCGATAGAGTTCCACAGGGAAAAATCGGCGATAGCGACCATGCTGCTCCACCAGGTGGTCGATCCAGCCGACTACGGAATCGTCCAGCAAGAGGATGACGGCAGGATCACACGCCTGCTCGAAAAGCCGAGATCGAGTGAGGTGTTCTCGCGAACGGTCAACACAGGGATATATGTGCTCGAGCCTGAGGCGTTGAGCAGCATACCATATTTTACCACTTATGACTTCTCACGAGACCTGTTCCCGCGGATGCTGCGGAATATGGAGCCGGTCTACGGCTGTCAACTGCCTGGGCACTGGTGTGACGTCGGAAATATCATCGAGTACCGCAACGCGCACTTCGATGCTTTGGTCGGCAAGGCCAAAATCGACATTACCGGCGCGCAGATCGAGCCGGGCGTCTGGATTGGTGAGGGCGCGGACATCCATCACACAGCGGAGTTGGTGGGGCCGTTGTTCCTGGGAACGGGAGCGGGACTGCGGAGAAATGCAGCGCTCAGGCCTTTCGCCGTTGTCGGCGAGAACACCCTGGTCGATGAGGCGGCCTGTGTAGCCAGAAGTATCATCGGGAGCGGAGCCTTCATCGGCAAGGGAACAGTCGTCAGCGACTGCGTTGTCGCAAGCGGCTATAGACTCCATGAACAAAGAAGCATTAACAATCAAGTGATAATGGACGAAGATGACCAGTTAAGCATAGTCCCCGGGGCCGATGCCCCGAACGTAAGATCATTAGCCGCCTGACAGAGGAAAGGAGCGGATTGAAGGCCCGGTGGGTCGCCGACCCACCGGGCCTTCGTCACGTGTAGGCGTGGTTGATACGCAGGCTCCTGCGAATGCTAAGTAGCGTCCGCTCTTGATTGCAGGTTTGGGTGCAGTCCGTCCCCTGCGGGGACGATGGCCGGGACGGATCCCGGCCACTACATCAGGCTGGCCCGCACTTAGATCAGCGAGTGCGCGCATTCGACTGCGCTGGCGGCGTCGGGCGCATATCCGTCGGCGCCTATCTCGTCCGCGTAGTTCTGAGTCACAGGCGCTCCGCCGATCATCACTCTAACCTTGTCCCGGAGCCCCGCCGCCGTCAGTGCGTCGATTGTCTCCTTCATAGCCGGCATCGTCGTTGTCAGCAGCGCCGATAGCGCCAGAATATTGGCATTGTTGTTCTGAACTATCTCGACGATCTTTTCCGGCTTTACATCGACTCCGAGGTCCTGTATCTCGAACCCGGCGCCCTCGAGCATCATCGCGACCAGGTTCTTGCCGATATCGTGCAGGTCGCCCTTGACCGTGCCGATCGAAACTCTCGCCACCGGCTGTGTCCCACTCTCCGCAAGAAGCGGCCTGAGATGCTCCATCGCAGCCTTCATCGCTCGCGCCGCAATGAGTACCTCGGGCACGTAGAACTCGTTTGCCTTGAACTTCTGGCCAACTACGTTCATTCCCGCCACCAGTCCACCGTTCAGGATATCTCCGGGTGGCATACCTTCATCAATTGCCTGTCTTGTATGCGCTTCGGCCTGATCCTTCTTACCACCTATGATGGCCTGCGCCAACGCTTCTAAATCCGCCACTTTAGTCCTCCTTATTGCTTATTGTAGCCGAACCGATTGTGGATAGATGATTTCCAGGTTGTCCGGCTAACTTATTGCTGCCTTTCCCAAAGACTCAGGAAAGAGCATCTTATCCATAAACTGACTCTCATACTCCGGGTGGGTCGCGAGTTCTATGTGTTCAGTCCGCTCAGCGAGACGGCTTGCCCGCTCCCTCTCTCGGACCGAGATGAGCGCCAACTTTGCTCCCGTGCCCGCTGCGTTCCCCACCGGGACTATCCGCTCGATGTCTATCGGGGGAAGCAGTCCAATACCCAGTGCGCTCTCAATACGTATGTAGTTGCCGAATGCTCCCGCCAAGACTATCTCATACAAGTCTTCAGACGTTGCCCCAGCAACGTGGAGCAGCGTCTCAATCGCCGCTCTAATCGATCCCTTGGCAAGCTGCAGTTGCCTTATATCCCTCTGTGTCAAAGTTATAGGCTCTCTCCTGGCGGCCTCTCGCTCAGTCGCCAGGATGAACTCTACGCTGCCGTCAACCTCTATAAGTCGCTCTCTGACCGCCTGCGGAAGGTGTCCGGCCTCATCAGGCGCGAGCATTCTTCCGGTGCTGTCGATTATTCCGGCCTTCAGCATCTCCGCTACGGCGTCCACAAGTCCAGAGCCGCACAGTCCGATTGCCCGCCGGCCGTCCACAGTGGTTATCTCAACTGTATCTCCGATCTTCACGCTGTCTATCGCGCCTGGCCCACCGCGCATTCCGCAACTGATGCGCGCTCCCTCAAACGCTGGACCGGCTGCAGCAGAGCACGCGTAAAGCTGACCTTTATGTATCAGCGCCATCTCGCCGTTCGTACCTACGTCCACTGCCAGTCGGGTGTGATCTTCATCTTCTCGAAGCGTAGACAGGGCCACTCCGACCAGGTCCGATCCGACGAATCCGGCCACATTGGGCAGCACGTGCACGTGCCCGCCAGGGCAGATGTTGAGTCCGACCTCCTCAGCGCAGACGACCATCGCTCGAGCGATAGTCGGCACATAGGGCGAAAGCCCCAGCGTCGATACGTCCAGCCCGAGGAAGATGTGCGACATGCACGTGTTGCCGACGAGAGTGACTTCGTACACACTATCGCCGTCGATGTCCTGCGCATCGGCCAACTGTCTGATTATCCGGTTCAGCACATCGATCACTGTGACTCGCAGCATCCCCAGACCGTCCGGCTCGGTCATTGCAAAGTTGATCCTGGAGACCAGGTCATCACCGTAGGCCATTTGCGCGTTCATCGCAGACGCTACGGCGACTTCATGCCCGGTATTAAGGTCGATCAAATAGCCGACTACCGTTGTGCTTCCGAGGTCGAAAGCGATCCCGTAGTTTCTCCTAACGGTATTGCCAGGCTCCACTGCAATAAGCTCGCTGTCCGCCACCACTGCCGTGACTTCATAGTCGGAGCCTCGCAAGATCCGGGGCAGTCGTTGTGCCAGTTTGGTACCGATGCCGGGTTCCAGGTCGTACATCGAGATCCCGGCGGCAAGCCTTTCGAACTCGCCCCGCTCATCTGTAATCGACGGCTTTGGGAGTTGCAAATAAACTTTCGAGACTGCTGGAGACACATGTACATCTCGAAACAGTCCCTGGCTGAGTATTTTCTGTACAAGCGAACGGCTGGTAGCCGGAACTGTTATAGTAGTCTTACGCTCGATCTTGGTGCGGCAGGCCAGTCGAACTCCGTCTGATAAAGCCTCGGGAGAGAGCAGCCGGAGTTCGCTTGCGTCCGGTTCGCTCACACCTTCCTGCACCTCGACACGACACTTGCCGCACGTCCCCATACCACCGCACGGCATCTCCACCGCGCATCCGACAGCAAGCGCCGCCTTTGCAATAGTTGTTCCGGCCGGTACAAACGTCTCTATCCCGTCCGGCTCGAATACTACTCTGAGCAGCCTGGTCCCAGCTTGTCTCCGGTCGATTGAGTTAACCTCTTCTATTCGCATTTGCTTTGCTGATGTGTCCACGTCATTTTACTTTCGGAGATCAGAAGTACATGATATTGCGCTTAGCGATATCGTTTTCCGGATCAGCCGCAAGCACGGATTCGAACTCTGCCCTTGCCTCCTCGGCCATCCCCAGCATCGCGTAGGTGAGCGCAAGATCGTTTCGAATGCCGAGATTCATCGGGTCTAGCTGCACAGCCGCAAGTAACTCCTGCAGGGATTCATCAAACAGCCCCATGAAGCCGTAGACCAATCCCATCTGGCGGTGCGCCTCAGCATTATCCGGATCGGAATTCAGGATAGCGCTGAACTCGGCGACCGCTTCGTCATACTTGCCCTCGCCCTTATACGTGATTCCGCATTCGTAGCGCTCCTCGATCATTCCCATGGCACACCTCTGCCGTGAGAGACACACACTAAGTGCTAACCCGCCCCACGCCTGTTTGGAGTATACCAGGATTACGCGCACAAATCAAGAATGCGCGGAAGCAAGCCACATTATGGAATAATTCTTACGGACATTCAGCCTCTTTGTACGGGAGGGATACCAGGCTATGAGCCACACAGACGTGAGAAGGGTCGAAGAAGTCAGGACAAGCTACGAATGCAACAGGTTTCTTGAACTCGGATGGGTACTGCTGCAGGTTTTTCCGGGTGTCGGTCACAACCCTCAGGACCGATGGCCATTCTATATTATGGGCTGGGCAGAGGAAGCTAAGCCTGAATATCCAGACAATTAATGCGTAGAGTGTATCCCAACCCCGATCATGCATCAGCAGGCTTCGGCAGACAAGCAGTCCGAAGCAACTGCTGATGCATGATCGGGGCTAGTGGACCGGTTGTTGTATGCTGCGGGAACTTCGGTTTAGCTAAACTTAACAAGCCTGTACATGCCAGCGTTCCCGCATCAGCATACGACATGCTATTTTGCATTTTTCACTTTTCATTTTTCATTTTGCATTGTCTTCTGCCTGTATAGGCGGAAATGCGATGAAGGATTAGATTGCTCATTGCTCATCGCTCTCCTGCCCCAGGTGCTTCTCCGGATCCTTGTCAAACTCCGCCTTGCAGTTCGGGTTACAGAAGTAATAGGTCACTCCCTTGTATGTCGATTTGCCCCCTCTGGGCTCGGAGTTCTTGTTGACCTTCATCCCACAAACCGGATCGTAATCCGCTATCTTCTCGGAACTCTCAGGTTTGCTCTTCGGATCGCCGGGCAGGGTCCCCGCATTGATCTCTTCTATGTTCGAGAACTTGTCCTTGTCCGAGTCCAGCTTTTCTACGGACTTAAGCGACTTTGCGTTGACAGCCTTGCCCTTGAGCGCCGTTCCGTAGGGGTTTAGTTTATTCGGATCACCGCCAGTGTGGCATGTCGCACAGCCGGCTTTGGCAAGCGCGGTTCCGGGCTTTGGTTTGTATGTGCTCTTGAACACCCCGAGATTCGCAGCCGCGGCAAACACCGCAGTGGCCAGGGCAAGGGTGAAAAGAGCAAGTAAAGGCAGTTTCAGTTTCGTCATTTGTTCCTCCCTATCTGGTGTTATTCTACCTCAGCAAACACGTAGCTTTCTTCTCGGTCTATCACACAGCCATCCTTCAGCTCGATAACTCGATCGGTCATCTGCGCCAGACCGAGGTCGTGCGTGGCGATGATTATCCCCAGCCCCTCGGATTGGAACCGGCGGAAAAGCTCGACTATCGAATCTCTTGACTTGTGCTCCAGTCTGCCCGTCGGCTCGTCCGCCAGGAGAATCTGTGGGTCGTTGATAAGCGCCCGGGCTATGGCCACTCTCTGCATATCGCCGCCGTTAAGCTGTCCCGGCAGGGCGTTCGCGTTCTTCTCCAGCTCGACTTTCTTTATCATGTCCATCACCTTGTCCGGATCTCTCTTCCGGGCGAAAATGAGCGGCATTTCAACGTTCTCCTTGACCGTAAGCGTCGGAATCAAATAAAAGAGCTGGAAGATGAACCCTATATGGTCGCGTCTGAACTCGACAAGCTCGTTCTCAGAGAGTTTCGTCACGTCCCTGCCGACTATTTTGAGTGTCCCGCTGGTCGGCTTGTCAAGACATCCAACCTGGTTCAGGAAGGTTGTCTTACCTGATCCGGAGCGGCCGACTATGCCTATCATTTCCCCGCGTCCGAGCGTCAGGTTCATCCCCGCAAGGGCGTGGATTGTCTCGGATCCTCTCGTGTAGGACCTCCATACATCTCTAGCTTCTATTAATAGGTCTTCTTTATACATTGATAATGTCTCCTTAGTCAACAATCCTGCCTTCCTGCAGATGAATCACCGTGTCTACGCGCCTGGCAATCTCGGTATCATGAGTGGCAAGGACTATTGCAAGTCCCTCCTTATTCAATTCCCCGAAGAGATCAAATATCGCATCACGGGTCCTGGTGTCGAGATTTCCGGTCGGCTCGTCGGCAAGCAGGAGCTTCGGCTCGTTTATAAGCGCCCTTGCCACCGCCACTCTCTGCTGCTCACCACCCGAAAGCTCCGCAGGCCGGTGGGTCATTCTGTGCCCAAGGCCGACTCGCTCAAGAAGGGCCCTCGATCTCTCTACATCGCTCTTGCCGGACCAAAGGAGCGGCATATCAACGTTCTCCGTCGCCGACAGCGTCGGCATCAGATAGAACTGCTGGAAGATGAAGCCGATGTTCTCCCTGCGGATCATGTCGAGCTTGGCTTCCGGGAGGAATGACACGTCCGCTCCGCTGATCGCGTGCCCGGCGACCGTCAACTCTCCGTCCGAGGGCCGGTCCATCAGTCCGAAGAGGTTCAGCGTCGTCGTCTTTCCTGCCCCGGAGTGCCCGAGCAGGCAGACAAACTCTCCCTGCTGCACCCTGACGTTCACCCCGTCCAGCGCCCTTATCTCCTCAGCTCCCCGACGGTAGACCTTTACCAGCCCTTCCGCCTTCACAAGAACGCCCAGGGCGCTGGCAGGAGCATCCTTCGTTTGTGACATCACACTAGCAACGCATTCTGAGCTTGTCGAAGAGTGCGTTGCGGCATCCTTCGACAGGCTCAGGATGCGTGATAAAGGACTCCGTGCCCGGTCACAAACGATGCTTCTGATGATGCCCGGCTTTTCCTTGATATCCATTACAGCAGTATTATTTGAAACCATGCTAAGTCTCCTATTCTGTTCTGATGGCCTCGATCGGCCTGACCGACGATGCCCGCCACGCCGGGTAAGCCCCGGCTGCGAGCCCCAGGAAGATCGAAAGCCCCATGGAAAGCCAGAATACCTCCCAGGAGAACCCTATGAGCGTTCCCTTCGGTACCTGTATCATTCCGGTGTTTGATAGAACACCCTTTATGAAAGCCTCCACACCTTTCGAGGCCACAAGGGCAAGGCCGACGCCCGCAAGCCCGCCAGCCGTGCACATCAGAATCGTCTCCATCCAGATGAGCCGGAAAACGTCGAGCTTCGACGCGCCTACAGCCTTCATCATCCCGATCTCCTTGGTCCGCTCGTAAACCGCCATCAGGATCGTGTTCAACACGCCCACAGTGCCTATGGCTATCGCCACTATCACTATCGCGAGCACGAAAACCTTCGTGTTCTGGATCAACCGGCCCATCGTGTTTAGTAGCTCCGTAAGCGGAAAGACGTTCATGTTCGACTCCGAGTTCTTCAGCGCAAGTGTTACCTTCTCTATATTCTCCGGAGTCGGGTTGGCGAGCTTGACGAGGAAGACCACAAGCTTCCCTTCCAGGTTGAAGTCCTTCTGAAGAGTCTTCGTCGGAAGGAAATAGAAGCCGTCATCCTGCGTGTTGGTCGGAGCCAGAATACCGCGCACAGTATAGGTGGCATCGACCACGAAGTTGCCGCGCGAATCGTCGTGGATGTGATACTTGTCTCCTTCCTTAAGCCCCTCGACCTCCGCCACGCTTGAGCCGATGATTATCTCTCGCTCGTTCTCAAACCATCCGCCAGATTTGAAACGCCAGTTTTGTCTCAGCTTGTAGAAATCCTCGTCTATGCCGAGGAATATCTTGTTCTTGCTATTGTCCCTGCTGGCGACAATTGCGTCCATAATGATCCCGGCGCTCTGTTCTATCCCAGGGACGGCCTTGACATCATCAAGGTACTCCTCCTTCATGTATCTCGGCCACTTCCCACCGTGTAGGACAATGGTGCTCGCCTCGTAGGGACATCCCTTAGGCACGACCATTATGTGGGCGCCGAGCGCGTTTAGATCTTCCTTCAGCCCCTTTTCATATCCCTTCTGGAATTCTATAAGGCTGAACAGGACTGCCACAGCCACCGCAACTCCCAGAATGGTGAGAATAGACCTGGTCGGCCTTCTCACTATGTTCTTAAAAGCTATCTTCAACCAAACCATCAGTTGGAATCCTCCTACCCCGACTTATTCACGAGCATCAGCAGGCTTCGGCAGACAAGCAGTCCGAAGCAACTGCTGATGCATAATCCGGGCTACTCAGACCTCAGAGCCTCGATAGGCTTTGCTCTGGAGGCCTTATATGCCGGATATATCCCCGCAAGGATGCCGATTCCGAGCACAAAAATCATCACGCTGACAAACACTCCCGGCTCGAAGGATATGACGCTCCCATGCACCGAGACTGCCATGTCCATCTTGCTCATCGCGGCTTTCAGAAAGCCCTCGATGCTCCGTGCGCCGATAACCGCAAGTACGAGCCCGATAACCCCACCGGCCAGCACCATAGCAAGAGTCTCAGTCCATATAAGAGAGAAGACGTTGCCCCTCCCCGCTCCGGTGGCTCTCATCACACCGATCTCCTTCGTCCGCTCAAAAACCGACATAAGCACGGTGTTCAGCACTCCGAGCGCAGATATGGCGATTGCGACGAAGACTATCGAGAATATGAGTGTCTTCGCGGAGCCCATAAGGCTCTGCATTGTGCCAAGTAGCTCGGCCATTGTTACGACCTCGGTCCCGGGTATCCGCTCCAGTTCCTTTGTCAAAAGAGATGCGGTCGTGGGGTCTTTGAACCTGATCTGGACAACCGTGATCTTGCCGGGCTGCTTGAATATCTCCTGGACGGATTTCAAGGAAGCATAGAAGAACCCGTCATCCTGCGTCCCCGTCGGAGCAAGCACGCCCACGATTTTGAAGCTGCGGTCTACCTCCGGGACGTAGAGCTCATCCCCTACCGTGGAAAGCTCAATCAGAGCTGCATCATAGCCCACAACGAGCGCGTCCGGGTCATTCATCGCGCGGACAAACTCTTCGCGGGTCATCAGGTTCTTCTCGTCCTTGGAAAGCTGCTCCCATGACTCCAGATTCGCTCCGGGAGTCTTGATGATCTTCCACCAGTTCTTGAGATCGAACGTCCGCTCATCTACTCCGAAGTAGATGTCGGTCCTTCCATCTTCGGGACGGACGATTCCCGACATAAACGCAGGAGCCGCGATCTGAATGCCGTCCACCTTGCTAATGTATTCGTCCATTACCGACTCCGGCAGGAAGGTCTTGATCTCGCCGCCCTTCAGCACCAGTGACGCAGCCTCATAAGGGCATCCTATCGGAAGCACCATCGCATGCACCCCCATCTCCTGGAGCTGAGAGTTCAAAGCTCTCGAATACCCCTTGTTGAAGGAGAGCAGGGTGAACAGGACGGCGACAGCGATGGCGATGCTGAAGATGGTCAGACCCGTCCGGACCTTCCGCTGGCTTAAGTTCCTGAGCGCGAACAAAAGGTACCTCATTTTGTGGCTACCTCTCGACCTTCATGCCTGCGGCGGCCATCTCCGGCTCGCCGTCCTCAGGCTGCATCACCTTGCCCTGGACTATAACCTTGCTCCCGGAGGGAACATCCAGCACGTTGAACCCGGAGAACTGCGTGTCAATCCGGATCGAGCCCGTTCCATCCTTGAGATAGAACCAGCAGCCGCTTGTCGGGCACTTCTCGGTGATCTCACCCTTTACCGTAACGTCCATCGAGTGCATTCTCGCGTGCTTTGCCGCTTCGGCAATGGCCATCGGCTTTGCATCCGCCGGAATAGGCTGGCCGAGTTCTTTCGACGCGCCCGGTCCGGCTGTGACAAGATACGCTCCTATCGCGAGCACTACTATTACTACCGCTATCAATACTTTCTTCATCATAATGGCTCCTTTCTAGCCGTTTTATTCATCATTCAGGCTAATTTAAAATATCATAAACCACGAGTAACTTTCTTACCGAGAAAGCCACCGTCTCAGAGGATTTCTCAGCGCCTGGGACGGGATTAATATCCTGGCCGGTCTTTATCGGATCGTTCTTATCCTTCCCCCTGAACTGACCCAGGAACTTGTCGCTCCTCAGCTCGGCCCGCTTCTTTTCTCTGTCCCTCTGGATCGCGGTACCCTTGATCTTTGCGTTGTTGTCGAGGGCGACAACTATCTCAATTGCCCCAAACTGACCCTTGCCAAGGTGTGTCAAGATAGTCCCGACCTGTTTTCCGCCATTCAGGATCCGGTAGAACTTGAACTCGCTTTCGTCGGGATCAAGCGAGGTGCCGATACGTTTTTCAATCGCCTTCTCCTGCGATCCCGAAGGCTTCTTGTATTCCGTCTTGTATGTCTCGGCGCCAGGGAAGAACTCCTTTATGTCCTGGTCCGGTTTCCGCCACACGCAAAGCGCGGCGTAAGAGCTTGACGTCGCCGCCACACTCAGCGCGACGGCAAGCGCAACTACTATTTTTATTCTGTGGAACTTCATCTCTTAATGCTAATCCTCCTTTAACTAATTCAGAACTCTATAATGTACTGGGCTGTGAGCATGTTCATCGTCATTCCCATGCCCATCTCGTTTGCTCTTCGTTGTTCAAAGGCGACGCGCGCGATGCGGTCGTCTCTAAGTTTGTGCTCAAGGCCGACAGCCCAACCCTTCCAGTCGCCGGAGAACTGCTTCCAGCGGGCAAGTTGGGCGACAACAGAGGTTTTGTAGCTCAATGGATGCTCGAACAGGAGCCATTGGCCGTTCGCGCTCCTGCCCTGGTCGTTTCCGAAGACGAGCTCGCCGCGTATCAGATCGATTCCCTTATACCATTCAAAATCGACGGCATAGCGCGTCTTGTCGGCAAAGCCTTCAGGGTCATCCTGCTCCACGAGCATTCCTGTCCCGATCTGCACGAGCTTTGCTCCTCTGCCCTCCATCAGTGGGTCGGCCATGACGGAGAAGACCGGGAGCCTGCCTTTCAGAGCAGAGAGACCTATTCGAACGTCGTCGTCGCCTATCTGCAACTGTCTCGACACCCGCGCCATCAACACCTTATTGCCGTCGATATCGCCCCTAAACGGGCCGTTCCCCTGTGTTACGGCTAGCTGGAACTCGGTATCCTTGTCCAAAAAGCCCTCTATCTCGATTCCCGGGTCGATTCGGATGCCGAGGCTGTAGGGGTAGAGCGTCTGCAGAATCCTCGTATGCGTTTCGTAGTACGGGAGGTTTCCGAACGGCACAACAAACTGCCCGACCTTTACAGTAGGCTTGCCGATCTTGCCTTTGAAGACAAAATAAGCGTTTCCAAAGTGCATTCCCCGGCCGCGCCCGGTCATGCCGCTTCCCAGGGGGACCTGAACTGCTGCGTCGATCTTGTCTCCGATTGCTGCTGTGATTTCCGCCTCCAGCGCCATAAGCTCAAGCCCGGATTCCCCCTCGTTTTGACTCATATATCTCGAGTCCAGCCTGTACTTCACAACAGTTTCTATTCCTCTGGAATTATCGGTTTCTGCGGCCTCAGCAAGGGACGGGACGGAACTCAAGACTAGCAAAGATAATCCAAGCAAAAAGATAAGAGCTCGAAACGCTCTCAAATAAGTCCTCCATTGCCCATTCTTCGGCTGTTCAGTCAGGAAGACGTTGTGCTTAAAGCGCGGGTTCCATTAATTTCTCAGCATGAGGTGCGCAGATTTTGAAACACGAATTACGCGGATTGTACGGATTGCGCGGAAGAAGCTGTCAGCAGTCAGCTATGAGCGATGAGTCACTGATCGCGTGCGAAACAGAAGGATGCGATTTGAAATCGCAGGGATTCTGTTTCGGGTGCGATGATGATATCGCACCCGATCATGCCTATGATGGCCGGGGAGATTCCTCCCCGGCCCCAGGTGTGGCGGATATTCATCCGTCGAGGGTTTCTTCCGGTTCAGGCAGCGGCAGGCCGTGCTTTTCGCGGATGTATCTATCAATGCCCTGAGCGGCGATCCTGCCGGCTCCCATTGCCGTGATCACAGTCGCGGCGCCCGTCACGGCGTCACCACCTGCGAACAGTCCAGGAATGGAAGTCATCCCCGTCTTCTCATCGATGACGATTCCTCCCCACCTGGTTGTCTCCAAGCCGGAGGTGGTCGATCTTATGAGCGGGTTCGGTGTCTGACCTATTGCTATTATCGCGGTGTCTACGTCTATAATGAACTCCGAACCGGGAATCGGCACCGGCCTTCTGCGCCCGGAGTCGTCCGGTTCGCCAAGCTCCATCTTGATGCACTCCATCCCGACGAGCCAGCCGTTTTCGTCTCCGATGAATCTGACAGGATTTGTGAGCAGTTTGAACTTCACACCCTCGTGCTCGGCGTTCTCGATCTCCTCGGCCCTTGCCGGCATCTCTGTTCGCGAGCGGCGGTAGACAATCGTCACTTCCTCCGCTCCTACTCTAAGCGCGGTCCTTGTGCAGTCCATCGCCGTGTTTCCAGCGCCTATTACGGCGACCTTCGTCGGAGACTTGAGGGGAGTGTGGTAGTCGGGGAATCGGTTCGCCCGCATCAGATTGATCCTCGTCAGCCACTCGTTGCCGGAGAGGACGCCGTTCAGATTTTCTCCCGGTATTCTCATCATCTGCGGAGCGCCCGCGCCGGTGCCGACGAAAACCGCCTCATAGCCGCCGCAGAGCATCTCTTCGATAGTGACAGTCTTGCCTATCACTACATTCGTAAATATCTTCACGCCCAGGGATCTGACATAGTCAACCTCCCGGTCGAGGATGTCCCTCGGCAGCCGGAACTCAGGAATGCCGTAGCGAAGGACGCCGCCCGTATTGTGGAGCGCCTCGAATATGCTGACCGAATAGCCCATCTTTGCGAGGTCACCGGCGACCGTAAGCCCGGCCGGGCCGGACCCGACAATCGCGACATGGTATTGGGCAAGCGTCGGGTCATTGGGTCCATCGTAGGGGACAATACTGCCGTTGCTGTGGGCGGCTTCGTAGTCGGCTACAAACCTTTCTATCCTTCCAATTGCCACCGGTTGTCCCGTCTTCTCAAGCACGCAGACAACCTCACACTGCTCCTCCTGCGGGCATACCCTTCCGCAGATTGCGGGCAGGCTGTTGTTCCGCTTGAGCGACGCAGCCGCCTCGAGAAACTTTCCCTCAGCGGTAAGCGCCAAGAATTCGGGGATCTCTATCATAACCGGGCAGCCGGATATGCAGGGCTTCTTCTTGCATGCAAGACAGCGCTTCGCCTCAGAGACGGCCTGCTCCTCTGTGTAGCCAAGGGCAACCTCATAGAAGTTCTTGATCCGCTCAGCCGGGGGCTGCTGTGGCATGGGTTCGCGCGGTTTTACTCTGCTCATCTGTTCGCCTCCTTGGCCAGCATCTCTTTGGCAACGCGCTCTTCCTCAAGATAGTACGACTTGCGAGACTTAATCTCACCCCAGTCTACCTCGTGCGCGTCGAAGTCCGGGCCGTCCACACATGTGAACTGGGTCTTGCCGCCGACCGTCACTCTGCATCCCCCGCACATTCCGGTCCCGTCGATCATAATGGGGTCGAGCGATACCATAGTCTTTATTCCGAACGGCCTGGTAACGTCCGCAACCGCCTTCATCATCGGCATAGGCCCGATGGCAAAGACAATATCTATCTTCGTGTCGCTCTCAAGCAATTCTTTCACGACATCGGTAACCAGACCTTTTCTTGCGTAGCTTCCGTCATCCGTAGTAAGGAAAAGCTCATCGGAGATGGCGCGCATCTCGTTCTCAAGAATGAGAAGCTTCCTCTCCCTTGCGCCGAGGATGGTCAAGACATCGTTTCCGGCCAGCTTCAACGCCTTTGTGATGGGTCTTAGGAAGGCTATTCCAACGCCGCCTCCCACGCAGAGCGCGGTGCCGAAGTTTTCGATCTCGGTCGGCTTTCCAAGCGGGCCGCACACGTCCGGCACACATTCCCCCTGCTCCAGCCTTGCAAGCTCCATGGTGGTTCTGCCGACGATCTGAAAGATAATTGTGATCGTGCCTCGTTTTGGGTCTGCGTCTGAAATGGTAAGCGGGATTCTCTCGCCCTGGAGCGCAGGCCGCACTACAACGAACTCGCCCGCCCTGGCGCTCCTGGCCACAAGCGGATTGTCAAGCTCGAATAGAACTACCGTATCGCACAGATACTCCTTACGAAGTATTCTGTTTGATGCGCCGGCCTCAATAAGCTCCCGCACGCTGCGCTCTGCCGCTGCGAGCGCACAATCATGCACATCTGTCTTCATTCGATCAGCTCCATAAATTAGTTTCGGGCGCTGCGCGTCACCCTCACCCGTTTTCATAGGCCCGGATTATCTCCCTGGCCCGATCAGCCTCATCCTCCGAAACCAGCAGGTCTCCCCAATAGCCCTCGCCCATAGTCATCACGCCGTCGTACCAGGGTATCTGCATCGACTTTAAGATAACCTGGATTCCCGCGCTTTCCAATATTCCCCGAACGATCTGCGCTATGTTTTCGTTCGGCGCGCGATACACCGGCGCAAGCCGGAAATCGGCCGTTGTCTCATCGCTCATATCTTCATCATCCTTGCGCTCGCCTCTGCGACAGTGCGGCCATCGGAGCACTTCGCTTCCGCGCTGCAGGTAAGCGTCCTCCGATCTTCGCCCACAATCCGTCCGGCGACTATAAGCTCCTCCCCAGTCCTTGCAGGGAGCTTAAGTCTCATCGTCATCTCTGCGGTGACGGCGCTGTATCCCTCCGCCCAGACGAGCCTTGCCATCGCCTCGTCGAGGATCGTCGCAACAACGCCCCCGTGCGTTATGCCGGTGTAGCCCTGGTGTTCCTTTCCGGGCGTGAACCTTGCTATATACTCTTCACCCAACTTCTCAAACTCCAGCTTAAGCCCTATGGGGTTTTTCTTTCCGCAGGCAAAACACCAGCCGTCGTCAAGAAGCTCGATTTCGGGCAAAGTAGTCGCATTCCTTTCCGAGCGCGCAGATTCCGCATTTTGGCCGTGAGGCGGTACATATCTCGCGTCCGTGGCGCACCATGTTAAGATGGAATGAGTAAATCCGGGACTCCGGCGCCATTGCCTGGAGGACCTCGTGCGATTCCTCCGCTCTGACCCTCGGACCGATCAGCCCCAGGCGCTTAGAAACCCGATAGACGTGCGTATCAACGGGCAGCACCGGTCGGCCGAGCGAAAACAGCAGCACACAAGCGGCCGTCTTCGGCCCCACTCCGTGAAACCGGAGTAGATATTGCCGTGCCTCCTCCGTGCTCACATCGGCAAGCCACGAGAGGTCCAGGCTCCCGCGCGCATCGTAAATCTCCTGCAGGATCGACTTTATTCTCGCCGCTTTAATCTCCGACAGACCACCCGAGTATATAGCCCGGGCTATCTCTCGCTTATGCGCCGTCCGTACCTGTTCCCAGCTTGGGAACCGCTGTCGGAGGGAACTAAACGCCTGACGGCAGTTCTTCGACGTAGTATTCTGCGAGAGAATCGTCAGAACCAGCTCTTCGAGCGGCGGATTGTGCAGCTTGAAAACCTGCTCGCCATAAGCCCGGTCAAGGAGATCACAGATGCGTTTGATCTTTACCATTCCAGCTTGTATATTATATCACAAACAAGCAGCGAACCGAAAGCTTTCAGGAGCTTCGTTTGTGACCAGCACAAGCTTGAATCACCATATTTTGAGCTAACGTACTGCCGCATCCTGAGCCTGTCGAAGGATGCCGCAACGCACCCTTCGACAGGCTCAGGATGCGTTGCTAGCGTGACCTCACCGACAAACGATGCTCCTGCGGAAAGCTCCCGGATCCTCCACCAAATTTTTGTTAGCCAGGCATTTTAAGGGGGAAAAAGGGCAGCAAGTGTCGAAGTAGTAATCACCAGAGAGGTGAACAGATGCGCTT
>JACPPP010000220.1 GCA_016190935.1 Armatimonadota bacterium | reverse complement strand
GTATTGAGCTTAGCCCGCCATACTCAGGCATGCTGAGCCTGTCGAAGCACGAAGGATGAGCGGGTGGTCGTCTGTGGGAAAGCCTGCCTATCGCATCCTTCGACAGGCTCAGGATGCGATAGATAGGGTCGCTCAGGATGCGACAAATAGACTCGCTGCATTAGGTCGAGTTTGTCCTGATGCAGCAATATCCCATTATTTAGTCAATCTTCACAATAAAACGAGTAAGTTTAAGAGAGTAAGGCTTGGGAAGGTTCGAACACCTTGAGTTGGGTGACTGGCTGCCGCAGCAGCCGGAGGCAGCGCCGGAGAGCGGCGTAATCGACCAGAACTACTACGTCGCGAAGGCCGATGCGGCCTTCGCGGACGAGAATTTCGAGCGCGCTCTTGCGTTCTACTCACGAGCGCTGCAGTACGATGTCAACCTCGAAGAGGCCTGGGTCGGACAGCTAAGATGCTTGATCGAGATGCAGGAACTGCAGGAGGCTATAATCTGGTCGAACCGCGCGCTGGAGCGGTTTCCGAACGGCGCGCAAGTCTTGGCCGCGCGGGCCGCAGCCGAATCCAGGCTCGGTAGAACGGCTCCTGCTATAGGCTATTCAGACAGCGCAATGGCAGCGAAGGGCTGCGCCGCATACTGCTGGATTTCCAGGGGAGAGGTTCTGATCGGCGTAAACCCTGACAACGCCAGGGCCTGCTTCGCGAAGGCGATAGAACTGGCCGCCTCAGATTGGGCTGTTCGTTCGTGGATTGCGAAGGCGTATATAGTCCGGGGCCGCTACCACCAGGCTTTGGAACACCTGAGAGTGGCCGTCCGGCTGGACCCTGAGCGTTTTCCGTGCTGGTACTGGATAGGAAAATGCTGTGAGGCGCTGGGCGAGATGGAGGAGGCCAGAAGAGCCTATGGACGAGCCCTCGCAGCCGAACCCAGGCTCTCAATTGCAAGAGACGCGCTGCACAGACTGGAGAACAGCGGGCTGTTCTCCAAACTTGGAAGCGGCATTAAGCGACTGTTTAAGAGACGCAAATGAAAGAGGTGCGAACATGGCGGCTAAGCACGAGATGGAGGTCGAGATAACGCCCGACGGCCAGGTTCACGTGCACGTAAAAGGGGCTAAGGGCAAGCAGTGCATGCGGTACGTCGAACTGTTCAACAGTATCGGAAACATTAAGGAACAGCAGACCACCAGCGAGTACTACGAGCCTGACCCCGGTGTTTTCATCACCGAGCAGACGAAGACGCGGTTTTAGCCCGAAATGCAGTGCCCAAACTGCGGGTTCCAGAACTTGCCGGGGGCTGAGCAGTGCAGTATATGCTCAGTGTCCCTTTCCACCAGGCCGGCGGGCGGTGTGTTCCCACCGCGCGCCAAGGACCGGACACTGTATGAACGACTGAGGTGGTCCATAGCCAGCAGCAGTGGATGGACTTTCGCTCGTGAGCGCTTGGCACGGGCTGCCGATGTTACGACAGGAGGATGGCCCGGCTGCCGGAATATCGGACTTACGCTCCTATCTGTAATCCCCGGATTCGGCCATTTCTGCGTTACCGGCAACAGGCTGCTCGGCCTGCAAATTCTGCTCGGCTCACTGGCGGCGGTCGTTCTTGCTGCTCTGCTCTACAGAACGAGGCTGGCAGACGCGCTCGCGCTGGGGGTGGTCGGAGCCTCAATATACTCCGTCTGGGCCGCGATATGTGAGATCAGCGCAAGGCTGCGGCGCGGCACTGGGCAGCCCGTCCCGCAGTTTGCGATACTGATGCTGGTCATCGCCGCCTACTTCGGCTCTTACACGGTTGGGGCAGTCGCACTGCGCGACACCATCTGGGCCGAGAGGATTGCAGGCGAACCGAATGTTGCCGCTCTTTCACGCGGCGATACTCTGCTTGTGCGGCGGATGGCGAGCTACAGCAGGGGCGACATAGTCATCTCAGCGAGCGGAACCCTCGCGGGGGCGATAGTAGGGATACCCGGCGATTTCATCGAAGTTCGCGACGGAATCTACGTAAATGGCATCAGGACCAACATCCTGCTGCCGAATATCGACTGGATCGAGCCTGGCCGTCACTTCTTGAGGCTCCACGAAGACCACTACTGGATAATGCCCGTTGTCCAGGGTGACGCTCAGGTACCGGCGCATACGCTCATCAGTACCGGAACCATCGGCGGACCGGGCATCCGGGGGAGAGCTATAGCTATAGTGGCGCCCCCACATCGCCGACAATTATTGACCAGGACTAACTTCTTTAGGGAGCATAACTGAATGGAACTTCTGGACCTGCTGAATTTGGCCGTCCACAAGGGCGCATCGGACCTGCACTTGCTTGTCGGGGTGCCTCCGGTGCTCAGAGTCGACGGAGAGATAATAGTTGAGGACTATGATGTGCTGACCCCGGAGATGACCAGGGAACTGATCCTCGGCTGCCTCACACCGGATCAGAAGGATACCCTGGAACGCGAACTTCAGCTCTGTTTCTCTATGAAGGTCCCGGACCTGGGCTACTTCAGAACCGCCGTCTATTATGAGCAGGGCACGCTCGGAGCGGCGATACGGATTGGTATGAGCGACATCAAGAGCCTCGAAGAACTGGGTCTGCCGCCCGTTGCTGCGGAGCTTACGCGGAAATCCTCCGGGCTGATCCTGATCACAGGCCCCACTGGGTCGGGCAAGACTACGACGCTCAACTCCATGATCGACATCATCAACCGCGAACGCAGATGCAAGATCATCATGGTTGAGGACCCGATCGAGCACATTCACAGCAACAAGCGGAGCATAGTAGTCCAGCAGGAGGTTCATACGGACACCAAATCCTTCGGACGCGCGCTGATCCACATCCTGCGCCAGGACCCGAATGTAATAGGCGTTGGTGAGATGAGGGACCTGGAGACGATCTCTATGGCACTGACCGCCGCGGAGACCGGCCACCTCGTCATCAGCACTCTGCACACGCCCGATGCGCCGCAGACGGTTGACAGGGTAGTGGACGTCTTTCCTCCCAACCAGCAGAACCAGATCCGAACCCAGCTTGCAAATTCTCTTGAGGCCGTTATATCACAGCAGCTTCTGCCGCGCGTGGACGGTCCAGGCCGCGTGCTCGCCACCGAACTTATGATATGCACACCTGCCGTGCAGAACATAATCCGGGAGAACAAGGTCCAGATGCTGCGCAACGTGATCTCGACCAGCCAGTCCGCAGGGATGTACACAATGGACTCGTCTCTGAGGAACCTCTACCAGAGAGGGATAATAACCTACGATACGGCCGTGACAAAGGCCAGGGTGCCTGATGAACTGCGGCTCCGGGGGCCGGGAACGCCGGTTGCCATTGCAAATGGACTTGAGAGACTATAGATCAGTCGCCGCCGGAAGGCGGCAGCCAGCTTTCATCCGGACCGCTGGCAGGGGTATCGTTTGTTGTCTTGATCCTGCACATCCAAGCCATCATGAGCCTGTCGAAGTACATCATGAGCCTGTCGAAAGATGGCGACTTCGAAGCGCCGCACCCTTCGACAGGCTCAGGATGCGGCGGGTATGCTCTGCAAGCGATACTCATGAATTTTCGATACACGGTCTTGACGGGTTGAGCACGGATGATCTGTGGGATGTACACGATCAAGCGCTCTCGTTGGCCCTTAGATCGGGCGCGATATCATCATCGCGCCCGAAACAGAATCCGGATTCTCCCCTGGCGAGACCGACGCTGCTCGATGTGAAGACCGAGCTTGCGGAGCGGAACATGCGCGAGTGTTCCCTGTGCGAGCGGCGGTGCCTGGTGGATCGCACCAAAGGGGAAACGGGTGTCTGCGGGGTCGGCGAGAAGAGTTATTACTTCTTCGAGCAGAGGCTTTGGGGAGAGGAGCCGCCGCTTGTGCCGTCCCACGAGGTATTCTTCTCCGGCTGCAACATGAGGTGCGCCTACTGTTACTCGTGGGAAGCTCTGCTCGATACCACGAAGGGCAACCTGCTTGTCCCGGATGAGTTTGCCGGGCTGGTTGACCGTCGAAGGACGGAGGGCGCTGCTAACCTCAACTTGATAGGCGGCGAGCCGACGGTACACCTGCCGGTCATTTTGAGATCGATCAGCCGGCTTAAGCAGCCCACACCGATAGTCTGGAACTCGAACTTTCTGATGTCACAGGAGTCCATGCGGCTGCTCGAAGGCATAATAGACCTCTACGTCGGCGACTTCAGGTTCGGGAATGACGAGTGCGCGCAGAAAATCGCGGACGTAGACAGGTATTTCGATGCTGCAAGTCGAAACTTTAAGTGGGCAGCGAACTCAGCGGATCTGATCGTGCGGCATCTGCTGATACCCGGTCACACTGAGTGCTGTCTTCGACCAATTGCCAAATGGATGGCGGACAACCTGCCCGAGGCGCCGTTTAACTTGATGTTCCAGTATGTGCCGTTCTATAAGGCGCTGGAGGATCCGTCCCTGTGCAGGACGTTGACGTCCGACGAGGAGCGCGAAGCTGAGGAAATAGTCTCTTCGTTTGGTCTGAACACCGACAGGTGGAAAACGTACTTGCCGGGCCGGCCTCCGGTCGCAGAAGCCGGCAGCGGCGAGGTCAGCACGACGGTCATAGTCCGGCCGGACGGCCGGGTCGCCATAATGCACCTGCACGGGGATCTGATTCATATAGCACGAGCTTTGAGCAATGGAGGAGAGTCGCAATGAAAGATGGAGCGGTGCGTGTTAGCACGGATGTGGCGGACGACATCGAGGTGCTCATCAGGGCCAGGTATCCGGTAATCTACGTGGTTACGTGGGAGGAGGCCCGGGTCGAAGAGGCGATAGCCGCGATTTCGTCCAAGCGGGAGAAGAAGGTCTTCACGTGGTCCATCTGCCAGGGTATAGTGCCGTATAACACCTCACCGCAGTCCAAGCGCGGCGTCGATGAGCGGACGCGCGATCCCCAGGCCGCCCTGAGCCAGGTTCTGGAGTCGATGGACCCCGCCATCTATATTTTCAAGGACTTCCACCCTTACTTCTGCGACCCAGCGGTTGTCCGGAAGGTCCGGGAGGTCGCCCTGTATCTGAAAAACAGCTACAAGACGCTGATAATCATCTCTCCCACCCTCAAGCTTCCGCTGGAACTCCAAAAAGATGTGAGCGTGGTCGACTTCTGCCTGCCTGACAGGGTCGAGATTGGGGAACTGCTCGAGCGCACGGTTGCAGAGGTCAACAAGAAGGCCGGGCTTAACATAAGTCTGGCAGTGGCCGCCAGGGAGGCTTTAGTCGATGCCGCGCTGGGGCTGACGATCAACGAGGCGGAAAATGTCTTTGCCAAGACGCTTGTCAAAACCGGAGGACTCTCGGAAAAGGACGTGCCGATCATCCTTTCCGAGAAAGAACAGATAATACGCAAGTCGGGGATGCTCGAATACTACCGCGCCACCGAAGCGTTCGAGAACGTTGGCGGCATGGAGGAGCTGAAGGGCTGGCTCGGTAAGCGCAGGAGCGCGTTTTCGGACGAGGCGAGGAAGTTCGGCCTGCCCACGCCGAAGGGGGTGCTGCTGATCGGTGTCCAGGGCTGCGGCAAGAGCCTGTGCGCCAAGGCGGTTGCCTCTCTGTGGCGGGTCCCGCTTCTCAGGCTCGACCTCGGACGGGTCTTCTCAAGCCTCGTCGGCTCGTCGGAGGAGAACGTGAGGCAGGCGATCAGCGTGGCCGAATCCGTCGCCCCGGCAATACTCTGGGTGGACGAGATCGAGAAGGCCTTCGCCGGCACTCAGAGTTCCAGCTTCTCCGACGCA
Source organism: Armatimonadota bacterium (assembly GCA_016190935.1). Classification (GTDB taxonomy): domain Bacteria; phylum Armatimonadota; class UBA5829; order UBA5829; family DTLH01; genus JACPPP01. The sequence goes on along the minus strand of JACPPP010000220.1, from coordinate 1,189 downwards.
GGCACTACATCGAGGGTGTTTGGAACTTTCCTGACGTGGCTGCAGGAGAAGACCGCGTCCGTGTTCGTTATCGCCACCGCAAACAATATATCTCAACTCCCTCCAGAACTCCTGCGAAAAGGCCGGTTCGATGAGATATTCTTCGTCGATCTGCCGGACCGCCCGGAGAGGGAAGAGATATTCAGGATTCACATCGCAAAGCGGGGCCGCAATCCCGCCGAGTTCGATCTGGTGCAGCTTGCCGAGGCGTCGGAGGGCTTCAGCGGCGCGGAGATAGAAGAAGCAGTATCGAGCGCGCTCTTCGACGTATTCGACAAGCACAAAGACCTCTCCACTGACGCCATTCTGCAGACTATCTCCACCACTGTCCCGCTCTCGCGGACTATGAAGGAAGAGATTGAAAGGCTTCGAGAGTGGGCACAATATCGAACGCGACCGGCGGGGGCTGCCGAGGCCGCCGCATCGTTCGCGGGCAGACAAATAGAACTCTGATCTCAAAGCCGGGAGGCAAGATTTATGGAACGAAGAACCGGATTCCTTGAGCGGACGATGAGGCTGAGGTGGGTTTTCAGGATAGTAATCGGCCTTATTATCATCGCCCTGATCATATTCGCATATATGTTTTGGCGGCAGATAGAGCTGCGGCGCGACGCCAGAGAGTCCGTGAGAGAACAGATAAGGGCGAAAGGTGTGGCGATAGCTCAAACGATCGCCGTCACCTCTCGGGAGGACATCATGGAATCGCGCTACGACGACCTGCAGGACTACTTTGAGGACCTGGTGGGCCAGCCGGACGTCCGCTACATCGCCGTAATGACGCCCGAAGGCAGGGCTGTTGTACACACGAACGCAAGGTTTCGGGGCAGGGTGCTGGATGATGCCGTATCGCGCAAAGCGGCGGCGGCCGACGACGTCTTTGTGCAGGACATAGCAAGGGAGGACATCTATGACATAGCAGTTCCCGTGATGGCTTTTACCAGAAAGGCCGCGGTCGTCCGCGTGGGCGTCTCCTACGCCCAAGTGCAAAGGATGTTCAGGTGAGTTACGAGTTGTGGGTTGTGAGTTGTGGGTTTTAGTGTTGCCCCCTCGATCGGGTGCGATATCATCATCGCACTCGAAAGAGAATCCCTGCGATTTATGGAGATTGATAAATTGATCGGGTATATTGCGATGAGTTGTTATCATGCTG
>JACPPP010000219.1 GCA_016190935.1 Armatimonadota bacterium | reverse complement strand
TACGAACAGATCGCAAGGCCGTTTGAGTGGAAGTTCACGCGAGAGGATCTGGCACGGTTGATGTCAAAGCTCTCTGCCTGTTCTTACCCCACCGCAAAAGCGGCCTGATCATAATAATACGTCATCGAATTTATGAGTTACAGTACTAAGCACCTATCATCCGTTACCTGTCACCTCATCGCTCATTGCTCATCGCTCATTGCTCCGAGCCCTGAGGGATGATTGCTATTCGTCTCGTGCGTCGCCGCCCGGCCGTTATCTGCTTTAATGTGCTCGAGGAGCTCTTTGCGATGCACAGGTATCGATCTGGGAGCCTGCACGCCTATTCGCACCTGCTCCCCGCGCACCTCGATCACCGTGAGCTCAATATTATCACCGATAATGATCGATTGGCCAACCTTCCTGGCTAAGACCAGCATTGTCAGACTTCCTTTCACTTCCACACGCGGGCAATTCTTATCCGCATTGTTTTTTTCAGCAAATTTGCGGGGAATCTTTAGGGTAATGTTGGAAGAGTCTCAGGTCTTCTTGCATTTCTCGAAGGTGGAAAATGGGGGCGCAGGGATACAGCGTGATGCTGACTTTCGGTGTGTCTATGGCCTCCTGAACCGCTGAAGGGATGAAATGTGAATGAAGGGATGAAAGGTCTCATCCGTTTCATATACATTTCATCCGTTCTGCGGTTCAGGAGCCACCAATAGAACGAATCGGAATCTTCACGCATTGGAAGGCAATACCAACAAATGTGTGGAGGTCAAGCAGAATTTCTTGAGCTTGCCTGTAAGATAGGGTATAATACGTTTGAAGATGCGACGAAGCATCGGATTTGACATCAGAAAGGAGTTGTCAACGTGGACAACAATGAGGCAAAGGAGCTTCGAATGACGGTAGTTCTCAGAGGAAGCGACGAGCTGATCAGCTTGGATACTCGCAGTACTCTGGCCGACACGGTTGAGAAGTTGGGCCACAAGCTCGGTGCAAATGTGGTTGATGTGGCGTTTCCGAAGTGTTGGGAAGACTCTCCATTACTTCACGAAACGCCTGCGGACTGGTTCGTAGAATAGCTGCTGTTAGCCATCCAAAGCAGCAGCCTCGACAGTCTCTGCGCTGCGGCTGGCCCTACGGCGGCTGTGCTTGCGCGGTCTTTTATTGTTCCCTTCGGCAGCCGGTCGGCCATCCTCCGTAGAACCATTATTACTGCCTTCAACTTCAGCAGAGGTCTTCGGCTCGGCGGGTTGCTGCATGTCTTTGGCAGGGGCGTCTGTCGGCGGCGCTTCCGCCTTAGGCTTGGCTTTGGGTCGCCGGTACCTTCCTGCGCGCCTCTTGGAGGGTTCCGCTGCCGCCTGTTCTTCGTGTGGACTCGGTTCCGCCTGGGCGGGCTTCTGGTCGCCGTTTGCGTCCGGCGATTTGGCAGCCCTGGCTGATGTCCGCTTCCTCCGCCTGGGCTTCGCCGTCTCCTGCTGTTCCGCAGGTTGTTCCTGTGTCTGTTCTGAATTCTCAACAGGTGTGCTCTCTGCCTGCGCCGCAGCCGGCCGACTACGTCTGGGACGCCTACGTAGCCGTCTCCGCTTCTCCTCGGGCTTTGCCTCCGCTGTAGCATCCTCCTGCCGAGGACCATGCTCCTTCTCAAGATCCGACAGAATTTGTATCATAAGCTCGACGTATTCGATGTCCTTGCGCCCCGGCGGTACCGGCGTGGACGGCGCCTGCTCCTCCGTCTCCGGTTCCGGCTTTCCGGCCTGCGTGGGCCTGGAGCGCTGCGCAAGAACCTGGAGTTTGTGCGACCCGGAGCCGACCTCGATGTTCGAGTCTTTAGTCTCATTGCCGTCGATCAGCACTCTTGAGAAAACTACATTCCTCGGCGGTATAACTTCTGCGGTCATCCCGTCTGGCACATCGAACGTCATGTTGAACCCATTTCTGCTGACTCTCCACTCCAATGCCACGTCGCCCCACGCTGTGGGGACCTTGCCTTTCGCCCAGCGAAGGTCGGCCGGATGGGGCTGAATTCGCACTCTGGCGACCTCCCCCGTGGGTATTACCCCCAGGTAGTACGCCTGGAGCTGATAAGTCGGCCCTGCAGATGAGCCGTAGCAGAGGCATTCGGTGGGTGTGAAGTACTCCCAGAACGTCGTTGCCCCGCTGGAGGCCATTTTGCCCCACTTATTCCGAATCAAATCGAGCGCCTGAGCTTGCTGGCCGTTCCGGCAGAGGGCATCGACCAGGAGCGAGATGAATCTGGGCGTGGTAATCTGCGGCAGACCGTCCTCCTCCAGGAGTTGGCGGAAAATCGACGACTTCTTGTAGTGATCCGGGACGTCGAAAAGGGCCGCGAGCACGTTTGTCTGTCTCGAATAGTGACTCTGCAGCTTGCCATCTACCCTGGCATCAGCATAGAGCCCGCGGTCGTTGGACCAGAAATGCTTGTCTACAGCGATCTTGAGGGAGGATGCGGTATCGGTCCATTCCTCTGCATCCCGGCCTTTACTGAGAGTTTCCGCCATATTACTCGCAGCTCTCAGAGCACCTAGATAGAGACAGTTCATCGCCGCAACCTCTCCACGTCGGTCTATCTCGGCCCAGTCTATGAACAGGTGTCCCTCTACGCGGGAGACTAGTCCATCTTTGTCGATGAACCGCCCAATCCATCTGAGCCACCGGACGACAGCGGGATAAACCTCGGCCAAGAGCAGCCGATCTCCGCTTGCGGCATAGTACTCCCAGACGCTCATCACCCACAGAGCGCTGAAGTCCGGAAAGAGTTCCAACCTTCCGCTAGGGTAGAGCGCCAGGACGGCGCCGTTCTTGCGCTGAGAGTCGGCGATGTGCCGGATGCCTTGTGCAAGTAGGGCAAGGTCACCGAAAGCGTATTGTGCCGTGCGGGCCGCGATGGCGGCGCTATCCCACCACTGCGCGCGCTCCCGCCACGGTGAGTCGATATAGGTGTCCTGCATACAGATGTGCGCGGTCTCGGCTCCGATCTTCCAGATGTTGTTGAGCAGGGGATCACTCGATTCGAAGCTGCCGCGCCGCTCCACCGGGTATCTTGTTTCTCGAACCACGACCCGGCTTATTGACACGGGCTTCGGACAGTTGCGGAAATCGAGCTGCATGTATCGAAAAGCGCGCGGCTCGAAGCTGCACCACTTCTGTTTACCGCTGCGCAGGATCAGCCGGTCGGAATAGCGAATATCTCCACGGTCCGGCCTGACGCGGCCGTTCTCAAGAATTTCGCTGTAGCCTATGTCGATCATCCCGCCGTTTGCTTGAGCAACACTGATCTCGACGCTTCCGAAGACCTCCCGTCCGAAGTCCAGGATGATCGACACGCCGCCGTGCTCTCCGGCTTTAACCGTGGCCGCATCCTCTTTTTCGCTCAAAAGCCTCTCTGCTCTATCGACCCTGCCGGCCTGAAGCGGCATGAGTTTTTCGCCGGCCATAAAGCGCGGCACTTCCGGTGGCCCGACGTCGTCCGGCAGGTCTGGCGCATCGTGTATGGAAACAACGGCAGTGGGAATTGCGATGCGCTCGGACGGGAGCCGCGCCTGCCGGGGCAGAAGCCGGTCGAAGGGCTGCATCGGCGGTCTGCCGAGCACCCTCGCCTGTGACCATTTGTGGTCGCGGAACCTGGTGGAAGTCCATCCCTCGGGCTCCAGCCGAGCATCGTAGACCTCCTGGAAACCGAGCCTGCGGCTCATGCGCGCGCCCTCCTGAGTCCAAGGCGGTGCAGGAAGAACATGCCAGGTGTCATCGGTAACGATCTTGACGCTGCCCTTTTCCCACTCGATTTCCGCCTCGGCAATAAAAGCCGCCCTGCCCGGCATGTAGCTATAGGTGCCCTGGCCGAAATGGTGGACGAGCACTGCGATTACGTTATCGCCTCTGGTCAGGTGACCGGCTATATCGTAAGTGTCGTAGCTTTGTCTGTGGGGATCGGAGGGAACCGGCCCGCGGCCGACGTAACTGCCGTTGATGAACAGCTTATAGCGGCTGTCCGCCGTGATCCGGATAGTTGCTCTGGTGGGCCTGGAGGGCAGTTTGAAGGTCTTTCTTGCGTAAAGATAGAAGTTTCTCGGGCGAGCTTCACCCTCGCACCATATCCAAGAGGCTGTCCACTCGCCATTCCCGGCAAGTACGCCCGTGCTGTCTTTTTCAACCAATACTTTTACCATTATGACTCATAGTCTTGAACCGCTTCTTATCAATTATGTCATAAACTGCGCCTGAGCACAAGAGGGGCAAAGCTTCCCAGATCCTCCACCAATTTTGGAAGAGTAGAGTTTGGGAGGTGTCTGGGAGTAGTTTTTCGAGCTGTGGGGGCTGTTTTGACTGTTCTTTGCAGCCCACATGCTGATAGACCCAAGACTCTAGCCGCTTTAGCAGGCTT
>JACPPP010000200.1 GCA_016190935.1 Armatimonadota bacterium | reverse complement strand
ATTTACGGGCCGGCTTCCGCGCTCATGAATAGATCGGGCTAGAGCCTGCAACTCGTGCCTGTACTGCGTATCGACGTCCCTGCCAGGGTAATTGTAATATGCGAAGAGAATAGCCGGGCTTGTGGCCGTGCTTGGCGTGGCCAGGATCACTATAATGACAAGGATCAGCACCAGCAGGCAAAACGACTTCATCAACTTATCCTTCCGAGCTCCGGCACTGACAGGAGGAGGGGCCTGCGCAGGCCCCTCCTCTATCCCGCTCAGTTAATGTCAGGGAGTTGCAGCCTGTAACACGACCACTCTTGTCGAGCCGGTCGTTCTCAGCACCGGATACGCCTGTGAGCCGTCCAGACCCACACTTACTACCCCCACAACGCTCACGTAATCTCCTTCATTCACAGTTGCGTTCTCATTGGCTACTACCTTGACGCCGAGGTTGCCTCCGTCGGCTGTGACGCTGGAACCGTCGTCAATGTAGAATGTATAGCTGTTCACGATCGAGGTAACCTTACCAGTAATCTTCGCGAGCAGGCCGACGTTGCTCATCCCGGGGCCGGTAAGCGGCGCACCGAGCACCGTGTTGGTCATACCGAGTAGTCCCGGCATTCCACCGTTTGACAGCACGTTCACGCTCCCGCTGGAAGTCTCGATGTAGCGCTCGCCCGATGGCATCGTAGCCATCTTTCCGGTTACGCTCACCTTGGCGCCTTCACTCACTATCGCAGAGGTCGCCACAAAGATGCCGGAGGATCGGTCAGAGTCCTCGATGTAGAACCCCATCGGGTCGTCAAACATGAACAACATGGTCGCGGTCCGGTTAAGAACCGACGCGTCGCTGTCATCCGGCAGATTCTTTAGTTCGCCGATCTTCGGCCCGATCGACGCCGGCTCGAAGACCACTGTCAGCGCCGGCCGCATCTGGACCATGCTGAATTCCCTGGCAGAGAATATTAGCCCGTCCCCTGATGTGTACGGGTCACTCGGATCCCGCTCAACCATCCAGCCATAGTATGTGCCGGCCGAGTTCTGCTCCAGGAACGAATCGGTGACGTCCCATGATCTGTAAGACCACCAGTTGGTCAGCACGACGGAATCGTCGGGTGTAGCGTTGCGATCGGTCCCATCGCCTTTGGCGCCGCCGACAGCCCACTGGGTAGTGGGGTACATCGCCCACAGCCAGCTCGATTCTCCATCGCCAACCGCAACGCCGTTGCGGCTGGATTCGCCCCAGTCCTTGAGCAAACCATGGCAGTTGAGGGTTGCCTTCGACTCGCCCCAGACCGAGCCCCACACTTGAAGATACGCTTTCTTCGCCGTTGAGCCGGAGGGAATGTTCAGATCGTTGAACTTCACGATCCAATCCCAACCACCATGAGTGTTCAAGTAAATGTTGCCGCCCCAATGCACGCCGGGATCCCCGTCGGCGGGGTTCATTGTATTGTCATGAGCACCCTCGTAGACGCCGGTCTCATAACGATAGTTCGCGACCACGTCGTTGGGACCGATGGTAGTGAAAGTCATGTCGCCGGACTCGGCGTACAGGTAGGTGTTGCTCTCGTCGTCTATGCTCTGGCGTTCTCTCACCTTGAAGTGGTAGGTAGTGCTCGACTTCAGGCCGGTAAGTATCGCGCCGTGGTCGTGCCCGTTCCAGCCGAAAACGCCGCCAATGTTAATGTGGTCGCCGGAGTTGCCGTAGGCTGAAGTCTCGCCCCACTCGATCTCGTAGGTTCCGTAGATGATCGGATCTTCGGGCGGATCCGTGACGTGATAGTCCCTGAATACCCACATGATCTTGACGGAATCCGGAGCGACAGGCACTATGAATATGCTCTCGGGATAGATGTGAAGGGTCGGCATGATCTTGTCGCTGCTCTCGCCGGTGGTATATTCGGCTGCGCTCGACTTGATCCTGTAGTGGACGACCGGTGTGTTCGGGGTTATGCCTGGTATCGTCACGGTGTGTTCCGTTACGCCGTCGGGGCCGGTGACGGTTGTGCCATAGGTCACCGTGAGGCCGTAGTCGACAATGCTGGAGGACGGAATATCCGTCGTCCACGTCACCGTTGCGGTCGTCTCGCTGAATGTGCAGTTGACGTTGCTGATCTGGACCATGTTCGCAGGCGGTGTGTAGTCCACAATCAGCTTAGGGCTATACGGCCCGGTAAGCCAGTTGTTCATCCGGGCGTGATCGGTGAACCCGTCCACATAACGAATGACCCAACCGTAGTAGTTGCCGCTATCGGCCTGCTGCTGCAGAGATGCCGTCACGTCTACATCAAACCAGTCCCAATACCCTGCCGGCCAATTGCTGAACGTCGGATCAACTATGTCAGCTTGATCGGTCGCGCCGAGAGCGCCCGGTGTCTCCCACTGCTCCTCGTTGTACCTGGCCGAATTCCACGTGGCCACGCCATCGGCGGGCGGCGCGGCGTTGCCTGTACCGGCGTTCCAGTCCTTAAGAAGCGTGATCGTTTGAGCCGTCACGGTTTGTCCCGAGCTGAACACGCCTCAGTAGGCCCGCAGAGTCGCGCTGTTGATCGTAGCCCCGGTCGGAATACCCATGCCGTCGAACTTCGCCAAAGCTACTGTGCCATAGTTCTGCTGCAGGACGGTTGCATAACCGCCCCAGCTTCCTCCAATGTCCTGGTTGGCGTGATTTGAAGAAATGCTCGTACTCTGGCCACCCGCGTAGCCGTTCACGCTGTTCTGAAACTCCTGGACCACAGCCGAAGCTGACATCGCGATCATCAGAGACATAACTACAACTAAAACCAATGTTACTTTCATCTTTTTCCTCCGTTTCATCCTTTTGTGTTGTTTTGAAGTCAGCAGCCCGCCGTAATCGGTGTGCTGCCTTACCGGGTGCAGTTCCCGTCAGCAGTGCGCCTCGATCCCCGCCACCTCGACCGTGCGCTGCTACCCAGGAGTCTGCTGATCAGGTTATATTGCGAACTATCACCTCCCAAGCCTTTCTGATGCTGAGTGCACCGATCCGAAACAACAAGTGGATCGATCCACATTCATTAATATCATGTAATTCCGTATTCGTCAAGTGCTTTTTTGTTTTTTTTGCCGCAAGCAAACAATCAGAGCAAATTTGTTGGGTCAAATCCCGTCGGTCCCGAGTGTGCGTTCCCGGGGGATAGGCCTTGCCATCTACCATCGCGGTCGTGTTTTCAGGCACGACGAAGGTGAGTACCGCAGTATCGTCTTCCCGGTGAACATCGACATGAATCTCACCCTGCGGAGTGGGCACGGCGCCTCTGGCCCGCTCCAGATCGCCCAGATATGGCCGCACCTCAAACCGCTTGAACCCGGGCTCGATGGGTCGCACACCCAAGACATAAGACGGCAGCGCAAATACGGGCGCCGCACTCCACGCATGGCAGTAGCTTCTCGTATGCCAGTCCTTCCCCAGGGCGTCGGGGAATGTCTCCCAGCAGGTGGTAGCGTTGTGTTCGAGCATCAGACCCCACCAGGTTCGGATCAGTTGTAAAATCCGACCCTTGTCACCGGCCTTTGCCAGCGCTTCGATGGCGAACGACATCATAAATGGGCTGCCCGTCCTCACCCAACCTTCCGGCACGTCAGTAAGGTATCGCTCGAACATACCTCGCTTCTCAACCGGCACTACGTTGCACAGATATGCAACGGCTTGCGTCTGCTGGCTGAAAACCCGGCTTCGTTCCCCGTCCGCGTGAATGCTGTCAATGTACGCCTGCTTCCGTTCGTCCCACAGATGCTCATCAATGGCTGCTCTAAGAGAGTCGGCCCACTTTCTGTATTGTTCGGCGTCATCAAGCCTGCCAAGGACTTCCGCGATCCTGGCGCTGCGTTCGAATGCTTCCACACACCACATGTTCTGATGCGACACGATCCCGCTGTCCGGCGTATCCATCGGTGCCCAGTCGAGCATGTTCCACGCCGTGATATCGAGCAGTCCCCGCGCGTTGATGAATCGTTCCCGGATGTTGAAGTTCTGATGGCGTATCCGTGGGTAGACCTCCTCCAGGAAGGCCGGATCCCCCGTGAACAGATAGTGCTCCTCGCACGCGATAACCCAGAGGAGACTCCATGCCGTGAGGATGTTCTGCCAACCGCTAGGAACCTGGCTCTCTACGAGCGGCGACCGCCATAGCGACTCTCCGGCGAGCAGAAGGCATCGCCGTGCGAGATTGTAATCGCCGAATGCCATATAGCCGTAGAGACTTTCGTTTCTCGCGTCACCTACCCAATATGTCTGTTCATAGGCGGGACAGTCGACATAAGTGTCTTCGCTGCACAGACGGACTGTGTAACGTGATATCTCCCACGCGTCATTCAGAAGAGCCTCGTTGCACTCAAACTGTCCGCGTTCGGCGTAGGGATAGGTGTTGAGGTAACACCGAATGGTGCGGACTCTTACCGGCTCGCTGCACCCCTTCGGAAAGCGGAATGTGAGAGTAGCGTAACGGAACCCCCGTCGAACTACAGATCGCCAACTCTGCCTGCCCTGGCGAGTTGTGTAACGAAACACATTGTTCAGACCATGTGGACCGGTAGAGGTCCACTGGATTCGCCCGTCCTGAATGTTTTCAATTCCACTAAAATCAATCACCACGCCCTCGGGCGTGGTGAGATCAATTTCTATGAACCCGACCACCTCTTTGCCAAAGTCCAACAATACTTCTACATCAGCGCCGGCGCTGATCGTTGTCTCGTCCTCGTTGTCGACAAGCATTGCGTCCTTACTTGCGATCCGCACGTCGTGTCCGAGTGAGCGAGCAAAGGAGGTAAGCGCGGCAACATCGTCGGGAACCGTATGTTCTGTACGAATAGTCTGTGCGGCGGGATGTCCGGCAATCTCCTGTGGCTTCGTCGCATCCCATGCCTGGCGATACGCGGTGTCTTCATTTGACGAGAGTGGGCCTATGGTGACGAACGGGTGCTGAGCTTCGCCTTGCAACGGCGCGCTTAATTCGAGATATCCCTCTGCGTAGTCGAATACGATGACAGCAGAGAAATCGTGAACCTCCTGCATCGTGTCTGCCACAAGAAGGTGCTGTCCGGCCGTCAGTTCGATCCCATCCGGAGCTGACTCCAGGGATACGTCCTTGCCGTCTATACGCAGTGCGCGGCACTTCTCACCGATCCGGGAGATCGATACCGTCATCGTCTGTGAGCAATGAAGTGTGGTTGCCAGCAATCCTGGTAGAAATCTTTTGCTCGCTGTGAGGTCACCCGGCAGCAGGTTGGGCTTGATATCCATGCTCCACACTTGCCTGGGAGGACGGACTGCTTGCGCGCGCAAGACGCGAACCGGATATACCGGCTCCTGAGTAAGCAACGGGATGTCGCGCGGCAGCAGCTCCGACCAGGGATCACAGCCGGCTTCCCCCACGACCACGGCCGCATCCCACTGAGAGTCGTCGAAACCGGCCTCTGTCCATCTCTCTGGTCCCAGTCTTGCGTCGAAGTGTTCAACCCACGCCTTCTGACAGGAAACGCGTGGCGTGCGCCTGGAGTAAGACGGGTGAGGCAACCCGCGCCAAGTCTCATCGCTTGCCGCCACGACCTTGCAGTCGCAGTCAATCTGCGCCAGCAGTCCGCCACGCGCTTCCAGATACTGAAAAGTAGAGTGCCCAAAATGCTGCACCAGCACCGCCGCTACATTCGAGCAGGCAGTGACGTAACGGGAAATATCATAAGTGTCGTAACGCCACCTGTGCGTAAAAGCCCGCACCGGGCCATGGCCGACGTAGTTCCCATTAACCCACAGGCTGTAGCGAGAGTCAGCCGTGATGTTCAGACTGACCGCACCAAAGCCATCTGGAACTTCGAACCGATTGCGCGCGCACCAATAGAAATTGCGAGGCGATGCTTCGCCCTTACACCATATCCACTTTGCCTGCCAATCCAATTCCTTAATAGCTCCTCTCCATGCTTGAGGTTCCGCGTGGGACAGCGTCCGCACCATTATCGTATCACAGAAGCTTTATCACGACGTCGGGTTTCTTGTGCTTGATTCTTAGAACGTGCGTGTTTTCATCGTAGTGCCAGCCTTCATCCACATTCCGGAGCACAGATGCTTCACTTAGGACTTGGCCTCCAGCGAGTACCGACATCGGCCGTTTGACCACCTTCAGGACGTCGTGACTGTCAGCAAGAGTCGCATATTTCACCGACGTCCGCGAATACGCCGCACGAACTGCGAAGCCACTCGTCTGCAGTATGTGATTCTCGCCATCAGGCGCAGTTTCCGGAATCGTCGTCATTATCCGGCAGTACTGGTCGTTCCACAACGGAACCAGAGGAATGCCCGATGCAAATTCACCGAACCCAAGTCGCATTTTCCCGTCGGACATCAGACACCAGGTTGTGGAGTTAGCGATCTGAAGCGCCAGCTTCTTTGCTGTTGAGTCTCCCGTGGCCTCCCATAGCTTGGCGTAACCTTCCGCCAGCCGGATATTGTGATGGACCAGGACAACGGGGTAAACCTGCGTCTGTTCAACAATCCCTCGCACTCCATGATGCAAACCCTCCGGCACCACCAGCTTCCGGTCTACATAGCCGAAAATGTCCTTGGCCATTCCAACGTAGCCTGGATCCGCATCGCGATTATCGAGCAGGTACATAGCCGTTTCCAGCGCAACCCATTGATCGAGCGCCTCGTTTCCGTTGGGGTTGTCGCCATATAGGCCGCTCCATCGATTGGTCTTGACCGGGTTATCGAGCAGCCAACGAAACGCTTTATCTCTGTTCTCCAGATAAGACTTGTCCGACGTTATCTTCGCCAAATTCTCGAAGAGCCAGACGTACCAGAGCTGACTGCAACTGTACTCGCCGGTGACTTCTCCAGTCTTTGGAGAGATTCGAAACGGCCAACTCCCGTCCGCGCGCTGGAGCTTCCTCAGCGTAGATGCAATGTTCTTTGCCGCTTCGAGGTACTTCCGCTCGCCCGTCGCCGCGTAGAGCTTCATGAACGAGTAGCCCATGTAAGCCGACTTGTCGGGCTCAATACCCCATTGTTGGTCTGTCCAGATTGCGTCCCTGTCTTTCCATGTCCCGTCTTTTTGCCACTGCACAAAACTTGGACAAAGATAGGGCAACGGGCCACTCGGAGCGCAACTGTTGGCAATGTGCCAGTCCGATGCCTTTTTCGCGGGCTCCAATGCTCTCCTGTCGCCAGTGAAAACGTAGTATCTGATGAGACCGGAGATGAGCAAGGCGTGGTTGAAAGCGAACTCGCCTTCAGTTTGTGATACGGAATCGTCAGAGTTAAGCCAATTGGTTGCGAGGTAGATAGGCAGATGGCTTACTGTCGGCGCCAGCCCGTCTTTGTTCACAACCTCATCGGAATGGGATTAGCCAGTCAGTAAACCATCTCATGGTCTCAGCATAGGACTGCCTGGGCAGCAAATCGCCGTTTTCGTCTCTACGTCCGGTCTGAGGTGTGACAATGATCGAGAAGTCTTTCAGCGGAACGATTCTCAGGTCCTTGAACTCCGCCGCAGTGTCAACTGTCACCAAACCTACTCTGCCACTCGTAAGGTCCTTCGGCCAAGTCTTCTCGCCTGGTGCTATCCACACCGGTGTCCCGACGAACGTGTAGCTGGCAACCTGCCTGCCATCGAGATAGCAGCAGATATCGACTCCGTGGACGTCGGCCCTGAGTCTATGCCAATTGCTCAGCTTAATGGGCACCCGGCAGAGATCGCCTGTTATCTTTCGTCCAGGATCAACCTCGATCCTGAGAACTGCGAAGCTCCCACCCTCCTTGTGCTTAAGGGAGAAAACAAGATAGTTCTGTTTGTCGGCGAGTTGGAGGACGAGTCCGGCTTTGGATCCTCTGCACGGCGCGCCGGAGAATCTTACATCTACGCACACGGTATAATTGTCCATGACGTCCCTACCCACGAGTAAGGAGACTCCATCGTGGTTTCTCTGTGCGAAACCCCTGTCTGTTGCCTGCCACTCGCCACCTATGATATCGCAACTGCCAAGTGACGGACTCTGCGACTGGGCCGCGTGATCGATTTCAGCACAGTCACTGGTCAACGCGGCGCCCAACAACAGTAATTGCGCGAATACCGCGCCCAACAGGTAAACAGTTAGTGTCTTCATCAATTTGTCCTTTGCGAAAATTACCGAATGGCTCCGAAGTGACGATAAAGTGGATCGATTCACATTCTGCCATGACTTTGGAAGTTTGTCAACAGGTCTTGCATAATCAGACAGACGAGGGATTAGTTGGTAGTTGGCTGACGAGTCACTGTTACGACTTTGGTGGTGCTGATGATTTCCGACATATAAGATGAATATCCGATATCAGATCCCTTGGCGACACATCCCGATGGTCGATCAATGCAAACAATTTACGTGTCGCGGCACTTCCCGGCTCAACGAAATTGAGATTGACTGTGGTCAAGAAGTCTGGATCTGTTGCCATAAAGAAGTCGTTGTTGCATCCGACAATTGAGATATCATTTGGAACGGACAGTCCTGCGTCGTTAATGGCCTTTACGGCGCCATACGCCATTGCATCATCAACTGCACATACACCTGTCACGGTTGGAGCGACTTGAAGCAGTTCCTGCATAGCCCTGTATCCACCAGACATAGAATCGTCATCCCGGATCACAATTGCGTCTCTCTCTGGCAGGCTGGCCTCCTTGCACGCCAAGAGGAACCCCTCGACTCTATCATTGCCATAGGCGTAAGAATCTCCAGGAGCTATATAGGCCAGCCTTCGATGCCCAAAATCTATCAGATGCTGGGTGGTCAGCCGACCAACCCAGACATTGTCAACATCAACACTATGAACATCTGGATACCCAGGATTACCGATCACGACAAAAACTGCCGCGACGCTTTGCAGACTGCGGGCTATAGGATTTGGGCGGAACCCGAACTCTCTCGCGGCGTTGGTAACCCTCTCAACTGTTTCCTTCGCGAAACCACCTCGAGTCTTACTAAGTATATATGCCGCGGCAGTACGTGATACCCCGGCCTTTTCTGCTACATCGGAAAGTGTAGTTCTCTTCGGCTTCCTCATCGATATCGATACCAGCCTCGTTTAGACACGCAGGTAATCCTTTGGAATGCTGCTGAATTGTACCACTTTGGAGAAGTTAAGGTCAATGAATTCACGCCAAACAACAGTTGACAACGGCGAGGTCGCATGATAAACTGTAAGTGGATCGATTCACCTTTCGCGGGAACCGACGTGGACCGATGGCACTGGAGCCGAGACATGCTTCGCGTGAGTAACGACCAATACATTACGAATAACAGTCCGACGCCTCTTCTATGCGGCGAGTTGCACTATTTCCGGATGGATCCTGAAGTGTGGAATGAGCGTTTGGTCCAGCTCAAGGATGCGGGATGCAATGCTGTCGCCAGCTATGTTCCATGGGAGGTTCACGAGCTGGAGGAAGGGAAGTTCGATTTCGTAGGCTCGACTAATCCCAGGCGCAACTTGAAGTTGTGGTTGGATCTTGTTGCCGCGAGTGGTCTCACTTTGTTCATCAGGCCTGGGCCGCTTGTATATGCCGAGATGGTGCGAACAGGCTGGCCGGGCTGGCTGCAGAAGAATTATCCCGAGGTCGAAAGCATGGTTCTGCGGGACGGCAAACTCGTGCGCGGCTCGGAGGCGCGAAACCCGGAGGAAGCCGCGGTGTCCTACCTGCATCCGGTCTATCTTGAGAAAGCAGGCAATTGGTTAAGAGCAGTGACGGATTTCGTCAAGCCTTACTTCGAGAACCGATCCGGCCCAATCTCCCTGTGGCAACTGTGCAACGAAATCCCTGGTGCGCAAACTTGGCTAGCGGGCATGGACCGATCGCCTGAAGCAATAGGAATGGGACGACGGGAAGGGCACTATCCAAGCTTTCTTCGCCAAAGATATGGCGCGCCGGAATCCCTCTGTGAGGCATACGGGATCAAGTGTGCGGACTTTGCGGCAGTATCATGGGAGGATCTCGCCACGGCCAAGAAGGATGTCGTCGAAGCTGACTATGCGTCGTTTTACCACGAGGTATACATTCCGGCATACGTTCAGTGGCTAGAGAAGACTGTCCGAGATGCCGGTGTTGACGTAACCCTGACCACAAACAGCGGCAATCCAAACGAGGTGACCGTTCAGAAAGAAGCCGCCGTGCAATCGCCGGGCGTGGTGTTTGGCGTTGACTGCTACTACCATCTCTACGAGACCGGTCTAGGAGCCATAGGACTGGCTTACCTGTGTGAACTGGGTGCATCGATCGTCGAGGAATGCTCTCCAGGGCCTGCTACGATCTGGGAGGCGGAGTGCGGCTACTGGTTCGACTATCCACAGTTGGAACCCGATGACATATATCTGTTCCTCATGTGGTCCTACATAAGCGGCTTTAAGGGAATAAGCATGTACCTTTTCGCTGGAGGAGATAATTGGCCCGGCTTGGGCATGCGCGGCACCTATCACGACTGGCAGGGTCCTGTTGGTGCGGATGGGGGCTTGATGCCGCATTACTATTCTATCCAGCGCGCTATGCGAGAAATTGTGAATGACAATTGGGTTCTGCAGAGCAAGAGAGTTTGTGATCTTTCCATTGGCGTGTATGCCCAGGAGAGTCTTCGAGGACTTTCTCATTTCCTGTTCGAGGGTTCCGTGTCCTATGACGTCGTGGATGTCAAACACACGCCGTTAGCCCAGATCCTCCACCAATTTTGGAAGAGTAGAGTTTGGGAGGTGTCTGGGAGTAGTTTTTCGAGCTGTGGGGGCTGTTTTGACTGTTCTTTGCAGCCCACATGCTGATAGACCCAAGACTCTAGCCGCTTTAGCAGGCTT
>JACPPP010000203.1 GCA_016190935.1 Armatimonadota bacterium | reverse complement strand
TTCTACATACTCGTATGGCAGCAATCCATCTAAGCGCATCTGTTCACCTCTCTGGTGATTACTACTTCGACACTTGCTGCCCTTTTTCCCCCTTAAAATGCCTGGCTAACAAAAATTTGGTGGAGGATCCGGGCGGACACGGGCAGGGCTTACGCATTAAAACAAGTGAGCCCAAGTTGGGTGGCGATCTCCGAATCGCCACCCCAGAGCCAGATCAGGATTTCCTAAATCCCGAAGCCATCTCGCAGTATTGCCGCCTGCCGGATGCGGAGATCGGGCACTGGCTTTATCATGGTGGCTCCATGTTCGCTTGTCTTGCCTCCAGAACCGCGGAGACGCGGAAGGAATTGAGCTGCGGAAGGCAAAGAATTCCGCAGCTCAATTCCTTTCCCGCTTCCGCGGTTCTGGTACCATGCGTTAGACGGGCACCACCCGAACACGTGTGAACTAACCGCGCCTGCGGCGCGGGCACGCTTCGCGTGAAAACCGCACTGCATTTGGGTTTATCGCATTGATGTTGTTATGGAAGTTCCTTTTATGCTGAACTGCAATCGACCTGAGTGGAGGATAGGGCAACGCTGGGGAGCGACCCAAGCGCCGACTCAGGAGTTGTTCATGGAAGAAGGGCGGCTTGTCCGCCCCAATAATCCTTCCATAACAACACATAAAGCGATAAACCCAAGCCTTCATTTCTCATCAATATCAGACTTTCACGCTCAAAATGAGCTATATTTTCCTAAGACCGCACTAACTTCCGTTGGTGCGGCCGTCTCTGCCGTTCGCCTGACGGCCCTCGACGTTCTCAACAGGTTCAGGCGCGGGCTTTCGCTCGATTGCTATCTTGTGCAGCCTGCCGCCATCGATGTCTCTTACTGTGAAAACGACTCCATCGTATTCGACCGATTCACCCTCAGCAGGCTGCCGCCCGAAGAGTCCGAACACGAACCCTCCAATCGTCTCGTAGTCCTCGCTCTCCGGTATGTCGAGGTTCATCTGGTCGTTCAGATCGTCCACATCCATCCTGGCGCTTACGATGGCGTGGTCAGGGTCGATCAGCTCGATCATCCTCTCCTCGATATCGTATTCGTCCATAATGTCCCCGACGATCTCCTCTAGCAAGTCTTCGAGCGTAACCAGTCCGGCCGTACCGCCATATTCGTCGCGGACGATCGCCATCTGAATCTTGCTGAGCTTGAACTCGGCCAGCAGTTCGTCGATCTTCTTCGCCTCCGGGATGAAGTAGGCCGGACGCATCACAGCGCGGATATCGAAGTCGTGCAACTCCTCCTTGAGAACCGGCAGAAGGTCCTTAGCGTGAACGATACCCAGGATGTTGTCAACGTTCTCCGCGTAGACCGGTATCCTCGAGTGGCCGTAGCGCATGATGACCTCAAGGAGTTCTCCCAGGCTCGCGGTCACCTCCACGCACCTCATGTCTATCCGCGGGACCATCACCTGCCGGACAATTGTATCGGTGAACTCGAAGATGGAGTGGATCATCTCCTTCTCGTCCTCTTCAAGGACACCTTCTTCCTTACCGGCGTCAACGAGCATCTTGAGCTCTTCCTCAGTGACGATCGGAGCAGAATACTTGACTTCGCCGCCGAAGGGCTTGACGAGCAAGTTGCTGGCCACCGTTACAAGCTTTACAGCCGGAGCCATAAGGATGGAGATGAAGTTGATCAGCCCGCCGACCCAGAGCGCAAGTTTCTCTGCGTGCTGCAGGGCAAGGCTCTTAGGCCCCACCTCGCCGACAACGAGCGTCACGAACCCAATAACTACAGTTATGAGGAACACCGCGATGCCAAGCGCGTTGTTTACAATGAAGCCTACCCCCGACTCACGGAACAGGCTCGCCAGCGGCCCCGCCAGGCTCACGGCGCCAATAGCCGAAGCGAGGAAGCCGACCAGCGTCACTCCTATCTGGATGGTCGCCATGAACCGCGGCGGGTTATCTAGCAGCGCGTGAACGGTCCTCGCCCGCCGGTTGCCTTCCTCGGCCAACTGCTTTATTCTCGTTCTTCTGACTGAAACCAGGGCAATTTCAGCAGCCGCAAAGAATGCGTTCAACAGCACAAAAAGCAATATTAACAATAATTGTGGTACTATACTATCAGGATCCCCTTCCAAAACTAGCTGCCCTCCTTAAGGCGGCACAATAAACCAGTAAACCGCGACCGACAGCGCAACCGCTATGATCGCCCCTGTCACGACCTCCATAACCGTGTGTATTTTCGCCTCCACCCGGCTCTGAGCTATCAGCGCCGCCATAGCAAAGGCCAGAGCTGCAGCCGCAATGCTCCTCGATACGTAAAGTATGGTTACGCACAAAAAGAACCCAATGGCTGAATGTGCGCTTACTACTCCGCCCTTCCAGAGTTTTCCCCTTCCGCCTCGGACCTTCCCCATCGTAACAAGCACCGCGAGCAGGATAAATCCTACGGCGGCCACCGTCGGCCATTTCGGTTCCCTAAGCCCGAGGGGGCCGGTGATGTCCGGCCACTCGCTGCCTCCGAAGAACAGCAGAAAGCCGACGACGAAAGCGTTCATGACCGTTATCAAAACAGCTCCCGCTGCTATATCTTTGGCGAACTTCGCCAGCGGATGATACGTCTGCGTCACCAGGTCCACCAGCGCCTCTACCGCTGTGTTGAACATCTCTGCCATCAGCACGAGCGTGACCGTAAACAGCAGCACCAGCACCTCAGTCCGGTTTCTGTTGGATACCAGGCTCACGAGCAGCACCAGAAAAAGCACGAGGAAATGGAACCTCATGTGCCGCTGCGTGCGGAAGACGTGCGCCACGCCTTCCATCGCGTATTTAAAGCCATTCAACGGGTTCTTGATTCTCATAAAAGCTCTCAGCAGTCAGCTATCAGCCGTCAGCCTTCGGCAGGGGCTAGGTGTTGGGTGTTGGGTGTCGGTAAGGGTCATGGGTCATGGGGCATGGGAAGGCCCTCTGTTACCTGTTACCTGTTACCTGTTACCTGTCACCTGTTACCTGTCACCTGTTACCTCATCGCTCATCTCGCCGCTTCGGCGCCGATTATCTGTGCGGCTCTTGCCTGCATCCGGCGCGCCGACTCTTTCGTATAATCGGTATATCCCAGCAGATGCAGTATACCGTGCGTGACGAGAAGGTCCATCTCATCGTCCAGGAGCTTTCCACGCTCGTCTGACTGCCGTTGGGCGGTCTCAACTGAGATCACGACGTCCCCAAGCACATCGTCATGCTCACCCTGACCCTCGGCCTGATAAAAAGAGAGCACATCGGTGGGCCTGTCTTGGCCACGGTACTCTCGGTTGAGTTCGGTTATACCGGCGTCATCCGTCAATAAGATACTGACCTCCGATGATTCCGAGCATCCTTCGGATGTGAGCGCCTTCTCAGCAGTCGCTGCCAACCTGTCGCTATTCACCGGAAGCGGCTGGGAGTTCTTGATCAAGATTTCCATCGTCCGCAATCTTCTCACTATCTGACGAGATACCGTTCTGATATTCGACACGCGCGTGCAACGCGCCTGCGAGCGTCCTGACAAACGTCTCTTCGATTACGCCTATGTCCCGGAATGTAAGTTCCGAATTGTTAAGCTGCCCGTCCTGCACTTTGTCGCTAATTATTTTTCGGACCAGGGTCTCAAGCGCCGGGACCGTCGGCTTGGGCAGGCTCCTCGACGCAGCCTCCACAGAGTCCGCCAGCATAACTATCGCTGCTTCCTTGGACATCGGCTTCGGGCCATCGTACCTGAACTGTTGTTCGAACGCGGCTGAGGGTTCTATCCGTCCGGATGCCTGGTTGTAGAAATATTGAATGAGCGAGGTCCCGTGGTGCTGTACTATGATCTCCTGGATGCTCAGCGGAAGCTTAAACTCCCGCGCAACCTCAAGCCCGTCTTTGATGTGCGATGTTATGACCAGCGCGGAAAGGGTGGGATTCAACCTGTCGTGCACATTCTCCATAATCTGGTTTTCGACGAAGAACTGCGGCCTGCGTATCTTACCGATATCGTGATAGTAAGCTGCAACTCTCACGAAGAGCGAGTCTGCGCCTATCGACTCGGCGGCTGCCTCGGCCAGGTGCCCGACGGCCATGCTGTGCGTATACGTGCCAGGGGCCTCGACGACCATCCTTCTAAGAAGCGGCTTGTTAGTGTCCGCGAGCTCGAGCAGCGAGATGTGCGTCGTGACCCTGAACGGCCTTTCCAGCACCCATGTCAGATACCAGAAAAGCGTAGTAGCTGCAGGAGCTATGATAAGCACGGCCCAGACCGAGCCTATCAGCATGTCTCCCGGTGAATCGCCAAACAGCCCGCCGATGATCCACATTATCGCGACGTTCGTAACAGCGATGACTGCAAAGGCGCGAAGCTGGTCTGCCCTGCCCCTGATCGTAGCCACGGCATAGATAGCCACAAGGGCGGACACCAGAGTCGAGGTCGTATACCTCAATTCGTTGTTCATCACCAGCCCTGAGACAATCGAGAGCATCGCCACTATGAGCACCGCCACCTGAGGATTAAGAAGCGCGGCGAGGACCATTCCCGCTGTTGTGGTGAAGATCATGCCTATGTAGGCAAGTTGGAGTCCCGAAAGCTTAATCCCCAGCATTCCTCCGCCGAGCTTCAGACCGAGCGTGCTGGCAACGACCACCAGAGAGAGCATCAGCAGCAGTCGCGTGTTGCGATAGATAACCGGCTGGTATCTCGCGAGGTAGATGATCACCAGTCCCACGAAGAACGAGACCAGCGCCGAAAGGGAGATGACGGTTCTGTAGTCAATCCTCCGCTGTCTGAGCCCGAGCGCGGTAAACTTCTCCATGTGTTCCTGGGTAACCCGCTGTCCCTTTGCGATAATCAGCTCTCCGCTTCGCACGTAGGCATAGACGGGCTTGACCGCTGCAACGGCTCGTTCTCTCTCAGCCGCCGTCTTATCGTAGTTTGAGATCATGTTCGGCCTGACAATGGCTTTTGCGATCTCCGCTGCGGCGGCAGCGAACTTAGTATTACCCAACGCATCGCGAGCGGCAGAATCTACTTTGGTGTGCGCCTTCCTCATCTCAGAGACGTCGTCTTTAAGGTCATTGGACATCGTCTCGCGCACCAGCCTGACCGTTACTTCTCTTACATCGCTCGTAACCGGCTCCTGCGCTCGCACAAGAGTGAGCAGCGCATCGAACGGAACCTCAATCCCCAGTTGGTTCTTGACTTCCTCTCTTGCGTGGGCAGCTTCCTCGGTTGAGCTTCCCATCAACTGATCTGCGCGAACATCAACAATTATCTCGAACAAGCTGCTCAACTTGCGAAGGGATTCATTCAGCGCGTAAGGGACGCGGTCGTAGATCTTGTGGACCACTGAGGCCGCTTCGGACTGCTGCCTCTTGGTTTCGTATACGTCGAGGTATCTAACGGGCCTGTGGGCTCTTATATCGTTCGGAGCAACGTCTCCGGGGACGAGCGGAACCCTGTCCGGTAGAAGATGGATACAAAGAAGAACGGACAAGACCACAATCGTAGCGACTGCGAGTCCTGCCCTCTGGGTATCTATCCTCCGGCGTTTGCCGTTCTTTTTATCGGAATCTTTTTTTCGACCTCTGGCTCGCAGAGGCAAATGAGGTCTCATATTGTGCGGGATTACGATTGAAGAATGCGCTCGACGACTTGACCTACCATCTTGCCGTCCGCGCGTCCACGTAGTCGCTGCATCAGCGCGCCCATTACTCGCCCTCGATCCTTCGGGCCCGCAGCTCCTGTTTCAGCGATGACTTCTCTGGCAATTGCCTCTATTTCTTCCTCGCTTAGCTGTCTTGGCAGATACTCCGAGAGGATCTCAAGCTCACTTCTTTCTCTGTCTGCAACATCAGGCCGCCTGGCCTTTTCTGCTCCTTCTATGGCCTCGCGCCTTCGCTTACTTTCCCGCGCAAGCACCTCCGTCACTTCTTCGTCGGTCAGTTCCCGACGCCTGTCTATTTCAGAATTTCTAACCGCTGAAAGGGCGAGGCGAATTGTTGATACTCTCAACTCATCCCTCGCCTTCATCGCGGACTTCAGATTTTCTTGAAGTTTTTGTTTCTGCGACATTTCGGACCGCTTTATCTGCCGGTACGCATCTTCCGGCGGCGCGCCGCCTCGGCTTTGCGCTTCTTGTCGCTAGGCTTCTCGTAGTGCTCGTGAGCTCTGGCTTCTTTGAGAACACCAGTCTGCTGCAGAGCCTTCTTAAACCTCTTGAGCGCACTGTCTAGAGGTTCGTTAGGCCGTACCTGAACCTGTGCCAACCATAATCCCTCCTCCATTTTGCGCTCGGCTCGTAGCACGTTCGCGGGCAGGGGAGATTGGCAACTACGCTTAATAGCCAACCAATTCCAATGTTACCACATACCCATAGCCGTTCGCAGTATTCTCTTTTGTTAGTTTAATTATACCCACCGCAGTCGATTATTGTCAAGCGAACGCGGAGCCCCCAGATCCTCCACCAATTTTGGAAGAGTAGAGTTTGGGAGGTGTCTGGGAGTAGTTTTTCGAGCTGTGGGGGCTGTTTTGACTGTTCTTTGCAGCCCACATGCTGATAGACCCAAGACTCTAGCCGCTTTAGCAGGCTT
>JACPPP010000199.1 GCA_016190935.1 Armatimonadota bacterium | reverse complement strand
TCTCGCGCCGGTCCAAATATGCCGCACGTCCCCGAGCGGCTGCCCCATCGGTCCATCACCTATCACCTATCACCTGTTACCTTTCCCTACCGTGATCCCGTACTTCCGCGTTTCCGTGGGAATAAAGCCTTGACTTTGGCATGCGTCCCACGCTCCTGATTTCTTGACATAATCTCTGTTTCCCGGTAACATTTTCGTGTATAGTTTGACGATGGAGGCATAGACCCGCCTCCGATTTCATTTTGTCCCCAACTCACCGAGGACAGCGGAAGGACCAGGATACTTGAAGAAACCTGATTATGATACTATTCGAGGCCTTGAGAGCAAGGCCCGCCCGGTGTTTCGCTTCGCGGCAATCCTTGGCATGGCCGGACTATTCCTGACCGTTTTCGGTTTCGGGCTGAACGCTTTTGGAATAATCCTTCTAATCATAGCCGGTGTCATAGCTTTCTACGAGATGATGCTGATGCAAAGGCTCGAAAAAGCTGAGCCTATCAGACAGATATTCTGTCCCTACTGCGCGAGCAAGAACGAAGTCTTTATGTCCAGAAGGGAATTCGCCTGCGATGTCTGTTCGAGACGGATCGGCGTATCTCCCGCAGGCGAAGTGACTCCGCTTGAAGAGATCGAGGAAGACGATTGACTCATTCCGGCCCCAACAGAAAGGATTAGAAGATTGGAATGAGCGAGATCAGAGTTGAAAGCACAACTGGACTGCGCGGCGAGATAGCAGTGCCGGGAGACAAGTCCATCAGCCATCGGGCGGTAATTCTGGGGTCGCTCGCCGTCGGCGTCACGCGCGTTCGTGGGTTCCTTGAGAGCGAGGACTGCATGAACACCGTCTCGGCCTTCCGCCGGATGGGTATTCCTATCGAACGCACAGCTACGGGGGAGCTTGAAATCCATGGAGACGGATTGGACGGGCTTAAGGAGCCGGGCGACGTGATCGACATCGGCAATTCGGGAACAGGCATCCGGCTCATCTGCGGCGTTCTGGCCGGACAGCCGTTCTACAGTGTCATCACGGGAGACGAATCGATAAGAAACCGCCCGATGGGGAGGGTGACGAAGCCGCTCAGACAGATGGGAGCGCAAATCTACGGCCGGGACGGCGGCAACAGGGCGCCGCTCACTGTCATTGGGGGTGACCTCAAACCGATCCATTATAAGTCTCCGGTCGCAAGCGCCCAGGTGAAGTCCGCGTTGCTCCTTGCCGGACTCTTCACCGAAGGGGAGACCTCCGTCACAGAGCCCGCCCTGTCCAGGAATCACACAGAGCTTATGCTCCGTGGGTTCGGGGCGGATGTCAGAACCAATGGAACGACAGCGACTGTCCTGGGCCGACCGAGCCTTCAGGCACGAGATATCACAGTTCCCGGAGACATATCTTCAGCGGCTTACTTCCTTGTTGCCGCGCTCATCGTTCCGGATTCCGAGATCACCGTACGAAACGTTGGCATCAACCCTACCCGCACCGGAGTCCTCGATGTTCTCCGAGCTATGGGGGCGGACCTAACGGTAGAGAACGTGCGAGAGGAGGCTGGAGAGCCTGCTGCGGACATCACTGCGCGAACAAGCAACCTAAAAGGAACCGAGATAAGGGGAGAGACGATACCAAGGCTCATCGACGAGATCCCCATACTTGCCGTCGCGGCTGCGGCTGCATCGGGCGAGACCGTGATAGCGGATGCGCAGGAGCTAAGAGTCAAGGAGACGGATCGGATAGCGGCCGTGGCATCCGAGCTATCGAAGTTCGGAGTAGAAATAGAGGAACAGCCGGATGGAATGGTGATCCGAGGCGGCTCTGAGCTTTCAGGGGCGGAGTGCGAGTCTCACGGAGATCACAGGATAGCAATGTCGTGCACAGTCGCGGGCCTTGCCGCCCGCGGCCAGACCCTCGTTCGCAACACCGAAAATATCAGAACGTCTTTCCCCGGATTCGAGGATATTGTCTCGGATTTGACTCGTCTTTCGGTTTGACCGGACAAACGACTTTAGACAATACGCTGCAGTCATTCACCGACGCTTATGACGTGCCGCTTGCCCTCCCTATCGTAATAGCCGATCTCGGTGTTCGATTCCCACCAAAGATCATTGCGTCGACTCTTGGGATCGGTTATCATATCGTCCAGCGGTATGATGTCTGGCCGAGTTATGTCCAGCCACATATCAAAGATCTTGAGCGACGCATCGCCCGTGTTCCGACTAACGATCAAGACAGCGAAGTATCTGCGGTCGGGTGAGTCGAGGCAGCGGAACCGGTAACTTCTCCTGTCAATTGTTGCCAGCCTGACTTTCGATTGCCTTACATCGCCACTACGATCAATCCATGCCTTATACAGGTCAATCCTTGTCCGATTAGAATCCATGGGATCGGAGGAATAGTAGATATCATAGGCTATCTCACCCGCCCACGCATAGCTCTCAATCGACACAGGATAGGTCCACAGCTTGACGGTTCCATCTGGATTCCGCACGGAACCCACCCTCCAGGTATCGATCTCGCCCCTTGCGCCGTCGGACAGCCGAACCATATAACTGACCTGTTTGATGCATGCCTCACGGTCAGCGTAATGCCTTATGGTCCAGTTACGGCGGAAGCGCGATGGGTCCAGATAGTCCATTACGAGAATATAGTCGCCGCTCGGGCTGGAATTGAACTGCCTCAGACGGATGAATAGCTCTTCCCAGTGCTGGAACGGGCCTACGAATTGTAGTGGGGACAGTATGGCGACGGTCAGAAGCGTCATAGACGCGTAGCGTTTAGTCCTCACCGGCATCGGAAGCGTTATGCGGAAGCGAAGAACGACCAACGCGGCAACCGATGCGCCCAGCCACCATCCTGTGATAATCCAGTAAGGAAGGTTCGGCACCACGCCTTGTTCAAACCTGGCTCGGGGATCAACTGCCGCCCATTCGATTCCGAGTCCGACTACGATCGCCAAGAAGATTAGTGCCGCGCCAACCGCGCCGGGCAGAACAACTGAGGAGACCAGACCCATCAGAAACGCAATCGTCAGAATCAGGCTCGCAATCCCCGCGCCCTCGGCAAGCGCCGGTACGGTGGCGTGAACTGCGTAAGCCTGCGGGATTGTGACCCGGTAAAGTACTGCGCCCACAATACAGACTATCGCGATAGTCAGGATACCGAATAGCAGCTTCGCCGAAAGAATCCTTTTCCAGGTGATTGGCCGGGAGTGCAGGAAGTCAGCAGTGCCCCAGCCGAGTTCACTGGAGTAGGCGCCCATGCCGAGGAAGAGCGCGGCAAGCACCGACGGAGCCACCCAGCCGGTAAAAGTCTCAAAACTGCCACAGTAGGTGTAGCCCTTGCCAGCTACCACAACTCCGAGAACTGACAATGCGAGCACTGCCACCCACGGCCACCTCTCTCGGAACTCTTTCCAAAGAAGTCTCTTCATCTCTTGCCTCCGAAAGCGAACGGAATCAGTGACTCGCTGGTACCCGTGACTTTCATGGCCTCCGCATCAATCACTACGTCAGTCGTTAAGAGGTTATACTCGCCGTATCTATCCTCTTGCCAGGCCAGGATCACCTTGTTTCCTACCCAGTCGTTCCCTCGAAGTTGTCTCAGTGGTGCGCAGGGTATCACTACACCGTTTCCTCCGGTCTGTAGATCGACCACCCAGACGTCGAGTCCGTTCCCGACGACCGATCTCAAGATCAAGACTGTGTAGCGGCTGTTAGGGCTGAGCCGGGACCCTTGCTGCAAAATGACCCCCGGCCGGGCGTTGAGGACACTCACTGCCTTCATGTCACCCGTTTGAACGTCCCATCTGAGCACCCTAACACTGCTCTCCGCTGGCCTCTGCTGCGCTAAGTAGACTGTCCGCCGATCAGACGCGCCCAGAAGACAAGTTTCGGACTCGAAACTCCTCGTCCGTGTCATGTTTGTCAAACGATTGAGGGCCTTGAACGAAACCTTCTCCGGGGCGGTCTTGGCGAGAACCCACTCGACTGTCAGCAAGCCATCAGGTGACATCACGCTACCTCCCCAGATCTTATATTCAAACTTATCAGGAATCATCGACTCGATATCGACGCCGAACAGGGCCGGGCCAAAAGCGAAGATGATCATCACAAGCAAAGAAAAGCCCTGCCTGAAGCCGAGAGACCTCTTTTGGGAGAGGGCGAAGAAGAGGAATGCCGCGACAACACCGCCAAGGGTGATTCCCGCCACGAACCGAACGGCGTCCGGCTCCAACATCGGCCTGAGGGTAAGAACTGAGAGGAGCGTGCCCCCTACCATTCTGAAAAGCCCAAAGAGCACGGCTGCCCAAGTCGAGACAATGAGTGCGATGAAGTAGCAGATCGCATAGGTTGCGGCAAGGTCGAGTGCTCCGGCCAGGATCATTTTGCCCGGTGTATATATCCCGGGTACAACTCTGGAGGCGAACAATCCGAACCATAAACCCAGGATTCCGAGTGCGAGTACAGGAAGCAGTACGGACACAGACCACTCAGCAGTGGGGCTAACCGGCAGGTGCCCGGCGACCTGGTTGCCGGAGCGTCTGCTACCGCCTTTGGCTGCCGCCCAGAGCGCTATCATCAGATGCACTCCTGCCGCTCCGGAGAACTTCAGAATAACGGTGATTATGCCCCACAAGATGGAGTAGTCTCTGAGATAGCTCGGAATCCGCCCCGCCACGGAGAAGAGGACCGCAGGCGCGACTACAGTGAAGAGTACCACCTGCCACCCTTCCCTGAACTCCTTCCACAACAACCTTTTCCAGATACTTGCCCCGGCCATTTGTTATTCCTCCGATTTCCCCACGAGGGCCACGAATATGTCTTCCAGGCCCAAATCCTCAACGCGTATATCTGTCGGGCCGAGCGACTTTGCGGCTGCGACTGCCTGCGGCGAGAAATCCTTCACCGTAATCTCCGACTGCCTGCCACTCGATTCGACTGTAAGCACGTTCGGTATCGCGGAGAAGGACGCTGGCGGCTCATCAAAGTTCAGCACAAGCCGCTTTATACTCGACTTGAGCTCCTCCATCGGCGAACACCAGATGAGCTTTCCCTTGTCGATTATCCCCACCCAATCGGCCACCCGCTCGACCTCGTGAACGATGTGGGAGGAGAAAAACACAGTACGGCCCTGCTCCTGGATAAGCTCGATCACCCCTTCCAGGAAATCGCGGCGGACAACGACATCAAGCCCTGCCGTCGGCTCATCGAGTATCAGGAGTTCCGGTCGGTAGGCCATCGCAAGCAGCAGCGCGAGCTTGGCCTGCATCCCACGGCTCATCTCTCCGATCTTCCTGCTGCCGGGCAGTTCCAGCTTGTGCTTGAGTTCGGCGGCGAACGCATCGTCCCAGTCCGAGTAGAAACCCTTGCAGAACCAGATGATCTCGTCAACCTTCATCCAGTCATACATCTTCTGCCCCTCCGCCACGTAACCGATGCGCCTCTTTATCTCAAGCGAATCCTTCACGCAGTCGAGGCCGAGGATGCTGGCCTCTCCGGACGTCCGGTTCAGCAGGTCGAGCAGAATTCGGATAGTGGTCGTTTTGCCCGCGCCGTTTCTGCCGAGGAACGCGAACACGCTGCCGGTCGGCACCCTGAGCGTGAGGTTGTCCACTGCTACGTGCTTTCCGAACCGCTTCGTAAGCGCCTTAGTCTCGATGGCGTAATGCCGGCTATCTGCCATCCCTGAGGCCTCTCTGGGCAATGTCCTGTGCAAAACTGTCATTTGCAGCCTCCATTCTCTCTTCAATGAGCTTGGTCAGTTCATCAAACGAGACGCCGAGATGAACCGCATCAACCAGCAGGGCGTCCACAGCCCGAGCGAGCACATCCCGGCGGAAACCGTCGCTCGTCGTTTCCGTGTTCTCCGTCACGAAGCTGCCCATTCCGTGCCGGGTCTCCACCAGTCCATCGGACTCAAGCTGTTTATATGCCTTGCTGACCGTAAGCGGGTTGATCCTCAGCTTGATCGCGGTATCGCGCAGCGACGGGAGCGTCTCCCCGCCTCTCAGCGCACCCGAAGCAATCGCGCGCTTGATTTGCTCCACTATCTGGGCATAGACCGGTATTGAGCTTGTTGTATCTATCCGAAGTATCACGTCGGGCCTACTGTTTTAGTGTTATACAACAGTATGCATCACAAATACGGATTTGTCAAGGGGTAATCGAAAAAAATTTAGTTGCTTCGGACTGCTTGTCTGCCGAAGCCTGCTGATGATCGTGAATAGGTCGGGTTAGGTGGCCGCTATGAGGAGCGTGGTGCCGATGCCGGGCGGGTCGATGCGGGTGGGAGGGGCGAAGCCGGCGGCTTGGAGCCAGGCGGTAACTTCGGCCTCAGTATACGTATCGCCCGACGGTGTGGCTACCAGCATGTTGAGCGCGAATATGGCTCCGTGTGGTGGAGAGACGCGGCTTTCTTCCACTATGAAGTCCTGGACGACGATCCGCCCTCCCTCTCGCAGCGCGCGGCGGCACTTCTTGAATAGCCTGATGTTCTCTTCCGGGCTGTTCATGTGAATGATTGCGGAGAGGAATACCAAGTCGAAGCCGCCGCCGAACTCATCGGCGTGGAAGTCCCCGGAAGCGGTCGTTATGCGGCCCGACATCCCAGCCTGCTGAACATACTTCTCGGTCAGGCCCACTACATCCGGCAGGTCGAAGACGACGGCCCGCAGGGCCGGCTTGGCGCGGCAGAAGGCGATGGAGTACACTCCGCTGCCGCCTCCGACGTCGAGTACGCGTTCTACTCCGTCCAGATCGATCAGCCCGACAATGTCATCCGCTCCGCGACTCGAGTGGTAGTGCATCGCAGCGATAAAAGGAACAACCCAGTCCGCGCGGGCCTCGCCCTCGCGCACGAGAACGGAAGTCCCTCTTCTAACCGCTTCGGTCAGGGTGGACCAACTGTCCCACATGTTGACGGTATGCATCAGCGCGCCGCCCATATAGTCCGGCCCGCCGGGAACAAGGACCTCCTGAGCTTCCGGCGAGTTGCCGAAGAGATTCCCTTCTTTGACCAGCAGTTCGAGGGCGACGAGAGCGTTCATCAGCCGGTCGGTCGCACGAGGGTCGGTACGTAGCATCGCTGCCACCTCCTCGGATGTCCTGGGCCCGCTTCCAAGGGCTGGGAAGACTCCCAACTCGACCGCTGTGAGCAGTATCCGGCTCGACTGAAAACCCCGAGCCATCTCCCAAATCCTGTCTTCACCATTTGCCATTGCCTTACCTCCGATGCCTGTTCTGTGCAACGCCTTCATCCGCGACCTCAGTTTGTTTTAGGCAGTTCTGACGGTTTATCGGCCTCTTCGAGAGATACATGACACTCTTTCATATCCATCTCACCTGACAGAACCTGCGCCGTTCTAATTCGGTGTATTCGAGAGCAGCAGACAGAACAGGCACACCTTTTCTGTGGGCAAGCGCGGCTGTAAACGCCCCGCTTGGCGATACCCCTAACAGACGGGCTTCACCGACAAGTTCGATCAAGTCGCGGTCCACATCCGGGTCCATTTGGATATCCCGCCCGGATACTACAAACGCAAGCCAATGATCAGCAAGCTGCTTGCCTGCGCGCGCAAGGAGCCAGTAGTAGGCTTCGGCTACCGCAACCGGAGACATATAGCACAATTCGTTCGTCAGAGCGGCCTCCACGACTGCCGAACGCTGCATATCGTCCACTGCCAGAGCGACTATCGCCGATGTATCCAGCACCACGGTCACGACAGGCCGACCTCTCCACCCTTATTGCGCTCGAGATCGAGGTCCTTTGCCCTCTGAGCCTTCAGCGCGTCCTGTGTTATCCCGCTCAGTCTCAGCATGTCCTTAAGCGCGGCTATGCGAGCTTTGCGCTCCGTATCGTACGCCTTAAGCTCACGGTCGACGTCCTTCATACCCAGCACACGGTTCATTTCCTCAGCCGAGATTCTGTAGGACTTGCCGATCTTGCTTGCGGCGAGCTTTCCGGCGGCGATCCAGGCCCGAACCGTCTTAGGCTGGACTTTCAAATAATGCGCGGCTTCATTCACCGTCACAGTCTGTTGGAACATCTCTGTTCGCCCCCTTTATAGTTGATTATACCACAGAACTGGGATGAAATGGGAGCTATTGGGATGAAAGGGGATATATCGATGGAATGAACCAGTCGGAATCGTTAGCATTGCTTTCTCTGCACCCGGATTAGAAATCCTGGATGTTCTGTTTCGGGCGCGGTGATGATACCGCGCCCGATGTGCGCCTGTGAGCGTGCATGGCTAGAGAGGTGGAAGTCCTCTTCAGGCATACGCTCTCCGGCCTGTAGC
>JACPPP010000197.1 GCA_016190935.1 Armatimonadota bacterium | reverse complement strand
TCATCCTACGGACTGGTCTTTCGCCTCCTGTTGCTCCCCACCCCACCTCACGGTGACGCAGTTACAGTCGGCTACAGGCCGGAGAGCGTATGCCTGAAGAGGACTTCCACCTCTCTAGCCATGCACGCTCACAGGCGCACAGGGGCGGGGCCGCTTGACGGCCCCGCCGATTGGGTTTACTCTATTTTTCTTTCAACTATATAGACTTCCGAACCGGAAAGCGGCCGCCACATAAGGCCGGAGTCTTTAAGCACGCCGTAGAACGCATCCTCGACGCTGTTGCTCTCAACGTTAATGCCGCTTCCCGCACGTTTGATATCGGCGTTTACGAGGATCATCGTGCCGAACGCAGCGCTCACTTCCTGCAGTGCGCTATACAGGTCCGCATCCCGAATCGACACACCGTGCGACCGCTGGCCGACCTGCGTTGGCACAAATACTGCCTCGAGGAACTTCCTGCTCTCATGCTCCCACTCGATCACTGCGGTCACGACCTGCTGCTCTCGGCTGCGTCCTATGACAAAGGGTATTACCTGACCATTCGGCCCAATGTCGTCTTCAAAGACCAGATTGGCCTGCTTGAATCCCTCTTCGTCGAATCGTGGGCTCCACGATTCCATGAGATAGACGCGCACACGTTTGGCTGACGCATCCTTTGGGGTGAGAACGAGCCTGAAAACGCCGGTCCCGGTTCCCGGACCTGATGAATCGACTGCAAAGCTCAACCCGCTCTTCAGCCAGGCCATAGCGGGGCCTGTTGCGCCGGGCTGCTGAGCGACTTTGCCAACATCCGCCCTTGGCGCCGCAACGAGCCACGCGCCGATGATGCCTCTCAAAGGTGTATGCACAATGACCTGGATGCTGAGGAAGAAAGCTAAGATGACTGCAAACCCGGTAGCCAGTGCTCTGGAAGCGAGCTTGGAGGTAAACATTTCGCTGAAAACTCGCTGCCATCCTGTCTGCGCGCGCCGCTCGGCTTCGCGCCGCATTCTGGCTTCCATAACGACATCGCAGGCAAATCCTTTGGGCGGCTCTATCGTGGGCAGCATTTCCAGCATCTGCCAGGTGGTCTTAAAGGAGGTGTAGTCGTGTTGGCAGGCGGAGCACTCGGCAAGATGTCGCTCGAACGCGACAACCATCGGCCGCTCCAATGCAATCTCCAGATGATCAGAAAACAATTCCTGGGCTTTTTCGCACTTCATAAAATGTCAGCTCCGATCCGATATTTGCTCAGCCGAGCGAACATAGTGCCCCTTCGCTCCTTGCTTTCCTACTGTGTAGACTTGACTATAGATTGAAAAGTTCCCGTATGGGTTCCAATTTTTCTTTAAGAGCGAGTCTTGCTCTGTTGAGCCTCGATTTGACCGTGCCGATGGGCAGCTTCATGATCTGAGCGATCTCCTCGTAGGATTTACCCTGAGTATGGTACAGTACAACCATAATCCTCTGGTAATCCGGGAGTTCTTGGATCGCGCTGTGCAGCAGGTCGTCGCGCTCGATGCGCTCAATTACGTGATCAGGAGTGGGCCGACCGTCTTCGATCTGCCTGGTTACGGTGTTCTCGTCGAGTTCCACGTAGTCTTCGAGAGAGGTGTGCAGATGAGATTTCTGTCTCTTCCGTTCGTCGAGATACACGTTCGTGACGATGCGGTAGAGCCAGGTGGTAAAGTTTGCGTCTCCTCGGAAGGTGTTGATGGAGTTGAAGACGCGAATGAACGCCTCCTGCGCAACATCGTTCGCGTCGTCATAATTCCCTGCCATACGATACGCAAAGTTGAAAACCCGCTTTTCGTATCGTTGGACCAGGTCGTTAAACGCTGCGATATCGCCCTGTTTGCAACGTTCGATCAGGGACTTTTCTAAAGATTTGTCGCCTGCGTTCATCATTGGCGTCTTCCGCGGATCGAGGGCAATCTGAGGCATTTTTCATCCTCTGCCTAAGCCGGATTGTGCATCAGCAGGCTTCGGCAGACAAGCAGTCCGAGCAACTGCTGATGCACAATCCGGGCTAAGCTGTTCCTGCTCGGCGCAGAGCTTCCTGCTCCTCGTCGGACAGAGCATGTTCCGACCGCCCCTCTGCAACCTCTTTCGCATAGACTCTGGAGTCCGACCGGCTGTAGAGATTACTTAAAACTACTCCGTTCAGATCCCTGTCCAGAAGAGCCAGGGCGAAACTTTGTTCCCCGCCTACATCCGGAAAAGCATCAAACCTGACGAGACCGACCTTCTGCATGCTGCGCGCCGACTCCTGGCTGATCACCTTCAGCCGTTCTTCGAGCAGCACGATCGTCTCCTCAGCCCTTTCCAGCCGCCCGGTCAAACCTTCCGGCTCGCTAACGGGCGTTGTGCCTGCTTTCATCGTAACATGCACACCATACTTCGACAGTTTACCCAGTTTGATAAATAAGATCAGAGTCGTGATAAACAGAACGAGTATAAGTGCTGATAAGATTAAGAAAACTAATGCTTCGTGCCCTTGCACGAGTTCTGAGAGAATTCGATTCTGGTCCATTCAGCTCCCTGCCCTCCAGTTAGTGACCATTATATCACAGCAGTGCTCGTTTCGCCAGAGCCGCAGAGCCGGTGGCGATTTTCACAATGCGTGCGAACGTGATATAATAAACTCGGCCATCCGGTGGCTCCCGTTCGGGAGGAATCCGAACGGAGCGGAGCCGATGGCCGAAAGCTGACAGCCTGTATGAAAGGAACGATTGATGGCTAGCGACTATACATGGGTACTTATATTCCTGTTGGTGGGCGTAGGGTTCGCCGTAGTTTCGCTGCTGGCATCGTGGGCCGTAAGGCCATACGATCCCGGCGGACAGAAGAGGAGAACATACGAATGCGGCGAGATGCCCAAGGGAAGCGCCTGGGTCCAACTCCGCCCCGGCTACTACATTTATATGCTCGTCTTTGTCATATTTGACGTAGAAGTATTGTTCATCTTCCCGTGGGCGCTGGCCCTGCGCAATATGAAGTCCGCCGGCCTCGGCGCGCTTGCAATAGCCGATATGGTCATCTTCGTAGGCGTGCTGGCAATCGGCCTGGTCTACGCCTGGAAGAAGGGAGTTCTTAGGTGGGAATAAGAAAAGTCGAAGCTATTAAGCGTCCAATCGATGCATTTATAGAGCCTATACCAGGGGGAAGCCTGGTCCTTACTACCGTCGAGCAGGCGCTCGCGTGGGCGCGCCAGTCTTCGCTGTGGTATATGTTGTTCGGCCTTGCGTGCTGCGGTATAGAGCTTATGGCAACCGGGGCCGCGAGATACGACTTCGACAGGTTCGGGATGATCTTCCGCGCAAGCCCGAGACAGTCCGACCTGATGATCGTCGCCGGGACGGTGACGAAGAAAATGGCTCCTCGCGTCCGCAGGCTGTGGGAACAGATGGCGGAACCCAGGTACGTGATCGCGATGGGAAGCTGCGCGAACGCCGGCGGGCCGTTCCACGATTCTTACTCCGTCGTGCGGGGTGTAGACCTGGTGATTCCAGTAGACATTTACCTTGCCGGCTGTCCGCCCAGGCCGGAGGCTCTGATCGACGCCTGCCTTGCAATCCACAAGAGAATGAAGGCTGAGGCAAGCGCGAAGGTCCGCAAGCCCGAGGCCGAGGAGGTAGCCCAGCAGTGAGCGAGATGATCGAATCGGCAGTCCGTCAGCACTTCGCAGAAGACATAATCGAATCAGGCGCGGCTGACGGCGCGGTCGAACTCAAGATCAAGCCCGAATCCGTGTTGCCTATATGCCAATTTCTAAAAGAGACCCCCGCGCTTCATTTCGACTATCCCGCGAGCATAACCGGAGTTGACAGGCAGGACAGAATCGAGCTCATTTACCACCTGACGTCGATGGCAAAAGGCGAAAAGATAGTGCTGAGGACCGATCTGAACAGGGACGATCCCTCCGTGGACTCTGTCACTCCGGTCTGGCGCGGCGCGAACTGGCAGGAGCGCGAGATCTACGACCTGCTTGGGGTCAGGTTCAAAAACCATCCGGAACTCCGCCGCATCCTCCTGCCCGACGATTGGGAGGGGTACCCGCTGCGGAAGGACTATGTCATTCCTGAGGACGACCGCCACGGTCTTCCCGAGGACTGGTCGGCGGAGTGGGAGACCTGCAAGCCGGAGATGCCACCGGAGTGCAGGATCACGGACGGCAGGGTTGTCTGTGCTCCGGGCAAGCTTCGGACGGAGGAAATCCAGCTCAACATGGGCCCGCAGCACCCCAGCACCCACGGAGTCCTGCGCGTCGAGCTGGTGCTGGACGGGGAAGTTGTGATCGATGCCAAACCCGATGTTGGTTATCTGCACCGCGGGATGGAGAAGCTCGCCGAGATGCGGAGCTATATCCAGTTCATCCCCATCACCGACCGCTTCGACTATCTGGCCTCGATGATGAACAACGCGGCCTACGTGGGCGCGATCGAGAAGCTTGCAGGGATAGAAGTCTCCGAGAAGGCCGAATACATCCGCGTTATAGTGATGGAACTCCAGCGGATCGCAAGCCACCTGGTCTACTTCGGCACTATGGGCTTGGACCTCGGCGCGACAACTCCATTCCTCTACGCCTTCCGCGAGAGGGAACTGATACTCGATCTTTTCGAGATGACCTGCGGCGCACGGCTCACATACAACTATTTCAGGCCTGGAGGGGTGAGCAGAGACCTGACCGCCTGCTTCGATTCTAAGTGCCGCGCCTACATTAAGCAGCAGAGGGCTATGCTCCGCGAATACAACGACCTGCTGACCGACAACGAGATTTTCATCATCAGGATGAGGGACGTCGGTGTCATCAGCGCCGAAGATGCGACGGAATACGGCCTGAGCGGCCCGAACATTCGCGGCTCCGGCGTCGCTTATGACGTCCGCAGGTCGGACCCCTACTCGATCTACGACCGTTTCGAGTTCAACGTGGCCACGCAGCCTGCAGGAGACAGCCTTTCCAGGTTCCTTGTGAGGGTTCAGGAGATCAGCGAGAGCCTGAAGATTATCGAGCAGGCTCTGGACGGCATCCCTGAGGGAGAACTCAAGTATAAGCTGCCCGCGGTTTTCAAAGCGCCGGCCGGCGAGGCGTACCACCACATAGAGTCCGCCCGAGGTGACCTGGGTGTGTATCTGGTAAGCGATGGGACTCCGAAGCCCTACAGAATGAAATGGAGGGCGCCGTCGTTCATCACTCTACAGGCGCTGGCGCAGATGGTCCGCGGCTGGAAAGTCGCCGACGTTGTAGCAATCCTGGGTTCGCTTGATGTAGTTTTGGGAGAAGTGGATCGCTGATTCCCCTGGTCCTCTGAGCCGCTAATTGCGCGAAAGAAGCTGTCAGCAGTCAGCCTTTGGCATGGGCCAGGGGCCGGACGGATGTCCGCCACACGCGCGCCGGGGAGGAATCTCCCCGGCCATCATAGTGGATGGATATCCCCGGCCATCGGAACTCCCCGTTCTTCACGCTCAAATTTCGCGTTCTTGGAAAACGGATCTGAGCGTGGGCTGAGCGTGGAGATAATTCGTTTTGCGCACTTCTTTATTTGCGCGCTGATTATCTCTACGGAAGCACGGAAGGACTGTAGCACTGAAAGGATAAGAAGAGCCATTGTTTACCTCCTGAATCGCTGAGAAGCTGATTGGTATGATTCGCTGAACCACAGATTCCGCAGATTATGTAGATTCCACAGATGGTGCAGGGTGGTAGAGTGGTGGATAGGTTGTCGGCCTTTACCACAGCCGATAAGAAAAGCGGGAGCTGATCGCTCCCGCACTCCAAAGTTTGTCCTCCATAATTATAAGACAACACCGGGATCACTATTATGCCTGGCCCCTTGACCAAGCGGCCATTACGCGCTATAGTGTGAATGGCTGAACGGTGTGTCCGCTACCACATCCAGGGCAGGCATGGAGGAACGCGAGTGAGTGAAAAGGGATCTGGAGACCCGCCCGTCGAGTGTGTGATCGAGGGCAGTCTCGTACGGGTGAAGGGAGAGATCGACTTAAGCACTGCGCCACGATTCTATGAGGCAATTGTCAGGTGCGCCGACGAAAGCGGCCGTGCGCCGACAATCGACCTGAGCGGCGTGGACTATCTTGATTCTGCGGGCATCCAGGCGCTAATGAGGGCCAGGAGTGAAACCACAGGCGAGTCTGATCCTATCCGCATCACCGGAGTGCGCCCTCACGTGATGAGGATCTTGCGCATCGTGGGTCTCGACCGGGAATTCGAAATCTACGGTCAGGACGAGACTGACATTCTGCTGTTCTAGCAATGAGCGATGAGCTATGTGTTGTAAACTCCTGAACCGGGGAGACGGGGAAGATTGGGAAGCGGGGAATCTGAAATTCCCCCTCTCAGATCATTCATCTCTTCCCCGGTTCCGGTATCACGCATTAGACGGGCACTGTCCAAAAGAGGAGTTATGAGGCCCTGGATGGCCCTGGCTCGCGGGGCCGGGTGTCCCCGCGAGATCACCAACTCAAAACTCAAAACTCATAACCCACAACTCCAAGGGGGGCCTTTGGTGGCAAGAACCGCTGAGGTACATAGACAAACGAAAGAAACGGATGTAAGGGTGAGGATAAACCTCGACGGCTCCGGGGAGAGCGCGATCAGCACCGGAGTCGGGTTCTTCGACCACATGCTGGATCAGCTTTCCCGCCATTCACTGGTCGATCTGGACGTAAAGGCCTCCGGAGACCTTGAGATCGACCCGCATCATACAGTTGAAGACGTCGGAATAGCCCTCGGACAGGCGGTAGACCGGGCGCTCGGAACAAAAGAGGGCATTAAGCGCTACGGCTCAACTACGTCGCCAATGGACGAAGCCCTCGTTATGACCTCCATCGATATAAGCGGGCGCGGCCATCTCGAATATTCCCTCAGCGTTCCTACGGAGTCGATTGGTGAACTACCTTCCGATCTCGTTGAGGAGTTCTTTACTTCCCTGGCTCGGAATGCGAAGATGACCGTCCATATCCGGCAGCTTACCGGAAGCAACCCCCATCACATTGTCGAAGCTGCGTTCAAGTCGTTCGCGAGATCGCTCGGCGAGGCAGTTTCGACGAGCGAGCGGATCAAGGGCGTTCCCAGCACCAAGGGAACATTATAAGTCCACTCGAAGGCATCCCGGTTGGCAGGGAAGAAGCTGTCAGCCGCCAGCTATCAGCTTTCAGCAGGGGCCGGGTGTCGGGTGCCAGGGGCCGGACGGATGTCCGCCACACGCGCGCCGGGGAGGAATCTCCCCGGCGATCAATATAGAGATTCCGATGGCCCGGCCCGTGACGCGCCGGGCCAGATATGCCGCACGTCCCCGTGCGGCCCTTCCGGCGGTACACCTGATCGCCCCACGATCTGGTGCGATATCGTCATCACACCCAAAAGACAATCCCTGCGATTTCAAATCGCATCCTTCTGTTTCGCACGCGAGTGTTAGCCAGATAAGACGTGATGTCGACAAAACAACTACTGAACCGGGGAGACGGGGAAAATGGGGAAGCGGGGAATCCAGAATTCCCCGTCTCAGACCATTCCTATCTTCCTCAATTCCGCTCTACAATTATGTGAAGTTTACCCCGGCTGTGAGAATTACGTAAGTGGATGCATAGAGAACGATAGCTATTCGAGCTGCGCTTCTCGCAAAAGCGGGGTTTCGCCGCCTGTACCATTCTGTAAGAAGAATGAACGGAACAAAGCTCGCGGTCTTGATGAGCAGAAAAGTTACCGGGCTATGACGGAGGCACGCAGCCATAAGTGGGTTCTGCTCCACTGCGACTCCCAGCGACACCAGGATAAGTGTGCTCAGCATGTCGGCCAGGCAGAGTAGCGATAAGACGATGCTTTCCATGCTGATTTTGCAGTTCATCAGGAAGCTGCCTCCTTTGCAAGCCTTCATAGAAGATAGGTTCAAAAAGCGTGCCGGAAGGTATAGGTAATTCTACCGGTTTTTTGTGAATACATAAGCGGCAAACCCGGCTGCTATCGTGTATAATAGCCTTATGCGTAAACCCATCATAGCAATAGACGGACCGGCTGGCGCGGGAAAGAGCACGGTAGCCAGGGGGGTGGCCGCGAAGCTCGGATACCTCTACATAGATACGGGCGCGATGTACCGGGCGGTCGCGGTCAAGGCCGCCGAGTCGCGGATTCCGCTCGACGATCCCGACCGGATTGTGGACCTCGCAAACAATCTGGACATTTACTTTTTAAAAGAGATAGATGGCGCGCAGCACATCTTTACGGACGGAGATGACCTGACGGAAGCTGTTAGGACACCGGAGGCAACCAGATTGTCAAGCCCGGTTTCAGCGATACCCGGGGTGAGGCACAGGCTGGTTGAGCTGCAGCGGAAGATGGGAGCGCAGGGGGGCGTCGTGATGGAAGGCCGTGACATAGGAACCTATGTATTCCCCGACGCAGAGGTAAAGATTTTCCTTACCGCCTCGCCAGAGGAGCGCGCCCGAAGAAGGCATAAAGACCTTGAGGCGGCTGGAATCCCAGCGGAAGTCGAAAAGGTGGCGGCGGAAATCCGCGAGCGAGACCAGCGGGACAGCTCAAGAGCAATGGCGCCGCTCAGAAAAGCGGATGATGCAGCGCTCATCGATACCGACGACATGAGCGTCGAAGAGGTCGTCCAGAAGGTGATAGACATCCATGATAGCAAGGTGAAGGAATGCTGTACTGGATAGGAAGATTTCTTTCGCGCTTGATCTGCGGGACGATGGGCCGATTGAAGATCGTCGGGGCGAAGAATGTGCCGGTAAATGGGCCGGTCATACTTGCGCCGAACCATGTAAGCTATATTGACCCGCCGACGGTCGGCGCCGCTTGCAGCCGTCAGGTTCACTTTATGGCCAAGCAGGAGCTTTTTGAGATACCCGTGCTCGGCTTTCTGATCAGGGGGGTCGGCGCTTTCCCGGTGCGGCAGAACACGGCGGACAGAAGGGCCATTAAGCGCGCGCTGGATCTCCTGTCTGATGGAAAGGTGATCTGCATCTTCCCGGAGGGCACAAGGAGCCCGGACGGGAAGCTTATGGAAGCTGAGGCAGGGATCGGAATGATTGCTCTCAAGTCCAGAGCGCCCGTATTGCCAGTAGCACTGATCGATACCGACGCGCTCCTGCCGAGGCATTCGATCAGGTTTCACTTCGCCCGAGTCCGCGTAGTCTTCGGAGAACGTATTACTTTCGATGATTTGTATGACCGTGGAATGGACAGGGACGCGATAGAAGAGGTCGGTCACCGGGTGATGGCCGAAATCGCCAGGCTCAAGGGGGACGGGGATTTTAGATTTTAGATTTTAGATTTTAGATTTTAGATT